>SXPB01000295.1 GCA_005776475.1 Planctomycetia bacterium
CGCAAACCGAGCCAGATCGCTTCGGCCGCGCGTTGCCACGGCCGCAACGTCTCCGCCGTCGCCGCCGCCGTCACGCCCGCGAGCGCCGCCTTGGCCCACGCTTCCACCGGCTTCGACGTGGTGCAGCGCACTCCCGCACGATGGCTCGACGCGCCGGGGCCGACGCCGACGTAGTCGCCCTGCAGCCAGTAGTGGTCGTTGTGGCGGCACGGCCCGCCGCGGCCGGCGAAGTTGCTGATCTCGTAGGCTTCGAAGCCTGCTTGCTGCAACCGCTGCCGCGTGTGCAAGAACATCGCGCGATCGACTTCCTCGTCGTTCGGCGCCACGCGCCCGTGCTGCAGTTCGTGGTGCAACTTCGTGCCGGGCTCAAAGGTCAGGTTGTAGCAAGACAAATGATCCGGCTGCAGCGCGAGCGCCCGCTCGAGATCGTCCTGCCATTCGTCGAGCGTCTCACCGGGCACGCCGAACATCAGGTCGATGCTGACGTTGGTCGCACCCGCGGCGCGCAACTCCGCGAACGCGGCCTCGGCGCGTTCGGCCGAGTGGGCGCGATCGAGGAAGCGCAGGTGCCTCGCCTGGAACGACTGCACGCCCATGCTCATGCGGTTGACGCCCGCCGCGAGCGCGCGCTCGGCCTTTGCACGGGTCAGGCTCTCGGGGTTCGCCTCCATTGACACTTCGGGGCAGGCGTCGAGGTCGACGTGGCGGCGCAACACGTCGAACAGCCGGGCGAAGCGCGCATCGTCGAGCAGCGACGGCGTGCCGCCGCCGACGAACACCGAGACCGGCGCCCCGAACCGCCATTCGCGACGCAACTCCGCGTCGAGCGCGTCGAGGAACACGTCGTGCACGGTGCGGTCCTCGACCACGTACGAGTTGAAGTCGCAGTAGCCGCACTTCACGACGCAGAACGGCACGTGCACGTACAGCGACGTGCCGGTTCCGGTTTCGTGACTGGTGGCCCGCACTGTGCAGACGTTACGGAATGCACCCCGCGCGGTCACGGCATCCGCGTCACGCTTCGGACACGGAGCGCCGGCGCCCGCGCGGCGCCACCCGTTCCTCGCCGAACTCGCGCGACATGATCGCGCCGAGCCGTTCGAGGGCCTGCTGCTCCATCTGCCGCACGCGCTCCCGCGTGAGCCCGAAGCGCTTGCCGATCGCCTTCAGCGTCATTGGCTCCTCGTGGCCGATGCCAAAGCGCAGCTTCAGGATGCGGGCCTCGCGCGTGTCGAGCCCTTCGAGCAGCTCGCGCAGCCGTGCCAGCTCCATCGCCGTCAGGATCTGCTCCTCGGGCGGCGCCGAGCGGGTGTCCTCGATCGAGTCCGCGAAGGCGGCGGCGCCGTCGTCGTTCATCGAGTGCGCCGGCGCCGACGCCGACATCACCGTCTCGCGCACGACGTTCCAGTTGTTCTCCGGCAAGTCGAGTTGTTCGGCGATCTCCGACGTGGTCGCCTGGCGACCCAGCCGGTAGCCGAGTTCCATCGCCGTCGCCTTCCAACGCGACACGATCTCGGACATGTAGCTGGGCACGCGCACCGTCTTCACCGAGTTGACGAGCGAGCGGCGGATGCCCTGCTTGATCCACCAGGTCGCGTAGGTCGAAAAGCGGCAGCCGGCCTTGGGGTCGAACTTCTCGACCGCGCGCATCAGCCCGATGTTGCCCTCCTCGATGAGGTCCATGAACTGCAGGCCGCGGTTCACGTAGTTCTTGGCGATCGAAACCACGAGCCGCAGGTTGGCGCGGATCATGTGCTCGCGGGCCGCGAGATCGCCGCGCTGCACGCGCTTGGCGAGTTCGATCTCCTGTTCGGCCGTCAGCAGGGGGACTTCGTTGATGTCCGACAAGTAGGTGTCGAGGCCTTGGTCGCGCATGGCAGGTTCCGTCGTGTGGTCTGCCCCTGATATCGACGGCCGCTGTGCGAACTTGCGGCAGCCAGGCACACTCGTTCCGGAACGAGACGCTGCGCGTCGAGGCGACCCGGCGATTCGCGCGCGAACCGCCGGTGCCGACGAACTCTCACGCCAACCGACTAGAACAGCGGGTAGATGAACGGCGCGACGCCGGTGGCGCCGAGGATCAGCAGCACGCCGAGCAGGCCGAACACGATCAGGATCGGCGTCATCCACCACATCTTGTTCTCGGCCATGAAGGCCACGAACTCGGCGACGATGCCGCGTTCCTTCTCGGTGGCCGCTTGCAGGAATTCGTCGTTCTTGGGATCGGGCTTGGGCGAGGTCATGGCGATGGACTCAGTATAGCTTGAAATAGCTGGCCTTGGCCCGCACGGCACCGCGCACGACCCAATAGCTGGCGGCCTTCGGATCCAGCTTTCGGCCGATGGCATCGCGGCCAACGAGTCGGAAGATCAGGCCGATCGGCGTGATGACAAGGTAGTAGATGGCGGCGATCAGCACGTGCGAGAGCACGAAGCCGATCGGCATCGCGACCACCATCAAGACGACGTACACCACGTGGGTCACGATCTTGACGCCGAGCATGAACAGCAGCGCCTGCACGAGGCCGACGCCCGCCGCTGCCAGCATGGCGGGGTGGCTCCATGCGAACACGCCGCACAGCTTGAGGATCAGCAGCGCCACCAACGGCACGCCGACGATGGCGATGTACGCAAACTGCCGCAGGATGTGCGGCGCCGGTCGGAAATCGACTTTCAACATCGTAGGAGCCCTCAGTCCAGCGAGAACGACGACAGGTATTTCTCGCGGTCGATCACCGGCAGGTTCTTCTGCACCGCGCGACGGATCACGAAGTTCTCGAGCACGAGCACGTCCATCTCGGTGCCGAGGAAGCAGCGCAACGCGTCCTGCGGAGTGCACACGATCGGCTCGCCACGCACGTTGAAGCTGGTGTTGATCAGCACCGGGCAACCGGTGCGCTTCTTGAAGGCCCGCATCATGTTCGCAAGGCGCGGATTGCGCTCACCGTCGACGGTCTGCAGGCGCGCCGAGTAGTCGACGTGCGTGATCGCCGGCACCACCGAACGCAGCTGCTTCAGCTTGTCGAGGCCGAACGCGCCCGGCTCGACCGCCTTGCGCTTCTCGTGCCGCACCGGCGCCACGATCAGCATGTACGGGCTGTCGTGCTCCTTCTTGATCTCGAAGTACTCGCTGGCGTCCTCGCGCAGCACGATCGGCGCGAACGGCCGGAACGACTCGCGGAACTTGATCTTCAGGTTCATCACGCTCTGCATCTTCGGCGACCGCGCGTCACCGATGATGCTGCGCGAACCGAGCGCGCGCGGACCGAACTCCATCGGCCCCTGGAACCAACCGATCACGTTCTCCTGTTCGATCAGCTCGGCGACCCGATCGGCCAGCGCCGGCTCGCTCGCCAGCTCCTCGTAGACGACCTTCTCCTGGTCGAGGAACGTCTTGATGTCGCTGCTCTCGTAGCGCGGGCCGAGCAGGCTGCCGCGCTGCGAATCGGCGGCTTTGACCGTGCGCGGCTTGCCGAGCAGGTTGTGCCAGACCATCTGGGCCGCACCCAGCGCGCCGCCGGCGTCACCGGCCGCTGGCTGGATCCAGATCTGCTCGAACGGGCCTTCGCGCAGGATCACGCCGTTGCCGA
>SXPB01000296.1 GCA_005776475.1 Planctomycetia bacterium
GCCAGCCGCGTGCTGCACACGAGCCAGCCGGCGATCAGCACGCAGCTGCGGTCGCTGGAGCAGGCGCTCGGCGAGAAGCTGTTCCAGCGCCACGGACGCGGCCTCGTGCCGACCGAAGCGGGGCGGCTGGTGCAGGGCTACACCGAACAGATCTTCGGTCTCGGCCGCGAGCTGCTCGACGCGGTGCGCGACCGTCCGAGTGGTGCGCCCATGCGCGTGCAGATCGGCGTCTGCGACGTCGTGCCGAAGGACCTCACGTTCCGGTTGCTCGAGCCGCTGCTGACCGGGCCGGAACGGGCGCGTGTCGTCGTGCATGAAGATCGCGCCGAGCGTCTGTTGGCGTCGTTGGCGACGTTCGAACTGGACCTCGTCATCGCCGATGGCCCGATCGCCGCGGGCAGCCACGTGAAGGCGTTCCACCATGCGATCGGCGGCAGCGCCATCGGCGTGTTCGGTACGCAGGGCGTGCGGCGCTCGGTGCGCGGGGCACTGCCGGCGTCGTTGCGGGCGGCGCGCTTCGTGTTGCCGTTGCCGGGCAGCGAACTGCGGCGCGGCTTCGAAACGTGGTTGCGCGAATCGGGCGTGGCGATCGAGATCGTCGCCGAGGCCGAGGACGATGCCTTGGTGCGGTCGTTCGCGTCGGCGGGCCTTGGCCTGATGCTGGCGCCCTCGGTGTTGGCGCGCGATCTGCATCGCCGCCACGGGCTGCACCAGGTCGCCGTGTTGCCCGAGGTGCGCGCCAACTACGTCGCGGTCACCGTGGCGCGCCGCGTCAGCCACCCGGCGGTCGCGAAGCTGCTGGCCCGCGCCCACCAGGGCATGTTCGCGTGATCAGCCCAGCGCCTGCAGCAGCGCGCGCAGGCTGGCGAGGTCGTGGTCGCCCATGTGGCCGATGCGGAACGCCTTGCCCCGCAGCGAGCCGTAGCCCTGGTCGATCTTGAAGCCCGCCGCGGTGGCGCGTTTCGCCAGCGCGGCGACATCGCCGCCGCGTGCGTCGATGCAGCTGACCGAGGGCGAACGGGCATCGGCGTCCGCGACGAACGGGGCAAAACCGCGCGCGGTGGCCCACTGCATGGTCGCCTCGCGCAGCGCCCGATGGCGGGCAATGCGCTGCGGCAAGCCTTCCGTCGCGATGCGTTGCAGTTGCCGTTGCAGCGCCCACACCAGCGGCACGCACGGGGTCGCGATCGTCTTGCCGGCGTTGGTCTCGGCGAGGGCCACCGGCAGGTCGAGCAGGAAACCGCGCTCGTCGATCGTCGCGGCCCGCATGAGCGCGCGCGCACTGGCGGTGTAGACGCAGAGACCTGGCGGCAACGCGAGGCACTTCTGGGTGCCGGCGAACGCGAAGTCGATGCCCCACTCGGCGCAGCGCAGTTCGGCGCCAGCGAGGCTCGTCACCACGTCGACCAGGACGAGTGCCTGCGGGGCTGCTTCGTGCACGACGGCGGCGAGTTCGCGCAGCGGTTCGATCACGCCGGTCGAGGTCTCGTTGTGGGTGATGCACACCGCGGCGAAGTCCGGATCGGCCTGCAGCGCCTGGCGCAGCGCCGCCGGCGAATGCGCGTGGCCGAGCGGCACCGGCAACGCCTTGGTGGTGCGGCCGCACGAGGCGGCGATCGCCTGCCAACGTTCGCCGAACGCACCCGCCGTCAGGTGCAGCGAACGCCCGAGCCGCGGCACCAAGTTGCGGATGCCGGCTTCCATCAACGCGGTCGCCGGGCACGTTTCGAATGCGGCCGGTTGGTCGGTGACGAACAGGTCGCGCAGCCGCGCACAGACGTCCTGCACGACAGTGACGAACTCGGCTTCGCGGTGGCCGACGAGGGGGCGTGCCATCACCGCGCGCAACTCGGCATCGACTTCGGTCGGGCCTGGCAGGAACAGGATGGGATGGTCGGCCATGGCGGCGAGGGACGTGGTCACGGATGGCGCGCGTCGAGGAACGGGCGCAAGGTCGGGAAGCGGGGGTCGGCGGCGAGCTGGCGGCGTTCGGCGTCGGTGAGCACGTGCGGCAGCACCGCCGCGAGGCTCGCCTCGGTGACGAAGTGCTCGCTGCGCGCGCGCACCGCCGGCCGCGCGACGACGCCGCCGAAACCGACGAAGCGGGCGACATGACCGGCGGTCTCCGCATCGGTGATGCCGTCGCCGACGAACGCCATCGGCCGCAGGTGCTGGAGGTGCTGTTGCACGACCACGACCTTGCCGCCGTTTCGCCACAGCGGCGAACTGCGGTCGAAGTCGAGGTAGCTGCCGTCGGCGGCGAAGTGCAGCGGCACCGCATGCACGTGGTCGGCGAGGATGCCGAGGTGGGCAGCGACGATCTGCACCGGCACCAGCAGGCCACCGCTGAGGATGCCGACGTCCTTGCCCAGCGACTGCAGTGCCTGCACCACGGCCAGGGCATCCGGCACGAGGCGGCGCACGTAGAGCGCACCGATCGCGTCGAGTTGTTCGCGCCGCGGCGCCAGCCGCGCCAGGCGTCGTTCGTAGACTTCGGCCAGCGGCAGCGTGCCAGCCATCGCCTGCTCGGTCAGTTGCAGGATCTCGGCGCGCAACGACGGCGGCGCCCACTGCAGCAGTTCATCGACGCCCTCGATCGCGGACAGCGTCGAGTCGCAGTCGAACCACACGGCAGCGAAGGGCGTCACGGCGCCGGGCAGCATACGCAGAGTCCGCCCGGACTAGCGCGCGCCCTTGCCGCGCAAAATGACGTCGACCGTGCGCAGCATGATGTTCAGGTCGAACAACAGGCTCATGTTCTTGATGTAGTACAGGTCGTAGCGCAGCTTCTCCTGCGCGTCCTCGATCGACGCCCCGTACGGATGCCGCACCTGCGCCCAGCCGGTAAGCCCAGGCTTCACCGTGTTGCGCAGCGGGTAGAACGGGATCTCCTTCTGCAGTTGCTCGACGAAGTGCGGGCGTTCGGGGCGCGGCCCGACGAACGACATCTGCCCGGCCAGGATGTTGAGGAACTGCGGGATCTCGTCGATGCGCGACAACCGCAGGAACCGGCCGATGCCCGTGATGCGGCTGTCGTTCTTGGCGGCCCACACCGGACCCGACAGCTTCTCGGCGTCGGCGCGCATGGTGCGGAACTTGATCAGCTTGAACGGGGCGCCGTCCTGGCCGGTGCGTTCCTGGCAGAAGAAGATCGGGCCCTTGCTGGTCAGTTTGATCAGCAGTGCGGTCAGCACGCAGATCGGCAGCGACAGCAACAGCCCGGTGCCGGCCGCGAGGATGTCGAGCACGCGCTTCATCACCATCGTCAGCGGGTCCTTGGCGAAGCCGCGGCCGTAGATGAGGTAACTCGGCCGCATGCTCTCGACCGCGAGCTTGCCGGTCAGGCGCTCATACATCGCTTCGCGTTCTTCGACCTGCACGCCGTCCATGCGGCATTCGAGCAGGCGGTCGACCGGCACCTTGCCGCGGCGTTCGCGCAGCGCGACGACGACGCGGCTGATGCCTTCTTCCCGGCACAGCGAACGCAGGCCGTCGAGCGTGCCGAGCACCGGCGGCAGGCCCGGCCCGACCGGCAGCGGCGGTTGGCCCGGTTCCTCGACGATGCCGAGCACTTCGAAGCCCGACATCGGGCTGTCCATCACCATGCGCGCCAGCAGCTGCGCTTCGGGCGAACTGCCGACGACGACGACGCGTTCGCCGAAGCGCCACTTGTAGAAGAACCAGTGGAAGCCGACGCGGAAGCCCCACACCAGCATGAAGGCGATGCCGACCAGCAGGATCAGCTTCCACGTCTCGGAGTTGATGTCGTCGATGCCGGGCAGCACGAACATCGAGCCGCCGAACATCGACAGGAACCCGAGCATCACGAGCGCGTAGCCCGAGGCGTGCACGAGGCGGTTCGCCAGTTCGGCGCGGTTCTGCGCGGTCTTCCAGTCGTAGAGGTCGTTGTAGCTCAGCGACGCCTGGCAGATCACCGCGATGGTGAAGCAGGTCAGCAGACCGCGCCACAGTTCGGGCGAGAACTCGAGCAGCAGGAAGCTGCGCGTGCTCAGCGGCGGCACGCTGGTGCCGACCATCAGCACGCCCATGAACAGGATCGTCTCGCACAGCATCAGCAGCAGCTTGCGCCGCGGGATGATCTGTTCAGCGAGGGTGGGCATCGGCGGGAGCGAGAGCGGGGTCGGATCGCGAGGAGTGCAGGGTGTCGTCGGCCAGAACGCGGGTTCGGCATGAGCCCGGCGGGATGGGCCTATGCCAACGGCGGGCCGAGCAACGTGTCGGAGCGCCGGAAAATGCAGCAATTCTGGCTGGCCACCGGCCCAGCGCACCGCGACCACGTCGATCGCCAGCGCGCGAGGCGTTGGCCGCAGCGTGGGTGCGAGTGCCTGCAACGAACGTTCGAGCCGATCGAGTTGGTCCGCGCCGACGCAGCGTTCGGGAGCCGGATGGTCGGTGCGAGTTTTGACCTCGACGGCGCGGTAGTCACGGCCGCGCCGCACCAGGAGGTCGATCTCGCCGTGCCGCGTGCGCACGTTGCGCCCGACGATGCGGTAGCCATGGTGCTGCAGCGCGGCAGCGGCGAGTGCCTCGCCCTCGGCGCCTCGGCGTCGAACCGGACCGGGTTCATCCCTTTTGGGCAGGTGGGGCCGCGTCATCGCGTTCCACCCGGGCAACGGCCGAACGATCGAACGTCATCTGCACGGTATCGACGCGCAATGTCAGCGTCTTGTCGGTGAGACCGGTCACCACGCCATGCATGCCGCCGATGGTGACGACGCGGTCGCCCTTCTTGACCGCCGACAGCAGGGCCTGGGTTTCCTTGCGCCGCTTCTGCTCCGGCCGCATCACCATGAAGTACATCAGGGCGAGGAAGACGCCCATGTAGATGAGCGTCTCCGGGCCACCGCACGGGCTGGCCGGCGCGGCGGTTGGTTGCGTGGTGCCGCCGGCGGCGGGATTCGGCGTCTGCCCGGTGGGAGCAGCGCCACCGGCCGGGGCCGGAGCCTCGGCGCCGGTCTTGGGCTCTTGCGTGAACGAGGCGAACGTGAGCGGAAGGAAGAACGTCTGCGACATCGTGGGAACGTGGGCGCCGGAAAAGGGGCGAGGAGTATAGGGACTCGCCCCGTTGCGTTGCAGACAAAGGTCGGCATCTTGTCCGGTCCCCGCATTCGCGGGCCGAAACCATGCGAGTCCTGTGCGCAATGTCCGGAGGTGTCGACAGCAGCGTTGCCGCGCTGCTGCTGCAGCGGGCTGGCCACGAAGTGGTCGCCGCGTTCATGCGCAACGGCGTCGCCGGCAAGTCGGCGCAGGAGAAGTCCTGCTGCTCGGCGAGCGACGCGCGCGACGCTTCGGTGGTGGCGGATCGTCTGGGCATACCGTTCTACGCGGTGGACTACGCGGAAGAGTTCGCGGCGCTGATGGACCACTTCGCGGAGGAGTACCGGCGCGGCCGCACCCCGAACCCCTGTGTGCTGTGCAACCAGCAGCTGAAGTTCGGGCACCTGTTGCAACTTGCTGACGACGTCGGCGCCGGCGCCGTCGCGACCGGTCACTACGCCCGCGTCGTCGATGGCGAACTGCGCGTCGCCGCCGATCGCCAGAAGGACCAGACCTACTACCTGTTCGGCGTCGAACGGGCGGCGTTGGCGCGCACGCTGTTTCCGCTCGGCGACCTGCACAAGCCAGAGGTGCGCACGATCGCCGCCGACGCCGGCCTCGTCACCGCCGACAAGCCCGAGTCGATGGAGATCTGCTTCGTCACCAGCGGCGACTACCGCGACGTGGTGCGCGCGCGCGGCGGCACCGGCGTCGCTGGCCGCTTCGTCGACAGCCATGGTCGCGAAGTCGGTCGCCACGACGGCGTCGATGGATTCACCGTTGGCCAGCGCAAAGGACTGCCGGCGCTCGGCACGCCGCACTACGTCGCCGCGATCAATCCGAACTCCGGCGATGTCACGCTGGTGCCGAGAGACGGCGTGCTGCGGCAGGCGATGTTCGTCGCTGGCGTGCACTGGCTCGTCGACGCGCCGCGCGACGGCGAAGCCGTGCTGGCGCAGGTGAAGGTGCGCGCGCGCCACGAAGCGACGGCGGCGACCATCGTCGCCACCGGCAGCCAGGCGCGCGTCGAGTTTGCGACGCCGGTGGCGGCGATCACGCCGGGCCAGGCGGCCGTCTTCTACGACGGCGACCGGGTTCTCGGCGGTGGATGGATCGAAGGGGCCGGGTAGGCCGCGCGACGATCTGCCGGCCGCAGTGCGGCGGCAAGCGGGAACGGCGCGCGGCGCCCGTTCCCCGCTGCGTTACAGGCTTTCCTTCAGCGACGCGCCGACGCGGAAGCCGACCGTCTTCGACGCCTTGATCTGGATCTCGGCGCCCGTCTGCGGGTTGCGGCCCGTGCGCGCCTTGCGGTTCTTCACCGCGAAGGTGCCGAAGCCGACGATCTGGACGGCCTTGTCTTTCTTCAGGCCCTTCTGGATCGACGCGATCAGCGCGTTGACCGCGCGCTCCGCGTGCGCCTTGCTGCATTCGGTGCCCAACTGCTTCTGCACTTCTTCAACGAGGTCTGCCTTGTTCATGGATGCCTCCAACGAGTAGCCAACGAGTGTGGCCCAACCGCCCTTCGGTCGAGCACAGAAGGAATGTAGGCAGGGAGAAGGTGCCATGGCAAGGCCGTATCGGCCGCGAGCCCAAGACGGGCGCGGGTTGGCGGGGCATGGCACCGGTCGCCGTCGGGGTCGCGCAGAGCGCTGTCTCGTTCCGGCTCAAGCCGATGGGGGCGGTGTGTCGATGTTCGGGACGACGGGGCAGTAACCCCGCACCCCCCGAACTCGACGAGGATGCCATGAGGATTGCGGCCACCGGCGCCAGTCTGTTGCTTCTGTTTGCTTCCTGCTCGACGACGACCAAGCCGTCCGAGAGCCCGTTCACCCAACCCAACTCGTTGATGGGTGAGGAGATCACTCGCCGAGTCGAGCAGATCCCATACCAGCATCGCGACGAGTTGCTGCAGAACCTGCTGTGGCTGGCACAGACCGGGGAGCAGACCATTCCGGCGCTGGTCCAGGGCCTGAAGCACGAGAACCCGAAGGTGCGCAGCTCGAGCGCCTGGGTGCTCGGCCGCCTGCGCGACCGGCGCACGATTCCGATGCTGCAGGAGTCGATGCAGGACAACGAGGCGACCGTGCAGATGGAAGTCGCGCGCTCGCTGGTGTCGATGGGTGACCTGAAGTGGTCGCCGACGCTGATCGAGGGCATGGACAGCGACAAGAAGGAAGTGCGCTACATGTGCCACGAGGCGCTGAAGAGCTCGACCGGGCACGACTTCGGCTACGACCACCTGAACCAGGACCAGAAGGAAATGCGGGTCTCGGTGCTGCGCTGGCGGCAGTGGTGGAGCGAGTACTCGGGCGACACGATGTTCGCGCAGAGCTACCAGGCGCAGCATGGCCTGCAGCCGGCCGTTGCGGCGCCGGGAGCCGAGACGAAGGTGCCTGGCAACGACCCGGCGCCGACGCCGGACGCGAACCAGACCCAGAACCCGAATGGGGAGCCGCAGCCGAATGGCCAGACCAATGGTCAGCCGAACGGCCCGACGGGTGAGCAGACGAAGCCGGGCAGCAACGCGCCGGCAACCCGTCCGAACGGCGGCTAAGCCCGTTCCGACCGGCGGATGCGACGCCGCGGCCGCCGCGGCCGCGGGAGTCCAGGGGCAAGGCCGCGGTTTCCTTGCGAGGTTGGAGCGCTAGACTGCAGCGCCCCTCTCACGACCCCTGACCCCCTGATTCGCACAATGCGCCGCTCCTCCGCCGGCTTCACTTTGATCGAACTGCTGATCGTCATCGGCATCATCGGCGTGCTCGCCGGGGTGCTGCTGCCCCAGCTCGTGGGCAGCCAGACGCAGGCCAACGTCGCGTCCGACGCGATCCAGCTTGGCACGCACACGCAGTTCCTGCAGTTCTACACCACCAAGCACAACAAGGCCCTGCCGTCGGAAGGCGGCCACAAGTTCGTGCTGGCGACGTGGACCTCGAAGGTCGTCGACCAGACGGTCGAGAACTTCGACAAGTACTTCGCGGTGGGAACCCGCGACCAGGACAACCACTACCAGACGCTGCGCACCGAGCTGTTGAAGGGGAACAACCCCTGGCCGCAGCTCAGCAGCTGCACGCCGGACGACACCCACTATGCCGGGCGCGCCAAGGACAAGATCAAGTCCGCGATGCAGTCGGGCAACGAAGCGTGGATGGCGAACGACAACGACGGCATGTGGACGCACCGCGACGGCACCGTGAACATCCTGTTCTACGGTGGTGCGGTGCGCACGTTCAGCTACCAGATGATGCAGGAGGCGTACCAGCTCGGCGACTTCGACATCAACAACCCGGTGGCGACGTTCGGCCCGAACTCGCCGATCCCGGAGTGCAAGAGTCTCGATCGCTGAGCCAGCCGGCGTTCACTGGAACGCCATCACCGGCACCGCGTACGACACGGTGCCGGTCGCCGCGGCCCCGTTCGTGCTGTTGGCGATGCGCACGGTGGGGATCGGCAGCGGCCCCGCCGGCGGCGTCACGAACGTCACTGCGTCGGTGAACGCCATCGCGACGCTGCCCAGGTGCACCGAGCCGGCCTGGCACCACAGCCGGTAGCCCGGCGGCAGGTGCGGCAGGCCCGCGAGCGCGCCGTCGTAGTTGCCCATGCTGTTCATCGGCCCCGGCAGCGCGAACCAGATTTCCGACGTGCTCCAGAACGGACAGTCCGGGCGCAGCGGCCACGGCGAACCGTCGAGGCCATGGCCGACGGTGACGAACGCGCGCGCGAGGCCGCTGCCGTCGTCGGGCACCCCGTCGCGGATCGACACGTCGAGCCGCGCACCGGCGGGCAGCCGCCAGTAGGTCATCGACGCGTAGCTGTTCGCAGTGGCGCCCGGCGCCGGGCAACCGTGGAAGGTGCGAAAGCCCGCCTGCTCGGCGCGCCCGTCGCCGTAGTTCTCGTGCGCGTCGAGGTAGACGCTGAGGTTCACGTTGTTGCCGAGGGTCGAGCTGTTGCCGTAGACGCGCACGTCGACGCACAGCGTGCCACCCTGTGGCGGCATCACGAACGGCGTCTGGTAGGGGACCAGCAACTCGAATGTCGGGCTCGGGTCGAGGCGCGGACGCAGCGTCGCCGGGAAGGCAACGACCGTGCGCGGCAGCACGTGCACAGGGGCCGGGCCAACGTTGTTGGCGAACGTCGTCGACGCCTGCATCGGCAGGTTCGTCGACACCGACAGCGTCACTTCGAGATCGACCGCGAACGCATCGACGAGGCCGCGCACCGTGGCCGCATCGCGACGGTAGGCGTGGCCGGTGATGACGGTGCCGCCCGGAATGTCTGCGTGCAGCGTCTGCATGCGGGCCTGGGCGCGGCCGAGGGGGAAGTGCGTGAAGGAACTGCCTTCGAGTGCGGCGCGGTCGCTGGGCGAAACGGTCTGCGCCGGCAGGCAGGCGCCGAGCGCAACGAGGACCAGGGCCGTCCGCCGGCGAGCGGCGGCGGTGCGGTAAGAGCGGACGCCGCCGGCCAGACGGGCGAGCGTGGGGCGAATCGATGCGTGCATTGAAGTTCTCCTGCCGCGCCGGACCCATTCCGACCGCGACAGGAGCAGTGGCGGTTTGGCCGCCAATTCGTGCAGAAAATGCAGGCCGGGTCGTTGCATCGATCGCGCGGGCGTCGCTAGCATCCTCGCCCCTCGTCGACCTCGCTTTCACGCGGTGGGGATGAGCAACCTGAAACCATCGAACGCAAGCAAAGGACCGCTCGGCAACGGACGTGTGCTCGGCGCGGGCTTGACCTTGGCAGTGGCGGTTGGGTTGTTCGCCTATGGCGGGCTGTGGCTCGATGCTCGGTTCGGCACCAAACCCTGGTTGCTGCTGCTGTGCGTCGTGTTCGGCATCGTCGGAGGCATCCTCCACCTCATTCGCGTGCTGGCGCCGGAGATGTGGCCGTTCGGCAAGCTGCCCTCGGGCTCGAACGGAAAACCGCCGCCGCCTGCTTCCTGACCCAAGCGCAGCCCGCATCGTGAACCTCGAAACCGCGACCGCACAGAACGCCTCGCCGATGGCAAAGCCGAGTGATCTCGGCAGCGCCTTGCTGCGCGCGTTCGGCGTGGCGACGGTGGTGGTACTCGCGATCGCCGGGGTGACCGGGGTAGTCATCTACCTTGGCCTCGAAGCACTGCCGGCGACAACCCTGCCGTACTACGGCGGCGGGGTCGCGGCTGCGCTGCTCGCCGGCATGGTGGCGTTGTTCCTGCACGGTCGTTTCCTCGACCCGAAGGCCGCGGCGCCGTTCTCCCGCGATGGCCGCATGATGGCGCAGCGGCTGCAGAGCCTGCTCGCGGCAGCGTTTGGTGCCAAGCTCGCGGTACTGGTCGGTGCCGTATTTGCGCTGCGCAGCCTTGGCGTGAAATTCGCCGACTTCGCTACCTTTGGCGTGACGTTCGCCGGGGCGGCGTTGCTGTGCCAACTGGCGACGGCGCTGTCTTTGGCGCGGACGCTGCAACACCGCGGTGCCAGCCGATCGGTGGCGCCGGGTCCGGCCCCGGAGGGCAACACGCCGTGATCGCGACCGACAACCTCAGCGCCCGACGCCTCCACTCACCCATGCTCGCAACGCGACTTCTGGTCACGGTCTGGTTGTGCCTGTTGGCGATGGTGGGGACCGCTCCGCTGTCGGCCCAGAACGAAGCTGCGCCAAAGCCGACGGGCACGGTGCAGCAGCCGCAGGGCGCTGGCCAAAGCGAGCACAAGGAGCTGCGCACGCTGGAGATGTCGAGCGGCGACTTCTTCAAGCACCAGTTCTCGCACAGCGTTACGTACCCGATCTGGGGTTTCGACACCAAGGACGGGCACAAGATTGTCGGCCCGCTCACGATCTACAACGTGCAGCCGTGGCAGTGGGTCTGCCTTGGCCTGATGCTCGTGGTGTTCCTGCCGGTCCTCGGCAGCTTCAAGAGCGGCCGGGCCAGCTGGTTCACCCGGGTCATGCGCGGCTTCTGCCTGTGGGTCCGCGACGAGATGGTCTACTCGGTGATGGGGAAGGAAGAGGGACGCGCCTTCGTGCCGCTGTTCCTGTTCATGTTCTTCTTCATCGCCTTCCAGAACGTGATCGGCCTCGTGCCGAGCGTCGCCCACAGCTTCCCGTTCGCGATCTACACCGCAACCGGCACGCCCTACGTCACTGGCGCCTTCGCCATCGTGACGCTGCTGCTGATGCTCGGTCTCGGCATCAAGAAGAACGGCATCGGCTTCTTCAAGAACCTGGTGCCGCACGGCCTGCCGCTGCTGCTGGTGCCGATCATGTTCGTGATCGAGCTGATCAGCCTGTTCGTCAAGCCGTTCGCGTTGACCATCCGTCTGTTCGCGAACATGCTGGCCGGCCACCTGGTGATCGCCTCGGCGATCGCGCTCATCTTCATGTTCACGAAGATGCAGGGTGGCGCCATCACCAGCTACCTGACGGCGCTGCCGTGCTTCGGCATGGCGGTCTTCATCTACATCATCGAGGCCTTCGTCACGCTGCTGCAGGCCTACATCTTCACGTTCCTGAGCATCAACTTCATCTGGCAGTCGATGCACCAGGAACACTGATCGTTCGCGTCCCTACCCGCATTCCGCAATCACTCTTTCCCTAGTAGTCACGGAGAACCCAATGCTCGCTTTCTTCCAGGATGCCGCCAAGGAACTCGCCACCGCCGGAAACATCGGTGTTGGCATCGGTGCAGGTCTCGCTGCTGGCCTCGCTGCCATCGGTGCCGGTCTCGGTATTGGCAAGATCGGCGGTTCGGCCGGTGAGGGCATCGCCCGCCAGCCGGAAGCTGCCGACGCGATCAAGGGCAACGCGCTCGTGCTCGCGGCCTTCGTCGAAGGCGTCGCGCTGTTCGCGGCAGTCATCGGCCTGATGCTCGCCACCAAGTAGTCCGAAGTCCGTCCAAGCCCGTGTGGCCGGGGGCGACCCCGGCCGGCTTTCCGATCCCCGGAGGTCCCGTGCTCGCCACCGTTCCGAACGCAATGCTCAACCTGTTGCCCGTCATCAGTGACGACCCACGTCCACTCAACGCGCTGCTGGAGTTCGCTCCCGGCGCCGTGATCTGGACGCTGGCGGCGTTCTTCGTCGGCCTCCTGGTGATGTGGAAGTTCGTCTACGGCCCGATCACCACGGCGCTCGAGGCCCGCGACCAGAAGGTCGAGGACTCGATCACCGCGGCCGAGAAGGCCCGCAAGGACGCCGAGGCGCAGATGGGCCAGGCCAAGGCCGAACTGCAGAAGGCGCAAGAGAACGCCAAGCGTATGGTCGAAGAGGCCATGGCCCGCGCCGAGAAGCAGGCTGCCGAAGCGGTGCGCACCGCCGACGAGCGTGCCAAGGCCGAGCTGCAGAAGGCGCGCGACACCATCGCCGCCGAGAAGCGGCAGGCGTTGCAGGAGATCAAGGCGCTCGCGGTCGAACTGACGATCGCCGCGACCGGCAAGCTGCTGCAACAGGAAGTCGACGCTGCGAAGAACCGGCCGCTGGTGCAGCAGTTCGTCGCCAGCGCTGACAAGGGTGGCCGATGACCCTGCTGGCGAAGCGCTACGCTGCGGCCCTGCACGCCCTCGCCACTGAGCAGGGCGTCGGTGAGGCCGTCGCTGCGGATCTCGCAACGCTGCATGCCGCGTTCGCCGAGTCGCAAGCGCGCGCCATGTTGACCAGCCCGGACTTGTCGGCGACCGAACGTGCGGCTTTGTTGCAGAAGCTCGCTGCCGGTCGCCAGGTCCTGGTGGGCAACCTGATCGGCGTGCTGCAGCAGCGCCGCCGCCTCGACGTGCTGTTCGACCTGTCCCCGGCTTACCGGGCGCTGGTGATGGCCGTGCGCGGCGAAGTCGATGGCGTCGCCGAAACGGCGCATGCGCTCGACGCATCCGACCTCGACGCCTTGCAGTCGCTGGCCGGCCGGCTCAGCGGCAAGAAGGTGAAGCTGACCGTCGTCGTACGTCCCGAGTTGCTCGGCGGCGTCCGGCTCGTGGTCGGCAATGTGCTCTACGACGGTTCGCTGCGGGCGGCTCTCGGCCAGCTCGAGCAGAAGTTGCTGCAGACGACCGTGTGATCGTGGCGCTGCCCGGCAGCGCGAAACCCCCCGCATTCCGCAGACTCTCTTTCCGATCTCCTGAACATGGATCTCAAACCTTCCGAAGTCGCCACCGTCCTCAAGTCCGAGATCGCGGGCTTCCAAGGCCGGATGCAGAAGTCCAGCGTCGGCACCGTGCTGATGGTCGGTGACGGCACCGCCCGCGTGCACGGCCTCGACGACTGCATGATGAACGAGAAGCTCGACTTCGGGAACGGCATCTACGGCGTCGCCCTCAACCTCGAAGAGGACAACGTCGGCGTGGTGTTGCTCGGCAGCGACGCCAAGGTCAGGGAAGGCGACACCGTGCGCACCACCGGCAGCGTGTTGTCGGTGCCGACCGGCCTGCAGATGTGCGGGCGCGTCGTCGATGCCCTCGGCCGCGCGGTCGACGGCAAGGGCGAGATCAAGGTCGGCCCGAACGACATGCGTCCGATCGAGGGCCGGTCGCCGACGGTGCCTGAGCGCCAGCCGGTCAAGGAACCGCTGCAGACGGGCATCAAGGCAATCGACTCGATGATCCCGATCGGC
>SXPB01000297.1 GCA_005776475.1 Planctomycetia bacterium
GCCAAGGACGGCGACAAGAAGGAAGCTGCCAAGGAACCCGCGAAGGAAGCCGCGAAGGAAGGCGGCAAGTAGGGCGCGGAGCGCGTCGCTGCGTCCGCGCGGCGACGCTCAGAAGTCGGCTTCGAGCGACATCGCGATCTTGCGCGCCAGATCCTCGACCAGTTCGCCGCGCGCGGTCGTGAGGTTCTCGCCGATCGGCGATCGGAACTCGGTGCGGTCGCTGATGCGCCGCTCGAGCAGCACCCGGCCGTCGCGCGCCACCAGCCGCACCCACACGCCGGCGGTGAAGGCGCCTTCGCGCACCGGATCGACGCGGCTGCCGGTGACCAGCGTGCGTTCGCCGGCCGAGGTCAGCACCACGTCGAGGATCGCGTCGGCGGTGCGGCGATCGGCGATTTGCAGGTCGGACGAAGACGGCAGTTCGCGCGCCAGCGCCGCCGACAGTTCGGCTTCGAGGCGTTGCCGGAAGGTGTCGTTGCCGACCACGTCGATCGCCACCGTGCGCACCGACAGTTGGTCGAGGCCAGAACCGAACGAGTAGCCGCAGCTGGCCAGCGCCGTGGCCAGCACCGCTGCCGCAACGACGGTGCCTTGCGGCCTCACGGCGTGCCTCCGCTGGCGCTGGCGGCACGCAGCGCATCGCGCGCGGCGATCGCTTCGGCATGCCGTTCGGTGCCCGCGAAGGCCGGATCCGCGGCACGTTCCAGGTGGTGCTGTTGTCCCGCGACGTTGTCGATGCGGCGATAGAAGCCGGCGACCGCAAGGTGCCGCTCGACCTGCCAGCTGCGCAGTTGCAGCAGGGCCGCGGCCGCACTGCGCGCGAACTCCACGTTCTCGGGTCTGGTGTCGAGGTAGTCGCGCAGTTCGCGCTCCCCCTGCTGCATGCGGTCGAGGTCGTAGAGCGGGCCTTCCAGGCTCTGCACGATGCTCATCGCAAAGCGGTACTGCGCGTAGGCGACCCACTCGCTCTCCGGCCGGTCGAGCATCAGCTGGCGGTACCGGCGCTGCGCGAGGTCGTGGTTGCTGTCGGCGAACGCCATGTCGCCGAGCAGGCGCAGCGCGTCGTCGAGGTGTTCGCTGTCGGGGTGGCGCGACACCAGATGCTCGAACACGGTGCGGCTGGCGCGCCGATCGGACCAGAAGAACAGGAAGCCACGGTCGCTGTTCGACAGCGCGAGGCCGATCTCCCAGACCTTCTGCATGACCGTCGGCCGCAGTTCGCTGTACGGATACAGATCGGGGAACTGCTCCAGCACGAGCCACGCGTCCCACGTTTCGCCCTGGCCGAGCAGCGCCAGTGCCTGCGTCAGGTCGCGGCGGTCGCGCAGCCGTTTCGGGCAGGCTTCTTCGGCGAGCGGTTCGAGCGTGACCAGCGCCGTGGCGTGGTCGCCGGCGGTGACCGCGGCTTCGGCAGCGGCGACGGCGGCCTCTGCCGCGGGACCTTGCACCGGCACCGTGGCGCAGGCCGGCAGCAGGAGCAGCAGCAGGGTTGGCGAACGGAGCGCGTGCGGTCGTCGACCGGGCATGCGCGTCATGTTGCGTCGTCGGTCGCCGACTCGCGAGCAGATTCCCGGCAGCGTTGGAACAGCAGGGCGCGCAGGCGCGGGCGTTGCTCGGTGGCCGCCGCGAGCCACGTTGCCGGCAGGGCGCTGGCCAGCGATGCCGGCACGGCGGTGGCAAGCGAAGGCCAGGTGCGCCCCGGGCTCGTGTGCAGCAGGCGCAGCAGCGCCAGGGCGTCGTGGCTCACGGCGGTGCGCGGCGTGCCGGCGTCGGTGCGGCAGTACAGACCGGGTGCTGCCGCCGATTGGAAGGCGCCGTCGGCGAGCGGGGCGCCACACTGCGCACAGTGGTCGAGGTCGGGCAGGGCGCCCAGCAGCGCCAGCGCGCGCAACTCGAGACCGAGCACGACGTGGCCGAGGCGCGGCAGCGGACAACGTTCGAGCAACTGCAGGCCGCCGCGCAGCAGTTCGAACACGTCAGGCTCGGGGCGTTCGTCGGGCATCGCGCCCTCGGCGAGGAACGCGAGATGGCTGGCCGCGAGGAAGCGCAGCGGTTCGCGCAGGGCCCGCCGTTCGTTGACGAGCGTCGCGCGTTCGAGCAGCCGCAGGCCACCGCGATCAGGCGAGAACACCGCGTCGATCTCGTTGAGGAAGTCGAGCCGGCCGAGAAACGGCGAGTCGGGCCGGTGCGCACCCTTCGCGAGGCCGGTGATCCGGCCGTGGT
This sequence comes from Planctomycetia bacterium, assembly GCA_005776475.1. Classification (GTDB taxonomy): domain Bacteria; phylum Planctomycetota; class UBA1135; order UBA1135; family UBA2386; genus UBA2386. The sequence continues at coordinate 2,224 of SXPB01000297.1, forward strand.
CGCGGGTCAGGCAGGTGACGATGCGGCTGCTTTCGCGGAAGTCGCTGCGCCGGAGCACGATCGCCAGCACGCCCGGCGACCGGCTGCGGCGGGGCGCTGCGCGTCGATCGGCTGCCGGCGCCGGTTCCTGGTTCAATCCTCGGCCTTCGCCGGGGCGGGCGCGAGCACCGTGGCGCGCAGGCGGTGCACGCGGCGCGCGTCGGCCTGCAGCACGCGGAACTCGACGCCATCGACCACCACCGACTCACCGGTCTTGGGAATGTGCGCCAGCTTCGCGATCACCATGCCGGCCACCGTTTCCCAGCCGCCGTCGACGGGAAGCTCGCAGCCGAGCCGTTCGTTGAGCGTCGTCACCTTGGTGCGGCCGGAGAACTCGACCACGCGCCCGGACTCGATCACCTTCACTTCGTCGCTGGAGGTCGGTTGGGTGTTGGGGGGGCTGTCGTACTCGTCGCCGATGTCGCCGACGATCTCCTCGAGCACGTCCTCGACGGTGACGACGCCGACCGTGGTGCCGTACTCGTCGATCGCGATCGCCAGGTGCTGGTGCGACGCCTGGAACCGGCGCAGCAACGTCACCACTTCGGTGGTCTCGGGAACGAACAGAGGTTCGCGCACGACCGCTGCGAGGGTCTTGCCGGCGAGGGCGTCGCTCGGGGCCAGCAGCAGCGGCAGTGCGTCCTTGACGTGGAACACGCCGAACACGAGGTCGATGCGGTCGCGATACACGGGGTAGCGCGAGAAGCCGTGCTCGAGCGCTTTTTCGAGCGCCGCGCGCAGCGGCATCGATTCCGCCAACGCGATCACTTCGTGGCGCGGCGTCATCACCGCCGACACCTGCTGGTCCTTGAGGCCGACGATGTTGCCGATCCAGGTCCGCTCTTCGGGCAGCAGCGTCGAGTTCGATTCGGTGACCGTGTCGGCGACCGCAGCGACGACCTGCTTTTGCACGTCGAAGGTGGTGTCGGCGCCGGTGCGGTCGAGGCGCAGCGCGCGCAGTGCGAGCCGCTTGCACGCGAGCATCGGCGCCACCAGCGGCCAGCGCACCAGGATCCAGACCGGGCGCAGCACCGGCAACACGGCGAGCAGTACCCGTTCGGGCCGCCGCTGGGCGATCGCGGCCGGCAACGTGCAGCCGAACAGCACCTGCACCAGCACGAACACCGACAGGGCCCAGACGTGGTGGGTCGGATCGATCGCCCGCACGAGGCTCAGCGGGCCAAGCAGCCAGCCAAGCGCCGCAATCAGGAAGGCGACCACGAGGTATTCGCTGTCCCGGCGGTCGATCTCGACTCCGCGCGGGTCGGCGCCGAGGTGGCGTTCCTCGAAGAACTGCTGCAGCCGGGTCGGCGAGTAGCCAATCAAGCTGGCCACGGCCAGGGTGCCGAACGTGGTCACCATGAAGGCGACCAGGACCATCGCCGCGTGCACCGGGCTGATGGTCGCAGCGAAGCTCAGGGTCGGAAGGTCGAGGACGGCCGCGGTGGCGGCGACGAGGGGGAGGGACGCTCGGCGGACCGGGTCCACGAGCAGGGGGTGTAAGGCGGGCAACCGCAGGCGGGACACAAACAGGCTCGGCACGATGGCGCCAGCATACGGGAGCGGACCACGCGGAGCCGGCCCTTCCTTGCCGGCCGGCCGCATCGGCGTCGGGGCGCCCTTCGCAACGTGGCTTGAGTTGCGGGCTTCGATCAGCTCGCCCGCGGCACGGTCGGCTCGTCGGCCGGTTCGACGTCGGCCGAGAAGCGGTTGCGGCCGTAGCCCTTGCTGGCAAACAGGGCATGGTCGGCGCGCTGCAGCAGGGTCTCGCTGGTGTCCCCGGGCCGGAAGGTAGTGAGGCCGATCGAGACCGTGATCGGCAGGCCCAGGTCCTCGCCACGTTGGTGGACGGCCGTGAACAGGCGCGCCGCCAGCACGGTCGCGTCGGCGGGGGCGGTGTCTGGCAGCACCAGCAGGAACTCCTCTCCGCCGTAGCGGCAGATGGTGTCTGCCTTGCGCATCGTCTGGCGCAGCACGTCGGCAGTGGCCCGCAACGCGTTGTCACCCTGCAGGTGGCCGAGCGTGTCGTTGAGCTGCTTGAAGTGGTCGAGGTCGCACATCAGCACCGTCAGCGGGCGCGACGAACGGTCCGCCCGCGCGACTTCCTGGTCCAGCGCCACGAGGCCCATGCGGCGGTTGAACAGGCGCGTCAGCGGGTCGGTCAGCGCGAACTTCTGGGCGCGTTGGCGGCGTCGCTTCAGCAACAGGTTCTCGACGAGCAGGGTGCCGGCCTTGCCGATCGCCACCGCCATCGACAGGTCGCGTTCGAGATCGATCGGCCGCGCCGACAGTTCGCGGTCGAACAGCAGGAACGACGGCTGTTGGAAGCTGCTGTTGATCGGCACCGCGAGCAGTTCGTCGGTGGACAGGCCGGCGAGCAGGCCGATCGGGCCGCGCAGGGGCGCTTCCAGTCGCACGGGTCGCTCGTCGGTGATGGCCGTCGCCAGCGCTTGCCGTTCGGCCGGCGTCACCGAGTGGCGCAGTTGCACCAGCTTGCGCGAACTCGAGTCGGCCTTGCAACGCAGCGTGATGGTGCCCTTCGCCGCATTCCATTTGGCGTAGAAGACGCGGTCGTAGCCACCGTGCCGCAAGGCGATCGACGTGAACGCAGTGACGATGCCGCGGTACGACTCCGACCGGTTGCAGTCGAGCAGGCTGATGATCGCTTCGTCGAGGCGGACGGAGCGGCCGCCAGCCAGCTTCGGGTCGAGCGTCACTTCGGGCGGCTCGGCCCGGATGGCACCTTCGTCGAGACCGAATGCTGCCATCGCGGTTTCGAAGCGGCGGCGCAGGCGATTGGCCGATTCGAGGTCGACCTTGGCCAGGTCGACGCCGTCGTCTTCCTGCTCGCCGAGCGGCGACGGGAAGCCGGCGAGCGCGGCCATGCGCTTGCTCGCTTGCAGGATGCCGGGCACGTCCATCGGCAGCAGCGTGGCGTTCAGGTTCCGGCTGCGGCAGCCGAGAATGAGGTTCACCAGCGACGACGGCAGCTGCCAGTGGGTGATCCAGTCGGCGGCCGAAGGGGACGCGCTCTCGTCCCCAGGCTGGTGCAGCAACTGCACCCACGCAGGCAGATCGACCAGCAAGCCCGCGAGGTAGGCCGCTTGGGGATCGATCAGGCCGGAGCGGCCAGCGAGGTCCTCGGCGGCCATCGCGGTGGCAACGCTGTGTCGCCACAGGGTGCGCAGCGGCGACGTCGAAGGCGTCGGCACCGTGGGCACGGCGAGCAGGCGCCAGCACAGGGTGGTGCCGAGGCTCTGCACGATGCGCCCGACTTCGGGGATCGCGCGAGTTTGCCGGAAGGCGGGTGCGTGCACGGCCCGCAGACCCCGGACGACCGCCAGCGGATCCAACTGCAGCGCCGCAACCAGGTCAGCTTCGCGGGCGGTGCGGCCGCGCAGCGCGCGCAGGATGCGCGGCTGGATGTCGTGGATCGCTAGTGCCGATGGCAGCACCCGAAGCGGGTTCTGGCCGGTGGCGGTGGGTGAGCGGGTAGGCACGGCTGCTTGCCCTTGTTCGGCTTCGCACGAACCGTCGCTCAATCGTGGCGTGGATGTAACGATAGCAAGGTCGCCGTGGCGCCATGCCCAGCTTGGTTACCGAGGGCCTAAGTCACGTTCTTGTGGTGGGTTGCGGTACATCTCCGGTACGCGTCCCCGGGAATCTGGCGGCCGTGGCCCACCCTTCGCAATAGGAGCGCCGCCATGACCTGCTCCCCCTCGCAGTCGGCTTCGCGAAGCGATTCGTCTGACCTTCGTGAGCGCATCCGCACTCGCGCCCAGCAATGTCTTCAATCCCACGCAATGGGCGTGATCGGCACCGAGGCCCCCGACGAGCCAACCCGCGATGCGGGCCTCGCGACGAGCCTGATGGAGATGTTCCGCCTGACCGGTGACCGGGAAGCCTTCGAGCTCCTGGTGCAATGGGCCGGGCCCCAGCTGCTTGCGCGCATCCGGTCGCGGCTGCGTGGCATGGGATCGGTGTTCGACGCGCAAGAGATCCTGCAGGACACGATCGTCAACATCTACCGCTACCCCGACCGCTTCCTGGCCTCGCGGCCCGGCGCGTTCGCCGCGTGGTCGTCGACGATCGTCGACAACGCGATCCGCCGCCAGATGCGGCGTCAGCGGCAGGGCATCGACCTGTGTCTCAGCGCGCCCGAAGTGCTGCAGGAACGGGCCGATCTTGGCACCCGCGAGCCTTGCCTGGCTGCGCAGGACCACGAAGAGTGCTCCGCCACCGCGAACGCATTCTCGTTGCTGCTGCAGTGTTATCTGGCGGCGTTCAAGACGCTGACCGAACGCGAACAGTTCGTGCTGCAGATGGTCGAAGTGCGCGAGATGCGCTACGCGGAGCTGGCGACGATCCTGGCGGTCCGCCCCGAGGCGCTCAAGATGATCGTGTTCCGCGCCAGGAAGCGCATGTTCGAGCGCACGGCAAGCCTGCTCGGCATCGTCAGCGGACCGAAGGTGCCGGCGGAGCGCACGATCCCGGTGCGGCCGTTGGCAGTCGCCGCGATCGCCTGACGCTTGCATCGGCGTCGGCAGCGGTGATTGTGCTGGCATGGCCGACGCGGTCGATCGCCTGTTCGTGCATTGCCGGGAACTCGTGACGTTGGCCGATGGGTCCGAACGGGGGCCACGGCGCGGCGCTGCGATGCGTTCGCTCGGCGTGGTTGCCGATGGCGCCATCGCCGTGAAGAACGGCCGCATCGTCGCCTGCGGGCCGACCGAGCGCATCGCGCGCGACTACCGCGCCGCCGAGGAGCACGACCTGTCGGACTTCGTCGTGATGCCGGGCCTCGTCGATTGCCACACGCATCCGGTGTTCGCGACGACGCGCGAGAACGAGTTCCACCTGCGTTGTGCCGGCGCCGACTACATGGCCATTGCGCAGGCCGGTGGCGGGATCCTGAGTTCGATGCGGGCGGTGCGTGAGATGTCGCTGTCGCGACTGGTCGAGCGCACGGAACGGCATCTGTGGGGATTCCTCGCGCACGGCACCACCACGGTGGAGTGCAAGACGGGCTACGGGCTGTCGCTCGCCGACGAAGAGAAGTCGCTGCTCGCCCTGCACCAGGCCGCCGCCGCCGTGCCGCTGACCATCAAGCGCACGTTCCTCGGGGCGCACGAGTTCCCGCCTGAGTACCGGCAGGACCGCGCCGCCTACGTGACGCTGCTGTGCGAGCAGATGATCCCGCGGCTCGCGCCGCTCGCCGACTACTGCGATGTGTTCGCCGAACCCGGCGTGTTCGATCGCGAGCAGAGCGAGAAGGTGTTGCGGGCGGCGAAGGCGCACGGGCTGCGGTTGCGGCTGCACGCCGACGAGATCAACCCGATGGGCGGTGCCGAGCTGGCGGTGGCGCTGGGCGCGGACTCGGCCGACCATCTTGGGCGCATCTCCGATGCGGGCATCGCGGCGATGGCGGCGAGCGACACGGTGGGGGTGTTGCTGCCCGGCACGATCTTCTTCCTGTGCAAGCCGCAGTACGCGCCGGCGCGGCGGATGCTGGAGGCGGGTTGTGCGGTGGCGCTGGCGACCGACTTCAATCCCGGCTCGTGCCACACGCAGTCGCTGCCGCTGGTCTGGTCGATCGCGTGCACGCAGATGAAGATGTCGGCCGAGGAAGTGATCACGGCGTCGACGATCAACCCGGCGTTCTCGCTGCAGCTGGACGGCGAAGTCGGTTCGCTGCACACCGGCAAGCGCGCCGACCTGTGCGTGCTGGCAATGGAGAGCTGGCGCGGCGTCGGCTACACGTTCGGCGGCAATCCGGTGGTGATGACGGTGAAGGACGGGGTGCCGGTGGTCGCGAACGTGTCCGAGCAGAATCCCGGCGCCGGGGCGTCGCCGCGGCAGTAGATCGTCGTCAGGGCGTGACGCTTCCGTCGCCACCGCGCGAAGGAGTCGGAGCCATCGACGGGTGCCCATGATCGCCGCAAGGTTGTGCAATGCCAGCTGTCCGCACTGGCATCCGGCAACGCAGCTCCGTAGGAAGCGGGCATGACCTCGTTGCTGCCGCGCCTTGTTGCGTTCTTGCTCGTTCCCGCAGGGCTCGGTGCGCAGGCGGCGCCCGCCAGTATTCCGGCACCGCGCGGACTCGCGACCGAGGACTACTGGCACTGGGAAAACGTCGCCGATCCGCGCCTGTCGCCCGACGGCAGCCAGATCGTGTTCACGCGCACGTGGTTCGACATCGTCGAGGACAAGCCGAAGAGCGAACTGTGGTTGATGGGGGCGGACGGCAGCCGACAGCGGCAACTCGCGGTCGGCAGCGATGCGCAGTGGTCGCCTGATGGCACCCGCATCGCGTATCTCGCGGAAGGCGCGCCGCGCGGCACCCAGGTGTATGTCGTCTGGGTCGCGACGCGCGAGGTCACGCAGTTGACGCACGCCACCGAGGGACCGAGCAACCTGCAGTGGTCGCACGACGGTCGCTGGATCGCCTGTTCGATGCAGGTGCCAGAGAAGGAAGGGTTCTCCATCGACATGCCCAAGCCACCCAAAGGTGCGAAGTGGCACGAGGACGCCAAGGTCATCACTCGTCTCAACTACCGCCGCGACCAGAGTGGCTACCGCGCGGCGGGCTACCGCCACGTGTTCGTGCTGCCGGCGCACGGTGGCACGCCGCGCCAGGTGACGAGCGGTGACTTCGACCACGGCGCGCCGGAGTGGACGCCGGACGATCGCGAGATCGTGTGCGACGGCCTGCGGGTCGCCGACGCCGATTGGCAGGTGCGCGAATCGGAGATCCATGCCTTCGAAGTGGCCACGGGCGCGGTGCGGCAGCTCACCACGCGGTCTGGTCCCGACGGCAATCCGCTGGTGGTCGGTGATCAACTCGTGTGGCTCGGCTTCGACAAGACCGACGACACCAGCGACATCACGCGCGCCTACACGATGCCGCTGCGCGGCGGCACACCGAAGTGCCTGACGCCGGACTTCGACCGTTCGATCCAGAGCCTGCGGTCGCTGCGCAGCGGCACCACCGATGCGGTGTTGGTCGACTTCGAGGACCAGGGTGCCATTCGCGCCGGTCGCTTGTCGCTGGCCGGCAAGCTGGTCATTGCGAGTGGGCTCGAAGCGCAGTTCCGGGCGGCCGGCGAACTGGCGGACGGCGGTGTGCTCGGCACCCTGACGACGCCGAGCGAACCGCCGGCGATCGCGGTGCAACGTGGCGCCACGTTCCAGAAGCTGACGGCGGTGCACGACGACGTGCTGCACGGCAAGGCCCTCGGCGCCGTCGAGGAGCTGAAGTGGAAGTCGAGCGACGGGCTCGAAGTGCACGGCTGGCTGGTGAAGCCGCCCGGCTTCGATGCGGCGAAGAAGTACCCGCTGGTGCTGCAGATCCACGGCGGTCCGCACGCGATGTATGGCGTCAACTTCGACTTCGAGCGCCAGTGGTTCGCGGCGAAGGGCTACCTGCTGCTCTACACCAATCCGCGCGGCAGCACGGGCTACGGCAAGGCGTTCGCCTGCGGCATCCAGAATGCGTACCCGGGCAAGGACTACGACGACCTGATCACGGGCGTCGATGCGGTCATCGCGCGCGGCTCGGTCGACACCGACAACCTGTTTGTCTATGGCGGCAGCGGTGGTGGTGTGTTGACCTGCTGGATCGTCGGCTCGACGCCGCGCTTCCGCGCCGCGGTGTCGATGTTCCCGGTGACCAACTGGGTCAGCTTCGTCGGCACGACGGATGGCCCGTACTGGTACACGAACTTCAAGAAGCTGCCGTGGGATGACGTCACCGAGCACTGGCAACGTTCGCCGCTGCGGCTGGTCGGCAACGTGACGACGCCGACGATGCTGATCACCGGCGAACTCGATCTGCGCACGCCGATGGCGCAGACCGAGGAGTACTACCAGGCGTTGAAGCTGCGCAAGGTCGACAGCGTGCTGGTGCGCATCCAGGACGAGTACCACGGCGCGGGAGCGCGGCACCCGAGCAACCGCATCCGTCGCATGCTCTACACCGAGGCGTGGTTCGCGAAGCACCGGATCGGTGACGCTGCGGCCAAGGCCGGCCCGGCGGGCGGCAAGTAGGCGGGCTCGCCGGCTGCTTGTGCGTGTTGCGCCGACCTAGCCAAAGCGCGCGAGCAGGGCGCGATGGACGTCGCGCTCGAGTTCCGGATCTCCACCCAGCACGCAGCAGACGAAGTGCTTCGGCACCCATTCGTCGAACGCCGTGCAGTCGGCGAAGAAGTCCACGGCGGCGGCAAGCGGGTCGTGATCGAACCAACTGGTCATCACGAAGGGGCCCGGCCGGCCATCCACCTCGTCGATGACCGAGACCATGTCGATGGAGTCGTCCCAGCTGCTGCTGGTCGGTCCGAAACACACGGCATGGCGACAGCCGGCACGCACGAACTGTTCTGACAAGCTCGCCTGCTCCTCCGTTGCAACACCAGGGTCGGCTACGACCAGGAGCAGGGCGAACTCGGCCCCGTGGATCGGACCCGCGAAGGAGTAGGGCCGATCCGGGCGCAGAAGCCAAAGCGTGTAGGAGTCTGTGGTCAGGATGCAGTGCACGCTTTGGGCCAACGCCTTTGGCGCATCCTACCTCGGTGGCCCGGCGGCAATCGCGAGCTGGGTGCGGGTCAATCGCTGTTCGTCCAAGTCAGTACACCAGTGCGGGGGAAGGGGGCGAATCCGCTGAAGACCGGACAAGAATCCGACTCGTCGGAGTGGATGGTCACACGGACCCACGCTTCGTGCGATTCGCGCAGCCGGGTGCGATCCACGGACACCGCGGCAGACAACCCGCAACGCTGGAGTACTGCATCGACGTAGTTGGCGTCTTCTTCATCGAGGCCCGAAGTCGCACCAGCCCCGGCGTGCCGCGGTCCTTCGAAGTACGCCAGCAGCTCCAGCTCGGGGCTCAGGAAGACGTGGCTGGTCACGGCGCGGTCATTCCGCAAGGGAACGTAGTAGCCGACAGCCGTGGGCTGCAGACACGACGTGCCTCCGGTCTGGTTCGAGTACGACGCTCCGCGTGCATCCTCGATAATCAGGCCAAGCCCAACGGTGTCGAACAGATGGATGGAAGGTGGCGTGCTCATGTCGGCCTGAAGTCTGTGGTACGCGCCGCGGCCCGCAGCGCCAGCACCTCCGCCGCCGACAGCTGGCGACAGCCACCCTCCGGTTGCTCGCCCAGTTCGAGCGGCCCGATCCGCACGCGATGCAAGGTGTGCACGCGCGAACCCACCGCGTGCACCATCCGGCGGATCTGCCGGTTCCGTCCTTCCGTGATCACCATCCGCAACAACGTCGAACGACCGTCGTGGTCCAACACTTCGACCGTCGCCGGCAGCGTCATCCCGTCGGTCAAGCGGACGCCCGCGCGCAGCGCCGCCACCGCTTCGTCGCGCAGGCGACCCTTGCACCGCACCTCGTAGACCTTCGCGAGCTTGCTCGCCGGAGCGGTGATCGCGTGCGCCAGATCGCTGTCGTTGGTGAACAACAGCAGCCCCGAAGAGTCCTGGTCCAGGCGGCCGACGGGACCCAGCCACGTGTGCCCCTCGGGCAGCAGCGCATACACCGTGGTGCGCCCGCGTTCGTCGGCGGCGGTCGTCACGTAGCCCACCGGTTTGTGCAGCGCCCACACTTCCTTCGCGCGCGCCCGCATGGGCGCACCGTCGATCAGCACCTTGTCGCGCACCAGGTCGACCCAGGTTTCCGGATCGCGCACCGTGCGCCCGTTCACCTGCACACGCCCCTGCGCGATCGCCTGTTGCGCCTGTTGCCGTGAGCAGACCCCGGCCCGCGACAGGGCGCGGTCGAGAGTTTTCTTGCCGCTCGTCGTCACCGCCGCAGGATCGGCGCTGGCGAGCTTCGGCGCAATGTTGGAAGCGCTGCGGGAGCCGGATCCGGAACGGGCATGCAGCAGCCGTTGCTCCGGCGATGGTGGGGAAGAAGGTTCCTGCCGTGACCGCCACCGGCTGACGCAGCGCGGCCGGCCGCATCGTCGCAACTGATCCAGGCTTCGCCATCGCAGGCGACCGATACGCAGAACCTGGCTTCGAGTCGGCGCTGCTCCCCGGCGGCGTGCCGCCGTACTGGGGCACTACCAACGGCAGCGGCACGCTGGTCCCAGGCGCTCCAGGCGCACCGGGTACCAACGCCTTCGCGTTCACCGCCACCGGCGCACCAGATTCGCTGACCAAGCAGCTGACGCTGCCGCCGGAGGGCGCGACCGGCTTCGACATCGACAGCGGCAAGTTGGCGGAGGACGAGTACGGGCTGGTGATGCGCTTCAACTGAGGGCCGCGCGTCCCGCGAGCAGCAGGGCACGCTGCAGCGCGACCTCGACGCGCGCTGGCGTCAAACCACCGCCAACTCCCAGACCTCCACCTTCTCCCGCGTCCGTCGCCGCAGCGGCTTCACCCGGCGGGTGAGCTTCTCGACCAGCGTGAACCGCCCGCGGTCGAGCTCGGTCTGGATGGGATGCGGCACGTCGGGCTGTGAGAGCTCGATGATGTTCGAGAACACGAACACGATGCGGCCGCCGGGTGCCAGGCGTTGCAGGGACTGTTCGTAGAACCGTTCGAAGAAGCCGTCCTGGAAGTACATCGCCAGGTCCAGCGTCCGGCCCACTTCGCCCTTCATCCACGGCGGGTTGGACACGATGAGGTCGATGGGGCCACGGTCCGTGCCGAGCAGGTCCGCGTGCTCGAGTTCGATCGGGGGCGCTTTCGGGAGCCGACGCAGCTGCCGCGCGACGCTCTCGATTGCGTTGGGGTTGATGTCCGTGGCGAGCACCTGCTGGAAGCCCGCCTTGGCCATCTGGAGCGCCAGGACGCCGGAGCCGGTGCCCACGTCGATCGCCCGTTCGCGCGCGCCCTTGTACTTCGCGAGCCACGTGCCGAAGAGCTCCAGGTGCTCCATGCGGGCCGGAATGTACGCGCCGTAGAACGGGTGCACGCGATAGCCCAGTACGGGGAAGAGCACGCCCTTCTCGTACCAGTCCCACGCGCTGCTCAGGACCCTGGCGTCCTCGACGGGCAGCGCGAAGTCGGCGTGGTCCGGGTACAGCTCGGCGAGGAAGCCCGCCCGCGGCGCGTCGGGCAGGGCCACCTTGCGGCCGAGGACGGGCGCGAGCAGGCGCTTCGACGCGGCCTGGAACGCATCACGGAAAGTGCGCTTGGCGACGTACCCCGCTTCCTCGCCTGGATCCTCCAGTTGCTCGCGCAGCGCCGCGAGGATGTCGAGTCCGGTCCCGAAGCGATCGGTCACGATCAGCGAACGCCCCTCACGCAGCCACGCCGCGGCCTGCGCCGGCGGGACGCCCTGGTCGACGGATTGCGCGCGGTGGCGAAGGACGGGCTCGGGGCGGTGCAGGGCGACGGGCATCGGGCGGATCTGGGCGGGCGAGGGGAAGAAGCGGCGGAACGGCGTCGGTGTGATACCTCGCCAGACCGCTGGCTACACGCTCCCATCGCGGTGCATCTCGACGTCGGGGCGCGCGTCCCCACGTCGCGAGTTCGGGTCGCTCGGCGTGCTGCTCCACGAACTGCTCACTGCGGTGCGACGCTGCCGGTGCCTCACTGCCTCCGAGTGGGCGAGGCAACGTAAGCTTCCTTGAGCGCGTCTGTTGCGCGAGCAGTAGCACCGCACCACAATGGCCGGATGCTCCAGTTCGTTCCCAATTTCTCCGAAGGCAAGGACCGCGCGAAGGTCGACCGCATCGTGCGCGTGATGACCGCGGTGGCGGGGGTGCACTGTCTGGGCAGTGAACTCGATGCGAGCCACAACCGGGCGGTGGTGACCCTGGCGGGCCCGGCGGCGGCGATCAGCGAAGCGGCGGTGCTGGGGGCGGCGGCGGCGATGGCCGAGATCGACCTGCGCGGCCACAAGGGCGAGCACAAGCGGATGGGGGCGATGGACGTGTGCCCGTTCGTGCCGCTGGCGGGCGCGTCGATGGTCGATGCGGTGGCGACGGCGTATCGCGTCGGCGAACGCATCGGCGCGGTGCTCGGCTTGCCGGCGTTCCTGTATGCCGAGGCGTGCCGGCGCGAGTCGCGGCGGGTGCTGGGCAACTTCCGCAACAAGGAGTTCGAGGGCTTGCTCTCGCTCGTCGGCAAGGACGCGGAGTATGCGCCCGATTTCGGGCCGCACCGCATGCACCCGAGCGCCGGTGCCGTCGCCGTCGGCGCGCGCAAGTTCCTGATCGCCTACAACGTCAACCTGGCGACGGCGGACGTGCAGTTGGCGAAGGACATCGCCAAGGCGGTGCGCGAGAAGGATGGCGGCTTCAAGAAGGTGCAGGCGATGGGCTTCTTCCTCGACGACAAGAAGCTGGCCCAGGTGTCGATGAACCTGCTCGACTTCGAAGTGACGTCGCTCCGAACGGTGTTCGACAAGGTCGCCGAGATGGCGGCGGCGAAGGGCGTGCAGGTCGCCGAGAGCGAACTGGTGGGGCTGGCGCCGGCGGCAGCGATCGATGCGGCGTTGGCGCAACACATCCGGTTGCCCAGGTTCGATGCGACGGAGCAGGTCGTCGAGGCGAAGTTGGCGGCGATGTCAGGCCGCGTCGGCTAGGAGTCTGGAAGACTTCGGCCAGCGAACGGGCCGTCAGCACCGCCAAGTCGCGGCGGTGGCATTCTGGTGGCGGATCTTCTGCGGCGACGGGGCCTACATGCCCGAGCGCACGGACTCGCCTTCGGCGGTGAGCTTCACCGGCACATCGACCGCGGTCGGCACGGCCGGCAGTCCGCGCATGACGGTGACCTTCACCGTGTCGCCGGGCTTGCGGTTGCCGAGCGCCTTGCCGAGTTCGTCGAAGTGGCGCACCGGCTTGCCGTCGATCGCGACGATGACGTCGCCATACTGCTCGATGACCTCGCCGCGCCCTTGGCGCGCGATCCGGAACGGGCGCAGGCCCGCCGCGGCGGCGCCGTAGTTCTCGTCGGCGGTGCCGAAGATCGCGCCGGACGGGTAGCCGAGCTCGGGATCGAGGCGGTAGCTGACATAGTCCTCGAGGCGGCGCACGCCCAGCTTGGCGGTAGTCGAACGGCCGCCGAGCAGGCGCGGCACGATGGCGTTCACGGTGTCGACCGGGACCGCGAAGCCGATGCCGGCCGACGTGCCGCTCGGTGAGTAGATCGCCGTGGTGACGCCGACGAGGCGTCCGGCCGAATCGAGCAGGGGACCGCCGGAGTTGCCGCGGTTGATCGCGGCATCGACCTGGATCAAGCCGTGCAGCGAGCGGCCCTCGTTGGTGTCGATGGTGCGATTGATGGCGCTGACGATGCCCGTCGTCATCGTCTGGTCGAAGCCGAACGGGTTGCCGATCGCGATCGCAGCCTGGCCGACGCGCAGGTCCGCCGACGTGCCGAGCAGCAGCGGCTTCAGGTCACCGACGTTGCCGATGAGGCGCAGCACCGCGAGATCGTGCTCTGGCGAGGTGCCCAGCACCGTCGCCCGGTAGTTGCGACCGCCGACGGAGACCTGGACCTGGCCGCGGCCTTCGGCGACATCGGCGACGACGTGGTGGTTGGTGACCACGGTGCCGGCGGCGTCCCACACGAAACCACTGCCGGTGCCCGACTGCTGCTTCGTGCCGATCCGCGTCGGCACCACCGACGACGTGTAGACCGAGGCCACCGATGCGGCGCAGCGGTCGAAGATCTCGACGAACGTCTGCTCCAGCGGCGCCAGTTCGCCGCGCGGCGTCACCGGCCGTGGGTCCGCCTTCGGGGCCGCCGTGAAGAAGCCGGAGCGATCGAGCAGCAGGAACGTGGCCAGCGCGAAGGCCGCCCCGGCGATCACCAGGGGCAGCGGGTTCGGGCGGCGGGTGGGAAACGGCGCGTAGGAAGTCATCGTCTCGTGGGTCCGCTGGTCAGGGCGGCAGGCCTCCTCTACGACACAAATCGGCGACTACACCGGATTCGGCCAGAGTTCGCGCCAGTCGCCGGCGGGGGCCTTCTGGTTGCGCAGCAGCGCCACCGCTTCGGGGTGCAACTGGACGTGTTCCATCGCCGTCTGCGCCAGCACCTGGCCGCACGACTCGGCGATACCTTCGGCGTGCAGGCCGTGGTACTCGAAGATGTGGGCGGGCGTGCCCGACTTGCTGAACTTGACCACGGCGCGCGCGATCTGCGGCACGCCGACGATCGAGCCGAGGTTGTCGAGCAGGCCGATCTCGCCGTCGTGCACTGACACGATCGGCACGCGCCGGCCGGCGAGGTCGACGACGTCACTCGCGCCGAGCGGTCCCTGGTTCTTGCCGGCGGGGCGCAGGTGCAGGCGGCCGTTCACGCCGAGGGTGCCCAGCAGGTGCGCGAACCCGGTCTTGCGCGCGAGTTCGCCGCAGACGAGGTCCGGCGACGTGACCACGGTGACGTTGGCGTAGACGCCGCGGTCGAGCAGCAACCTGCTGGCGCCGATCGCTTCCGGCACCAGCGCGCCCATCACGAACAGCTCGACGACGTTCTCGCCGGGCTGGTAGCCGCGGTAGCCGCGCCAGTCGATCAGGCGATAGCCGCCCGCGAGCACGTCCTGCTTCAGCGCAGCGAGGATCTCCGCGTCGGGCGCGTGCGGCACTTCGGCTTCGTGCAGGCCGCCGTCTTCGGCGCCAAGGCCGAGCTCGGCACCGGCCGGCATCTCGCGCTTCCACCGCGCCTGGCGCTTCAGCCATTCGAGCAGCTGGTTCTGGTGCAGTGCGCGCGTCACCGCCCGCACCAACACGCCGCTGCGCCCCTTGTTGTCGTGCGCGAAGTGGCGGCGGATCGCGTCGCACAGGATCCACTCGAGCTCGATCGCAAACGCCGGCTCCCAGGTGATCAGGTTCGGGATCTGGATGTCGCTCTTCCAGCTGTGCTGTGCACCTTCCGGCGCCAGCGTGATGCCGCTCGGCGTGCCGACCAACACGAACGACGAACCCCAGTAGAGGTTGTAGTAGAGCTGGTCGAGTGCGCGCTTGATGAAGAAGTCGTAGACCGTCATCAACGGCAGGAACGGAATGCCGGCGAAGTAGTCCATCTTGCCGAAACTGCCGAGCGCCGACATGCAGTTGGCTTCGGCGATCTCGAAGCGGATGTGCCGCGTCCACGCCTCGTCGGTCGGCGCCAGTTCGGGCCGCAGTCGTTCGTGCAGGTCGAGCTTCGATTCCCAGTTCTCGTCGGACTTGGGGCCGAAGATCTTCTCGTCCATCGCCGGGTTGATGTTGGTCGAGGTGCCCACGTCGGGCGCCATCGTCATCATCAGGTCGGCCAGCGGGTTCCACCTCGCCTCGGCGGCGGTGGGGGCCTTGCCGGCCTTCGCTTCCTTGCCGGCCTTGGCGAGTTCGTCGTAGACGCCGATGCGCACGAGCTTGGCCGCGAGCTGGCCCCACATCCACTGCGTGTGCGTCGTCGGCGCCAGCTTCAGGTTGATGTCGAGCGACTCCGGCATGCCGCCCTGGGCTTCGATCTGCGCCTGCACGCGCTGGCGGTTGGCGTCGCGTTGCGCTTCGAGCGCTTCGATGCCGAGCCGCATGATGAGGCCGCGCTGGGCGCAGAACTTGCCTTCGGCGCTGTCGGCGGCGAAACGCACGAACGGCTGCTGCAGCGAGAGGCCGTGCTGCTGCAGCAGGGCCTGGACTTCGCTTTCCTCCGGCATCGCCGAGTGGTTGCCGTTGGCGGCGGCGCAGTGCAAACCGCGCCCCTTGACGGTGTGCGCGATCACCAGCGTCGGACGGCGCTTGTCCTTCTTGCACTGTTCGAACGCCTGCTGGATCGCGCGGTGGTCGTGGCCACCGAGGTCGTTCCACAAGCGCACGACATCGGCGTCGGCGAGCGACTCGACCAGCGTCTTGACCGCCTTGTCGCGCGTCACCATCGCCTCGCGCATCGACTTCGCGTCGCGCTTCCACAGCAGCGCCTGGAAGTGGTAGTCGGTGAAGCCGCTCTCGAACATCTGCCGCAGCGCGTCGCCGCCTTTCCTGGCGAACACCTGCTCGCGGAAGGTGCCATGCCGCAGCTGGATCACTTCCCAGCCGTTGGCGATCGCCGTGCGTTCGATGCGTTCGGCGTCGGTGCCCTGCAGACCGCGGTTGTTCGGAATGCGCGTGCCGTCGAGGTTCTGCCGGTTGTAGTCGACGATCCAGGTCACGTTGCCGAGTTCGCGTTCGGCGACCTCGGGCAGCACTTCGAGCAGCGAGCCTTCGCGGAACTCGCTGTCGCCCATCATGCACCAGAAGTGCGGCTCATCGACGTCCCAGCCGTGCTGGCGCGCATAGCGGTAGGCGAGCGCCTGGTAGACCGCGGCGACCGGCGGGATGCCGACCGAGCCCGACGGGAAGAAGCGCCAGGCGTCCGGATCGAACTCCGAGTGGTAGCTCTGGAACACCGGCTTCTTGTCGTGCGCGAAGCTGCGCAGCCGGTGCATGACGGCCTGGGCTTCGTCGTCCCGGAACCACTGGCCGTCCGGGTGGCGGAACAGGCCGAGCGCGTGGTGCAGCGCATGGTCGGCGGGGGACGCATGCGGCTTGCAGCAGACGAAGTCGCCGGGTTCGCGCACCAGCAGGTGCAGCGTCGCCAGGAAGTCGAGGCTCGACGCACACGACGCGGGGTGGCCGCCGACCTTGGGGTCGGTCTTGTCGGCGTCGGCGCGGTCGTTCGCCACGTGGATCATCGCCACCATGTGGGCGAAGGCGCGGCGGGTGATGCGTTCGATCAGGGGGAAGTCGGGCTGGCCGGCGGACTTCATGCGGGGTGCGTGGGCGGTCGGGGAACGGAACGGAAGCCGGGGAAAGGTAGGGCGGTAGGGGCCGAGGTGCCACTGGCAAGGGCTGCCGGTGGGCGTCGGCGGCTTTCGAAAACCTGGCGGTCGGTGTCACGGTCGCCCGCTTCCTGGCAAGTGCAGATGGTCATGGTCCGTCCGGACCGCGCCGCCTCCACCCAGGACTCCGCAATGCTGTTCCGTCCCTCGTCGTCGGCGATCGCCGCCGTTCTCGCCCTCCCCGTGCTGCTTTCGTCGGTGGCAGCGCAGATTCCGATCAGCGGGGCGCAGAGCGGCACCCTGCCGGCGGGGGTCTACCACACCATCGGCACCCTCACGATCGCGGCCGGTCAGACCTGGACGCTGTCGCCCGGCGTCATCGTCAAGTTCTCGGGGGCTGGCGACGAGCTGACCGTGAACGGCCGCCTGGTCTGCAACGGCACCGCCGGCAACCCGGTGATCTTCACCGGCATCCAGGACGACAGCGCCGGTGGCGACACCAACGGCAATGGCCCGAGTGCCGCGGGGCCGACTGCGTGGCGGGGCATCGTGATGAACGGCAACGCGACGCCGAGTTCGCTCACCTGGACCGAAGTGCGCTACGGCGGCGCCGGCTACGTCTCGAACCTCCACCTGAACTCGGCGTCACCGACGCTGACCAACTGCACGATCAGACACAACTTCACGCACGGGATGGTTTGCAACGGCAATTCGTTCCCGACCGTCGCGAACTGCACGTTCACCAGCAACGGCAGCGATGCGATCAACGGCGTGCCGGCGATGGCGCTGCCCGGGTTCACCAACAACACGGCGACCGGCAACGGCGTGAACTGCCTGCGC
>SXPB01000298.1 GCA_005776475.1 Planctomycetia bacterium
CAACACCCTTGAGCGCGTATTTGCCGACCCGCAAGTGCTGGCGCGTGGCATGCGTGTGGATATGGCGCATGCGCTGGATGGCAGCGTGCCGCTGGTGGGCTCGCCGCTAAAAATACCGACGGCTCCGGTGCAGAGCGTCGGCTTCTACTCGGCGTTCCTGGTCGCCGACTCGGTGACCGTGGTCTCACGCAAGTCGGGCAGCGACGAGGCGTGGAGCTGGACCAGCCAGGCCAAGGGCGACTTCGAAGTTGCGCGCGGCGAACGCGCCGGCCGCGGCACCGACGTCGTGCTGCACCTGAAGGACGACGCCAAGGAGTACTTGAACGAGTGGCCGGTGCGCGAAGTGGTCGGCAAGTACAGCGACTACGTGCGCTGGCCGATCCGCATGGAGATCGAACGCGGCGGCGGCGACGAGAAGAAGCTCGAGTGGACGACGCTCAACCAGGCGCGCGCGTTGTGGACGCGCGCCAAGAACGACGTCACCGACGAACAGCATCGCGAGTTCTACAAGTCGCTGTCGCGCGACTGGAACGAGCCGCTGGCCTGGACGCACTTCAAGGTCGAGGGAGCGCACGAGCTGGCCGGTCTGCTCTACCTGCCGAGCAAGGCGCCGTTCGACGTCGTCGATCGCCGGAAGAGCGGCGTCAAGCTGTTCGTGAAGCGCGTGTTCATCATGGACGCCGCGCCGGAGATCGTGCCGGAGTGGCTGCGCGTCGTGCGCGGCGTCGTCGACAGCGAAGACCTGCCGCTCAACGTGTCGCGCGAGATCCTGCAGAAGGACGCCACCACGCGCTTCATCAAGAAGCAGGTGGTCGGCAAGACGCTGACCCTGCTCGAAGAGCTGGCGGCCGAAGGCGAGACCGAACGCGAGGTCGACGGCGAGAAGAAGAAGGTCGATCGCTTCCTGCAGTTCTGGGGCGAGTTCGGCCGCATGCTGAAGGAAGGCGTCTACCACGACCACGACGCCCGCGAGCGGCTGGCGAAGCTGCTGCGTTTCCGCAGCACCAAGGACGACGGCATGCACGGACTGCAGGCCTACGTCGCCCGCATGCCCGCCGAGCAGAAGGCGATCTACTACGTCGCCGCCGACAGCCTCTCGACCGCCAAGGCGAGCCCGCACATCGAAGCCCTGCAGAAGCGCGGCCACGAAGTGCTGTTGATGACCGACGCAATCGACGAGTGGATCGTCGAAGCGCTGCGCACGTTCGACGACAAGCCGTTCACGTCGGCGCAGAAGGGTGCCATCGACCTGCCGGAGACCGACGAACAGAAGCAGCAGAAGGAGGCGAAGCAGAAGGAGCTGCTGCCGCTCACCGAACGCATGCAGAAGGCGCTGGCCGAGCAGGTCAAGTCGGTGCGCATCACCGACCGCCTGACCGATTCGCCGGCGTGCCTCGTCGACGAAGAGCACGGCATGAGTGCGCGGCAGGAGCGGGTCCTGCGCGAAGCCGGCCACGACGTGCCGGCGCACAAGCGCATCCTCGAACTCAACGCCGACCACGTCGTCGTGCAGAAGCTGCAGACGCTGGGCGACGACGCCGCCTTCGCCGAATGGGCGGCGTTGCTGCACGACCAGGCCCTGGTCGCCGAAGGCTCGCTGCCCACCGATCCGGCCGCCTTCGCGCGACGCCTGACGGCGCTGATGAGCCGACTCTGACGCTTGCGTCGTCATCGCCCGTCGCCTAATGCCGGCGCTCGATGACGACGTCCCCCGCGGAACTCCTGCAGCAACTGCGCTGGCGCTACGCCACGAAGAAGTTCGATCCGGCCCGCCACGTGCCTGCCGAGGCGTGGACGGCGCTCGAACAGGCGCTGGTGCTGGCGCCCTCGTCGTTCGGGCTGCAACCGTGGAAGTTCCTGGTCATCACCAGGCCGGAACTGCGCCAGCAATTGCGCGCGGCCTCGTGGGGCCAGTCGCAGGTGACCGACGCTTCGCACTACGTCGTGTTCACCGCGTTGCGCACGACCACCGCCGACGATGTCGATCGGTACTTGCAGGCGCAGAGTGCCGCGCATGGCCGCCCGATCGAATCGCTGGCCGGCTACCGCAAGGTCGTCGTCGACTTCGTGCAGAAGGGTTGGGCGAGCTCCGACCTCGGCGGCTGGAACGCGCGGCAGGCCTACCTGGCACTCGGCCAGTTCATGACGGCAGCCGCCATGCTCGGCATCGACACCTGCCCGATGGAAGGCATCGACAAGGGCGCCTACGACCGCCTGCTGGGCCTCGACGGCTCACGGTTCACGACGTTGTGCGCGTGTGCGGTCGGCTACCGCGCTGCCGACGACAAGTACGCCGGCGCGCCGAAGGTCCGCTTCCCGCTCGCCGAAGTCGTCGAGCACCGCTGACCGGCGACGACTCAGAGATACGTGTAGGTCGTCGTCGTCGAGCAGCCACCTGGCGTCGTGATCACCACGGATGCCGGACCCGGCGTGCCGGCCGGAGTGCGCATGCTGATGCTGGTCGCACCCACCGACAGGATCGTCGCCGGCGCCCCGCCGATCGTCGCCGTCAGCCCGGCTGCGAAGCCCGTGCCCACGACGACGAAAAGCTGGTTGCCGGCAGCCGTGCCGCTGCCCAGCACGGTGTTGGTCACCGTCGGTTGCGGATTGAGCGGCGACGTGATCGCCTGGCCGTCCGGGTTCACCACTGCGAGCTGCGAGCCGCAGGTGATGCCTGCCGGATACGGGAACACGATCTGCGTCGCGGTCGCGTTCGTCACCGCCACCGGCGACCCGTTCACCAGCAACTGCATGCCAGGCAGGAAGCGCGTGCCGGTGATCGTGATCGGTTGCCCCACCAACGCGCTCAACGGCGCCACGCTCGTGATCGTCGGGGGCAGCGAGGGCGTGAAGTCGACGTCGATCGCGTTGGTGACGCCGAGCGTCAACGGGCTCGCCGCGGCGAGCGTCACCGCTTGCAGCGTGAACGCCAACGGGGCGGTCACCACACCCGGCGGCAGCGCGATGGTGTACGGCGTCGGCGCCGCCGGCAGCAATGCCGGGAACAAGCCGAAGGTGTCGGCCAACACGAACTCGGCCGGCCCAGTCGGCAGCACCGGGAAGCACGTCTCGCCAAAGCCCAGTTGCGTGCCGAGCGCGCCCGGCTGCGGGAACAGCGAAGCGAACAGCACGTACGGTGCGCCCGGGCCGAACGCCGGCGGCGACGCGATCGAGATCCCGAACGACTGGTAGGTCGCCAGGTGCACTTCGCGCAACGCGCCGCCCGCACTGCCTTGCACGGTCAACGTGTCCTGGCCGAGGCTGCCGGCGTAGCACGGATGCGCCAGCGGCGTCGAGGTCCAGTTCCACGTCAGGATCTCCACCAGTTCGGTCAGCGAACCGGCGCCCGTGGTCGCACAGAACCCGGCGAACGCGGTGCCGTTGACGAGGTTCGTCCCCGGCGCGGGAGTGTTGTTGGCGTAGAGGCCACCGGTCTGGAAGCTGAACGCTCGCGTGATCAGCGGTGTCGCGGCGCCATCGACGAACACTTCGATCGTGCCGGGCACGTAGCGCACCCGCAGCGTGTGCACCTGGCCGTTGCTCAGATTCGCCATCGGCGTGGCGCGCGCGATCGAGTACTGCTCGTGCTCGTGGTTGCCTTGCGCACCACGCGTGTGGATCGTGACTTCGTTCGCGCTCGAATCCGCAAGGAACGGGTCGAGGTAGGTGTCGTACTCGATCGCAATCGAGTTGCGGATGCCGACCGCCGAGTTGGCGCCGTTGCCGTAGCCCATGCCCCAGACGGTGCCACCCATCGTGGCCGCGCCGTTCGGGTCGTCGTGGATGACGAGCGCCATGCCTTCGGCCTTGGTGCCGACGGTCGGCGGCGTGATGCGGAAGGTGAAGGTCGTGTCGAACCCGGCGATCACCGGCGTCGGCGCCGTGCGCCAGGCCCAACCGGTCTGGTTGCTGGCGTTGGCAGTGAGCCGCAGCGCGCCGGCGCTCGACGCGGCGTTGCCGAGCAGGGCGAGGCCCGCGGTCGAGGTGAAGTTCGGATACGAGAACGACTGGGCGGAAAGCGACGCGGCGACAGCGAGTGCCGCGGAAAGGCGAACGATCATCGGGTGCTTTGGCGAGGAATCAGGGGGCGAAGGGCGAGCACCATAGCAGGAACCGCGCGGCGCGGAATGCGCGGCGCGGCCCTGCCGGCTGCCGTCATTTCGCCACGGCGGCAGTGAGGGCGGCGCGGGCCGCGTCGTGGCTCTCCAAGGCTCCGGCGAGCGGCGGCAGCACCAGGGTGGCCAGCATCAGGCCCAGATCGGCGGCGGCATCGGCCCCGACGTCCGCGGCAGCATCGCGCGCCAACTCCGCGATCGCCGCCTGGCGTTGCTTCATCCGCGCGACGAGATCGGCCTTGGCCTGCGCCAGGGCATCGCGATCGACCGCGGTGAGTTCGCTGCCAAGGCGTTCGGCCGGCGCGAACAGCGGCGCCAGGTTGCGTTCGTAGTGCCTTTGCACGTCGTCGGTGAAGGTGCGCGCCAGCATGGCCTTCCGATCCTTGCCGCCGGCGAGTTGGGCCAGCGCGGTGCGGAAGTCGGCGTGGTTCTCCTCGCGCATCAACACCACCAGGGCCACCAACGCCGGTCGGGCTGCCAGGTGCCGCGCCATCGACCCGGTCGCCGGAACCGCGGCAGCAGGGCCGGCCTGCTGCGCCAGGGCGGCGGCGAGGTCCACTGCGCGCGTCTCGACCACCGCCGCGACCAGCCACGCATTCGTGTCCCGCAGTTGCCGCAGTTGCCGAGCGTGGCCGAGCAACTCGTCGATCGCCGCGACCGCAGCCGCGGGATCGCCGTCGGCGAGGCCCTGACGACCTCGAGCATCGACGAGCGCATGCATCTCGACGCAGCCCATGCACAGGTCGTCACGAAACTCCGAACCGAAGTCGGACCGCGCCGGCCGCTGCCGGAAGGTCGGCTCGGTGATCGCCTGCCGCCACACCGCGAACGCCGGCGTCGCCTTCTGCACGGCCTGGCGCCACGCTGGCGACTCCGCCGCCCGGCGCCATGCCGCCGGCGTCGGCTCGTCGCGAGCAGGCAGACCATCAAGGCGTGCACCGAAGGCCTCCCGCAGACGCAGCTGCAAGCGCCGGTAGTGCGGTGCTGCATCCGGCTGCTGCAGGCTGCCCGCCGTGAACTCGCGCACATGGAACTCGCGTCCGTCGCCGGCATGGAACGACAGCCGCACGACAGCCTCGCCGCCATCGCCGACCTTCGCCTCCAGAATCAGGCAGCTGCTCGCTTCGCCGGCATCGAACTCCAGACCAGGCACGTCGACCTTGTTCGCTTCGATGACACTTTGCGCCAGCGGCGAAGTCACCGCCTCGGGCACGTCGTAGCCGACGAGCTCGCGCGTCGGATGCAGGATCAAACGACTGCGATGCACATCGCCCGACACCAGCACGACGCCGTCGATGTGGTTCTGGCCGAGCCAACGAAACAGCGCATCGCGCTCCGGCAACCAGTTGCCCCAGCAGTCCTTCTTGGTGGGACGCACGCCGCCGTTCCACACCATGCCGCAAGCGAGCACCTTGCATGGCGCCGTCGAAGCGCGCAGCCCCTGCTGCAACCACACGGTCTGCGCCTTGCCGAGGACGGAGCGTTCGCCGGGTGCCAACACCGAGGGCTCGCTGTCGGCAAACGACCGCGTGTCGAGCAGGAACACTTCCACCGGCCCACGGCGAAACCGCGTCCAGATGCCACGCGTGCCGTCGCCGTAGCTGGCATGGGCGTGGTACTCGACAAACACGCCGCGCGCCGACTCACTGCCCTTCACCGGACCGAACTGGTCGTTGACCGTGTAGTCGTGGTCGTCCCACGTCGTCCACGTCGGGATGCACGACAGGGTCGCCGCCACTTCCGGGAAGGCGAAGAACTCGCGATGCCGTTGCCGCCGCGCCGGCGTAGTGACGAGGTCGATGTAGGGCGTGTCGCCGAGCAGGACGAGCGCGTGCGGCGCCCGGTTGCGGATGCGGGCCCAGATCGGCTGCTCGGGAACGGTCTTGTCGTTGGCGCACGAACCGAACGCGATCGACGCTGCCGCCGCGTCGTCGGCGCTCGCCGTCGACCACGGCACCGCAACCGGGATCAAGGTGGCACCGCAGGCGAGTTCGGGACGCCACACCGTGTCGGCGGCGAGTCCGCCGACCACGAAGTGCAGCGTCTGGTCGTTGGCCACGGTCGCCTCGGCCGTCGTGGTGTGCTCGCCGGCCAGGGCCTGGTTGCGCAACCGCAACGTCCACGTGCCCGGCGCAGCCGCCCGCGCCCACACGTGGAGCGTGGTCGCGTCGACATGGCCGAGAAACGGCCCGTGCGTGAGCGCTGGCGGCGTCTCCTGCGCGCCCAGGGCGGTGACCGGCACGAGCAGCGAGAACGGAGCGAGCAGGATCTTCATCGCAGGTAGGGAACCAGGATCGATGTCCACGCAGCTCGTTTCTGCGCCAGCGACCGCGCCGCGTGGGCCGGGCTCGTGGACGGCAACAGCACGATCGTCGGCACCGTGATGGACGCTGGCAACGTCACGGCGACGCGGCGGAACAGGCGATGCGCGGTGCCGCCGTTGCACGCGATCAGGCGCAGGCGCGGCAACGTCGGCAGCAACGTGGCGAAGTCGTTCGCCGCGGCCGACGCCGCTTCGATGTCGCCATCGAGGCTGCCTTCGCGCTCGCAACTCTGCAGGACGTCCCACACGGCGATGCGGGCCCGTTGCATCGCCGCGAGCCGCTGCGCGTAGGGCGCATCGGCGGCGCTATCGCACAAGGGCGCGACGATGGGCCAGAACGCATTGCGTGGATGCGCGTAGTAGCGACCGGCGGCGAGCGAAGCCGCGCCCGGCATGCTGCCGAGCACGAGCACGCGAGCATCGGCCCTGGCCACGGGTGCAAAGCTGCGAACGAGCGTCACGCGCACAGACTACCGGTGCCGACGTCGATATGCTCCGCGCCCGCGATGACGACCAAGAGCAACAAGCGCCGCCGCCGCTGGCCCCTGGCGGTCGTCGCGGCGCTGCTCGGCACGACGCTGGCACTCGGGCTCGCCGAAGTGATGCTGCGCGTGTTCGACCCGATCGGGCTCTGCTACCAGGAAGAGTTCAATCGCTACATCAACCAGGCCGTGCAATTCGCCTGGGAAGGGCGAGCGCCGACCGAGAGCGATTTCGACGGCCATCTGCTGCGCATGAAGCCGGGCATCGACCTCGACCTCGGCAGCTTCCGGGTGCGCGCCAACCAGCTCGGGCTGCGTGGCCCGGAGATCGCGACACCGAAGCCCGCCGGCACGTTCCGCGTGTTGCTGCTCGGCGACAGCGTCGTGTTCGGCTGGGGCGTCGACGACGAACACACCTTCGCCCGCCGCCTCGAAAGCGAATGGAACGCCGCTGCGCCGCGCACCCGACTCGAAGTCGTGAACACCGGCCATCCGCTGTTCGACACGGTGCAACAGGCCGCGACCTTGCGCGAGTTCCTGCCGAAGCTGCAGCCCGACCTGGTGCTGCTCGTCTACGTCGTCAACGACGTCGAGCCATCGCGCGACGTCGCCGAAGAACTGCTGCTGCAGAAGAAGCCGGACCCGGCCGAGTCCATCGTGCTGCCGCACGACTTCTGGAGCTTCACCGGCGAGCTGGTGCAACCGGTGCTGCCGGCGATCGGGCAGTTCGTGTCGGCCCAGACGAACCTCGAGCGTCGTGTCGCCCGTCGCCTCGACGGCCAGACCTACGCGCCGGAGAAGTTCGGCAAGGGTCCGCGCGGCTGGCCACGCAGCCAACAAGCGCTGCGCGAGATCCGGGATCTGTGCGCAGCAGCGAAGGTGCCGTTCCTGCTGTTCGACCACTCGCTGCCGGCGATCGAGTCGTTGCCGCCGTTCTGTGCCGCCGAGGGCATTGCGCTCGTGCCGCTTCGCTTCAGCAAAGAAGACCACGCGCTCGGCATCTGCAACAGCGTGCTCGATTCGCACGCCAACGCGAAGGGCAACGAACTGCTGCTGCAGCGCCTGCGCGCGGCGCTGGTGGAACGACAGCTCTTGCCGCACTGAGAGCCCGCGCTCCGTTATCGTCCGCGCATGGCCACGCCCCCGGCGCCGCACAGTTTCCGCCGGCGCTTCCTCGACGAACTGCCCGGCGACGTCGACACCTCGACGGCGCCGCGTCCGGTGGTCGGCGCCTTGTGGTCGCGCGTGCAACCAACGCCGGTGCCGGCACCGCGCGTCGTGGCGTGGTCCTCTTCGTTGGCGCAGGAACTCGGGCTCGACGACGCCCTGCGAGGCGACCCTGGCACCGCGGCAGTGCTCGGCGGCAACGCCCTGTGGCCGGGCATGGATCCCTACGCGGCGAACTACGGCGGCCAGCAATTCGGCCAGTGGGCCGGCCAGCTCGGCGACGGTCGCGCCAGCGTGCTCGGCGAGCTGCAACGACCCGACGGCGGCTTCAGTGAACTGCAACTCAAGGGCGCCGGACCCACGGCGTACTCACGCCGTGGCGACGGTCGCGCGGTGCTGCGTTCGTCGATCCGCGAGTTCTTGTGCAGCGAAGCGATGCACGCGCTCGGCGTGCCGACGACGCGCGCGCTGTCGCTGGTTCACACCGGGCAACCGGTGGTGCGCGACATGTTCTACGACGGCAACGCCGCGCCCGAGCCCGGCGCCATCGTGTGCCGCGTGGCGCCGTCGTTCCTGCGCTTTGGCAACTTCGAATTGCCGAGTGCGCGCGGCGACGTGCCGCTGTTGCGCACGCTGACCGACTTCACGCTGCGCCAGTTCTTCCCCGAACTCGGCGCGCCGGGACGCGACGCCTCCACCGGCCTGTTGCAGGAAGTCGCGGCGCGCACCGCGCGCCTGATGGCGCACTGGCAGGCCGTCGGCTTCGTGCACGGCGTGATGAACACCGACAACCTGTCGATCCTCGGCCTCACCATCGACTACGGCCCGTACGGGTGGATCGACGACTTCGACTTCGGTTGGACGCCGAACACCACCGACGCCGCGAACCGCCGCTACGCCTTCGGCAACCAGCCTGCGATCGGTGCCTGGAACGTGGCCCGGCTCGGCGAAGCGTTGCTGCCGCTGGTCGACGGCGACGAGCAGGTGGTCGAAGCGGCGATGGCGACCTACGCAACCGCGTACACGGGCGCCGCGACCCAGCGGTTCGCGGCGAAGCTCGGCCTCACGTTCGATGCGGCGCAGGCCGACGGCCAACTGCTGCAAGACCTGTTCACGTGGCTGCAGCAGACCGGCATCGACATGACGCTGTTCTTCCGTGCGCTGGCACCGCTCGTGGTCGCCGATGCGGCACCGGCGGGCCTGCCGCCGTCGATCACCGCCGCGTTCTACCGCGCGCCGACGGACGAACAGGCCACCACAGGCGTCACCTGGCTGCAGCGGTGGTGGCAGCGCACGCGCCGCGAACGCAGGCTCGCTGCCGACATCGCCGCGGCGATGGCACGCGTGAACCCGAAGTACGTGCTGCGCAACTGGCTCGCCCAGGTCGCGATCGACGCCGCGCACGCCGGCGACTTCTCCAAGGTGGAACGACTGCTGCACGTGATGGCGCGCCCCTTCGACGACCAGCCGGAACACGACGACCTCGCGCAGAAACGGCCGGACTGGGCGCGCAACAAACCCGGTTGCTCCGCTCTGTCGTGCAGCTCGTGATTCGCCGCCGGCGGGCGAACAAGGCCCGCTCAGTAGCGCAACGCCACCATCGCCGCGCCATCGGGACCGATCGTCACCACGAACAGCCGGTCGTACTCGTCGTCGGCGATCGACGCCTTTTCCTTCACCCCGAGTTGCGCGAGCAGCTCGGGAACGGTGTTGCTGTGGCCGCAGACGAGCACCGTCTGGCCCAGGTGTTCGCGCAGCAGTCGCTTCGCCAGCTGCTTGCCTTGCGCCGCGGGGACTTTCTTCACTTCCAGTGATCTCTCCGCACAGAGCGGCGCCAAGGTCGCACTGGTTCGCTGGAACTCGCTGGCGTAGGCCGCCGCCACCGGCAGATCGCGCAACGCCCGCGCCAGCGCCGCGGCGCGCGCACGGCCCGCATCACTGAGCGCGGCGTCGGTAGAGGAGTCGACCTTCTCGGCATGCCGCACACACACGACGGTGGTCACGGCCGGCGTCTGTCCCCCAGCGAAGGCGCGAATGCGCTGGCAGATGTTGCCGGCGAGGTCGTTCGGGATCGGGATCGTCAGGTCGTAGAGCTGCAGCACCCAGGCATCGCCGCGGCGCACCAGAACCCCGGAACCGCGGCATTCGCCGTAGGCCGCGTTGTCGAGAACCTCGTCGAACCAGGCAACATCGCCGCTCGGCGCGATGCGGACGTGCCGCGCAATCGACACGTACGTCCACGCCGAGTCGCGCTGGAAGTACGGCAACGCAAACTCGCGGAACTTCGCGCCGGTCCATCGCTCGCTCGCATCGGTACCGAGGAACACCGCGTCGTCAGGCAGGATTGCGAAGTACCGCTGTTCGTCGCCGACCGCCGCCGCATCGTGGAAGTCGTCGAGCACCTTGGCGACCACACCCTCGGCACCGGGAAGAACGCGTTCGTCGTGCAGTCGGCGCAGATGCTGGGCGACGGCTGCCGTGTCATCGCAGGCGATCTCACGGCCGCGGCTCGCGCGAACCCGACCGAGCACGTTGGTCGTGCAGATCCAGGCGCGACTCTCGAGCGTGCAGGTCTGGAACTCGGACGCGTGGGCCGTCATGACCGGCAGAACGCGACTGCCGTCGCCGAGCAACAGGGCGTGCATGCCGCCCTGTTCGATGCGAAACCGGCGCCGCAGTTCGGCGAACACGCTCGCGAACGAAGCCGGGGCGTGGTCCTTGCCGACCACGACCGCGACGGTGACGAGGCCGGCGGCTGCGGCGTCCGGTCCGTACTTCTCCAGCGCCGCCTGCGCGGCCGGGGCACCATCGGCGGGCGGGAACAGCACGACCAGGGGCGCCCACGTCGATTCCGCATGGTCCTTCGGCGTCACCACGAAGAACCGGCCCTGCGCCAGCGACGCACCGACCAGAACGGACCCGACGATCAAGGCGACGAGCGCACGTGGCAACATGGGCGCATCTGTAGCGCACATCGCCGGAGCCGCCAACCTCAGTGTGCCGTGCGCGCCAGCAACATGGACTGCTGCTCCGCCGCCGGGAGCCGCGCCGCCAGGAACGGGTACAGCATGTTCCGCTCGCGCAGGTCGTGGTGCAGCATCAGGTTCTTGTAGGTCGCTTCGCGGTCGAACAGCTCGAGCAGGGCGCGATCGTCGGGCGCCGCCCGCAGCGCTTCCGTGCGCGCGACGAACTCGTCGACGAACTTGCGCAGGTTGCCGTGCTCGCCGAGGAACAGCCGCAACGGCGCGTCGGTGGCGTCGCCGCCGAGTTCCACGTAGCGCGGCAGCACGAGGGTCTCTTCGTCGTGCATGTGCGCGAGCAGGCGCTCGCGGTACGCGGCCAGCTCGCGGCCGGCGCGCGCGAAGTCGCGATCGAGCAAGGCCTGCTGGTGCGCGAAGAACGACGCCCCGAGGGCGTCGTGGTGAGCCATGAAGGCTGCGGTGAACGTCACTTGGGTCGCAGCAGCGTCTTCATCTTGTCGTCGAGCGGCGGCGCTTCGGCGAGGCCGAGATTCTTGAAGTCGGCGCGGAACGTAGTCACGGATTCGGTCTTGCCCGGCTTCTTGACCGGCAGGCCCTTCTTCCACTTCATCGGTCCGGCCGCGTCCTTCTCTTCCTTCTCTTCCGTCTCCTCTTCCATCTCGTCGTCACCGCCGCCGGCGACCTGGATCTGCACGTTGGCGAACATCGGGTTTTCCTCGAACGCCTTGCACGAGAAGCGCAGCAGATCGCCGCTGGCAGCATCAACGAACAACGCCACGTAGACGCAGTGCTCGATCTCCGGCATCGGCATGCCGCCGCCGCCGCCAAACATCATGAAGCCACCGCCACCGCCGCCGGGCAGGGCACCGCTCTCGGCGAACTCGCTGCCCGACTCGCCTTCGATCTGCAGCGACAACACCGTGCACGCCTTGCCACCGACTTCGGCCGAATCGACGTTGACGACCTTGCGCGCCTCGGCGGGCAGTTCCTTCAGCGCCGTGAACAGGAGATCCGGATCGAGCGTGAACGGCGCGGGCTTGCCGTCACCGAGCTTCTTGCCGCGCAGCTTCCACTTGCCGTCGACCTTCGCCAGCATGCGGCCGTTCGCCAACAGGAAGTCGCTGCCGTCGTGCGCGCCCCAACGCAGGTTGTTGCTCCAGCCGCCTTCGACTTCGGTGTCGTCGTTGCCGAACGGGATGCCGGCGCCGCGCATCATCGCGTTGTCGTCGCTCTGCACCGTCGCGAACGAACCGCGACCGTAGGCCAGCATCTTCTCGAGCGCCTTGTCGACCAGCGCCTGGGCCTCGGCCGAACCGGCTGCGGGCAGCGCGGGAGCCGGCGTCGTGGCGGGCGGATTGTCCTGAGCGAAAAGGGGATTGGCCGCGAGCAGGGCCAGAACGGCGAGTGAACGCATCATGCGGAGAACCTCAGCGGGGCAACGTAGCGAGCGGCCCCCGACGATTCCCCTCCGCCAAACCTCCCGGAACCCCAGGGATCGCGGTCACTTGCCCGGCTTCGGCTCGGGCAGGATCCAGGCGACCCGGTCCTTGGCGTAGCCGGCGGCCAGAAACAGCCCTTCCTCCCGCCGGCAACTGATCAGGTCCAGCGCCGGCCATTCCGCGTCGACCTTCATTTCGAGCTGGCCGACTTTGCCGACCAGGACCTTCGCCGCGTCCGGCGCGATCGGTTCCCCAAACCCGAACTGCTCGGTCGGCGCCTGCATCGGCGGCACCAGTTTCACCTCGCCCTTCGCGACGACGATGTTCCAGCGAACCTCGCCGCGCACCATCTGGCCCACCGGCGTCGCAGAGTCCGCCGCAAGACGCGCCGCCGGCACCGTCCACAGGATCCCCTTGCTCGGCAGCACTGCGAACGCTTCGCCGCCGAGCAGCACCGCGTCACCAATCCACTCGTCGGCGCCAAACGTCACAGTGAGTCGCACCGGCTGGTTGCCGTGCACGGCTTCGCCCTGCTTGCGCCACTGGATGTCGAGCTTCTTCGACGGCTTCTCGGCCTTGCCGAGTTTGCCGGCGATCTGCCCGTCTCCCGTCGCCAGCAATCCCAGCCCACTGCCGGCGACCGTCAGCGACGCAGTGCTGTCACCAGTGCGCTGCAAGCCGATGCGATACGCACCTGGCGCCACCATCGTGTCGCCGGCCAGCAACGGCATCTCAAGCCGCAGCGTGCTCGCTTCGTTGTTGCCGAGGCGCCAATCGGCACCCACCGGCAGCTCGGCCAGGGTGTGTTTGCCGACGGGAACGGCGCCGAACTCGATCGTCGCGGTGCGCTTTTGCCACTCGATCGAAGGCGTCGGCCGCTGCGCCGTCAGCAACGTGGTGGGCAGCAGGAAGGGAACGAGCAGCAGGAGTCGCATGGAGATCACCTCGGGGCGGTGCTACTACGTCGCTTCGCGCAGCGCGTGACCGTTCGTGGCGAAGCTCCTGGGGCGTCACCCACCGAGGCCCGTGTTCAGGATCGCGTGGAAGAACAGTTTGAACGACGCCATCGGCTGGCCGCGGTAGGTGACGTCGGCCCCGAACAAGAACACCCGGCCCTTGCCGACGTGCGCGCACAGCGCCGCCGCCTTGCCGACCAGGAACTCCTCGCCGATCGCCCAACCACTGACCAGCGTGTCCATGCCGCGATAGCGCGCCAGCACGTCGATCTTGGCGTTCGGATCGATCACTTCGAGCACCGCCGAGCCGTTGTTCATCATCGTCGAGATCTCGCGCGGACAACCGCGCGCCGCCGGATGCGCGGTGTCGACCTCGATCGCCAGCAGCGAGCCGGGCACGTAGAACTCCTCGCGCCTGGTGCGGCGTTCGCCGTCCGGATCGGGCACGTAGGTGCCGACCTTCACCGGCAGATCGAAGTGGCGCACCACCTTGTCGACCTCGCCGCCGAGCGCGATCAGCGTGCCGCCCTGGGCAACGAACTCGCGCAGCGCCGGCAGCGCCTTCTCGCCGGTGAGCCGCGTCGCCCGCGCTTCGAGATTGCTCCAGTCCTCGAACGGCGGCAGCGCCTGCTTCAGTTCGGGGATCTTCTCTTCGTCGCGGCGGCGCGCCGCGCGCTCGAGGTCACGTGGGCCAGGCAGGCCGGTGTGGAACACCAACACGTCGAAGTCGCGACGCAGGTCGCCGGCTTCGATGCGATCGCCCCAGACCTGCTTCACCGGGAAACCGAACTCCTGCAGCAGCCATTGGTCCCAGCCGGTCGGCATGTGGCCACCGAACTGGTCGAACAGGCCGAGCCGCACCGGCCGCAGCGCTGCCCCGCGCGGTGCTCCGCGCACCTCGCGCACGACCACGCCGAGCTCGGTCGCGGCTTGCGCCAGCACCTTGGTCGCCTCGGTCGATTGGTCGGTGGTGAACGTCGCATCGCTGACGCTCACTCCGTGTCCGGCGGCGAGCAACCGGTTGACGGCGATCACCGTGTGGCTGTCGCGCGCATCGAGTGCCCACGACGACGCTGCCGCCGAACGGGGCTCCGGCGTCGGCGCCGGCACGAACGCTTCCGAGTACGGCACCACGTCGAACGCCTGGTCGCACGCTTCGAACGACCGTTCGACCTGCACGCCCATCTGCATCGCCAGCGTCCAGCCGGCGGCGTCGTACGGGGCGACAGGTTTGCCTTCCTTGATGTCCTGCGGGTGCCATTGCGGTTCGAACTGGTCGAGCACGTGCGCGCGGTAGGCCTGGTCGCACTTCACCACGTACGAACCCGCCGGCATCGTGACGCCGTTCAATGCGAACGCCGCCTTGGCCCGGTGCACTTCGACGCCGCAGCGCTGCAGCGCGCGCACGAAGCGTTGCGCCGCACTCCAGTCGGGCTGGTCGCTGCGCAGCACGTAGACGCGCGGGTCGCGCAGGGTCGGATCGGTGAACGCCGTCGCCGGATCATCCCGCCGCTTCGCGGCCTCGACCAGGAACGGCGTCGGCGTCCAGTGGTCGCGGCGTCCGCGTTCGATCGCGCGACTCGCCATCGTCCAGATGTCGCGCAGCAGTTCGCGGCGATACCGCGCCGCGTAGTCGAGGATCGCGAAGTTCGCGGTCTGCAGGTACTCGACCGTCTGCCGGGCATGCCAGATCTGCGCCGGCACCGGATCGGGGTAGTCACCGTACGGCAGGCGGCGTTCGAGCGGCTGGCTGATCGGCGTCGGCTCCGGCCGCCCGAAGCTCTCGGTCAGGATGCCGATTATGTTGTGGAAGTAGTTGGTCGAACGCAGGCCGCCGTTCCACCAGCCGGAATAGGGCGCGCCGCTGCGCGAGATGACGCCGGGTTTGCCTTCCGCGGCGAAGCGCTGGTTCATGTGCGCGCTGACGATCTCGATGCCGCGCACGACCATCGGATCGACCAGGTAGTTGTGCGGGTCGCGAAACGGCGGCGTGAAGATGATCGTGTTCGACGGCGCCGACTGGTGGTGGTTGTAGACGATCTGCGGGCACCACTCGCGGTAGAAGACGCGGTTGACGTTCTGCGCTTCGAGCTGGTTGCAGACGTAGAAGTCGCGGTTGTTGTCGTGCCCGATGTAGCGCTGGTAGAGCACCGGGATCGTCATGCTGCGGGTCGCGCGGTAGGCGTTGGCGACCAGTTCGTAGCCGTCGGGATTGACCGGGCACGCCAGCAGCACGACCTCGTCGAGAATGCGGGCGACCTCGTCGTCGCTGCGCGCATTCATCTGCCAGACCAACTCGATGATGTTCTGGCCGGCGATCGCCTCGGTCGAGTGCAGGCCGGCGTCGATCCACACGAAGGCGCGCCCCTCCGTCGCCAGTTCCTTCGCCGTCGCCGCTTCGACGCGGCCGCGCGCCAGCGTCACCGAGATATCGCGCAACCGTTCGAGCTTCGCCAG
>SXPB01000299.1 GCA_005776475.1 Planctomycetia bacterium
CGAACGGGCCGTGCGCCAGCGGCGACAGCGCATGGATCGCGCGCGCGACCACTTCCGTGCCGGTGCCGGACTCGCCGCGCAGCAGCACCGCGACCGAAGGCTGCGGCGCCACCAGTTCGATGTGCCGACGCAGGTCCTGCGCACGGCGGCTGAGGCCGAAGTCGAGCGTGGAGCCGACCGGCGCGCTGCGCAGTGCCTTCACTTCGCGCCGCAAGGCATGCTGTTCGGCGGCGCGCCGCACGGACAGCAACAGCCGCGGTGCATCGAACGGTTTGGCCTGGTAGTCGAAGGCGCCTTCCTTGATCGCATCGACGGCGGTGGCCAGGTCCTCGACGGCGCTGAGCAGGATCACCGGCAGGTCGGGCATCTGCTTGCGCACGGTGCGCAACAGCTCGAGCCCCGGCAGGCGCGGCATGCGCATGTCGCTGAGCACGACATCGGGCTCGGCGCGGCCGATGGCGGCCAACGCTTCGACTCCGTCCGCGGCCTCGTCCACTTCGAAACCTTCGTCGGCAAACAAGCCACGCAGGACCCAACGCAGGTCCGGTTCGTCGTCGACGATCAGCAGTCGGTGGCTGCGCATGCCACGGTTGCATCGGCTACCTTGGCCCGGGCGCGTGAATCGGAATGCGCCGTCAACGGCAGCAGCAGCAAGGCGCGCGCGCCGCCGGAGCTGCGCGGATACAGGCGCAGGGCGCCACCGAGTTCCGCGGCGATGCGGCGGCAGCTGGCGAGGCCAAGACCGGTGCCCGTCGCCTTGGTGGTGAAGAACGGCGTGAACACGCGATCGCGCACCGCGGGAGCGAGGCCAGAACCCCGGTCCTCCACCGCGAAAGCGACCATGGCAACGCCGCGGCGGACCGCGCGCGCCACCAGCTGCACGCTGCCGCCCGCGGAAGTCGCCTGCACGGCGTTGAGCACCAGGTTGAGCAGGGCCTGGATGCACAGCGTGCGGTCGGTCGCCAGGATGGTGGTGGGCGCGGGTTCGGCGACCGTGAGCGTGACCCGGCGACGCCGTGCCTCGAGGTGCAGCAACTGCTGCACTTCGACGAGCAGTTCGCGCGCGGCGATTCTCTCCATGGCGCCCTTGCGTGGCCGCGCCAGCCCGATCAGCGACTCGATGGTGTGGTCGGCCTTCTCGATGTTGCGCCGGATGACCTCGGTGTGCTCCGCCACTTCCTGCGTGGTGCGCGGGCGGCGGCACAGCGATTCGGCGGTGCCCTTCACGATGGTCAGCGGGTTGCGCAGGTCGTGCGCAATCGTCGCCGCGAGCTCGCCGAGCATGCCGCGGCGGTCGGCTTCGACGAGGCGTTGTTCGAGCTCTGATCGCGCCGATTCGGAATCTTGCAGCGCGCCACTTTGCCGGCGTGAGTGTTCGGCTAGCAGGTGGTGGCCGCGGATCACCTGCGGAATCCACAGCATCAGGCCATACGAAGTCAGCGTGGTGCCGAGCAGGAAGAGCGCGCCGTGTTCGCAGGTGAGGCGCAGGTAGCCGTAGATCGGATGCGACGCTTCGAGTTCGAAGAGCTGGATCGCCCCGGCCGTGGCGAAGGAGCAGAACAGGATCAAGAAGCCGCCGCGCACGAGTCGCATCGGCAGTCCAGCCAGTTCGGGGGCGTCGCTGGAAGTGCGCCAGAAGAACCAGGCCAGCAGCGCGAAGTAGCACGGCCGCACGATCGCGGCGAGCCACTGCGGCGGATCGGGCCAGGCCAACAGGATCGTCAGCAGCGTCAGCAGCGCGCAGCTGCTGTGGGCACCGGGCAGGGTGCGCAGCGGCGAAGCGGCCGGAACCTCGGGGGCGGGCATGCCATTGCTATCGGCCCGCCGGCCCGTCCACGTTCACTGGCCGGCAGCAGTGTCGATCAGGGCGCTGGTGCCGAGGCGATTCAGGTCGCGCACCATCTGGTCGACCATCGGTTCGAGCAAGGGGCCCGGGCACTCGGTCGCCTTGAAGTCGTTGTGGCAATAGACCTCGTCGGGGGCGATGCCGTGCCGCTTCATCACCAACGCCGTCAGCTGGCGCATGGCGCGCACCTGTTCGGCCGAGGGCGAATGGCCGACGCGGCCGCGCAGGAAGTTGCCGAGCAGGCAGATGCCGACGTTGCCCTTGTTGTTGTCGCCGTCGGCGTGGGCCCCCTGGTAGCGCAGCTCACGCCCCTGCCAGATCCGGCCCGAAGGATCGATCAGGTAGTGGTAGCCGATGTCGCCGTAGCCGCGCGTGCCCATGTGGTCGCGCTGGATCTTCTGGATCTGCGCCGCACACGTGGTCGGGCGGGTGTCGCGGAAGTACATCGCCGAGTGGTGGATCGTCACCCGTTGGATGCGGGTCATCGGGTTGACGTTGGTGCGATCGGCAGCGCGCGCCTGCCAGGCCGAACGTGGCTGCACGACGAGTTCCGTCGCCACTTCGGTTGCCGGTTCGGGCGCCTGCCGGTGCTTCTGCTGCAGCAGACGACGCAGTTCGGGATCGAGCGCCAGAGCCATCGCCTGGTCGCGATCCCATTGGCCGCGTTCGGCCTGGCCGTCGGCGTCGTAGGCCTCGGCGCGCAAGTAGCGCGCGAACGCCGCCTCGTGCGACGAAGGCTGCACCGGGCCGTAGAGCACTTCGGCGGTCGCGTCGATGGCGCCTTTGGGGTTGTGTTGCTGCAGATGCAGCCAGGCGGCGCGCAGCAGCGACGGAGTGGTCTTGAAGCGGGCCAGCAGTTCGAGCTCGAGCTCGGGGTCCATGGCCGGTTTCTGCATCGTGGTCGCGATCGAGACCATCGCCGGTGGCTGGAACCCGCGGTCGCGCACGGGGCGACTTGGTCCGGTGCAGCCGACCATCAGGACGACGGACAGGGCAAGTGCGACGTGCCGGCAAAGCCTGTGGGCACTGACGAAGAACGGAACAGGCACGCATTCGCGTGCGATCTCGAAAGTCTGCAAATCGGCCTCCCAGCAGACCCGCCCCGGTGACCGGAGTGTTTCGGAGGGGGACCGCCGGGCGGGAGCGTAGCGACAAGGTGCCGCCCATGCCAAGGTGCGTTGCGTGTCGGCGCCGGCGGCAACCGTCCCGGATACTGCAGGTTGCCTCATGCGGGGGGGCACGCCGACCGATACCCCGACGAAGTCCGGAGAACGCCATGTTCGCTCAGGTTGTACTCAAACTCACGGGTCCGATGGACCATCTGCGTCTGGTCTGGCAGACGGGCGAGACCCTGTTGGATGCCGTCGTGTTCGACGAGGATCCAGAGGGTGCTCGCTACAACGTGTTGATTGCGTTGCAGGAGATGGTCACCAACGTGCTGCGGCACGGCTACCAGCTCGACGACAGCAAGCCGATCGAAGTGATCTTCGAGCTGACCGACGATTCGATGGCGATCGAACTGCGCGATCAGGGCCCGGCTTTCGATCCGCTGGCGTACGACACCAGCGATCTCGATGAAGATGAATCGATGCCGACCCACTGCGGCGGCCACGGCATCCGCATCGCCCGGCAGGTGATGGACAAGGTCGAGTATCGGCGCGATTCCGGATGGAACGTGCTGCGCCTCACCAAGTGCGTTCGGGTGATCGCCAACACCTGATCCCCGTGACCATCCACCAAGGTTCCAGCGAACTCTTGGCTGCGATTCCTCGGGTCTTCGAAGGAGTCTCGGTCGAGGTGTTCGATGCCGCGGGCGCCGCTACGGCGTGCTTCGGTCTGCCGGGCGACGATCCGGACCGTGTGCGCGCGGACTTGCCGCACGGTGCCCTCGTCGCGTCGGTGCCGAAAGCGACGCCCGAGCTGCAGGCTCTCGTCGCTTCGCTGTTGGCGACGGTCGCCGAACGCGAACGCCTCGAAGGCGACATGGAGAGCATGAACACCAGCTCGCTGCGATTGCTCGAGCAGGTGTCGATGTTCGGCGAAACGCTGCCGCGGTTGTCCGCCGGCGGCGATGACGCCGAGATTGCTTCGCTCGGCGTGCGCGCTTGCCAGCGCGCGGCCGGTGTGCAGCAGGTGGTCTACCTCGGCCTGCAGCAGAGCAAGGGCTGCTGCGAGGTCGTCGTGCACGTCGCCGGCGATGCGCTGCGCGGTCGCACGCCGGTCGAACTCGATCCCACGTTGCCGGTCGCGGGCTTCCTCGCCGACGTGCTCGGCGTCGAGGAAGGCGTCGTGTTGCGCAGTGTGGTCGACGCGCGCCTGGGCGAATTGGGCTCGGTCGAGTATCTCGCCGAACACCAGGTGATGGGCGTGCCGGTCACCTACGGCGCCGGCGACAAGCGGGTCACCCTCGGCGCGCTCCTGCTCGTCGACAAGGCCGCGACCTACGGCCGCACGGCCGAGGAATCCCAGCTCGGCAACGAGGAAGGGCAGGTCGCGGAGTCGTTCGCGGCGATGCTCGGCGCCGTGCTCGGTGCGCGCAAGACCGCTGCGTTCGGCAAGGAACTGGCGATGGCGCGCACGATCCAGCACCAGATCTTGCCCGAGAAGCCGGTCGTGCTCGGTGGTTTCGACATCGCTGCCCGCTACTACGCGTGCGGTGCGGTCGGTGGCGACTACTACGACTACGTGCCGCTCGCCGATGGGCGCACGATGGTGGTGATCGCCGACGTTTCGGGCCACAACCTCGCGTCGGGCATGATCATGGTCAGTGCGCGCGCGATGTTGCGCACGCTGGCGTCGGTGCACGATTCGCCCAAGCAGGTGTTCGACAACCTGGCCGTGCGCATGTTCGACGACCTGACGCGCACCGAGCGGTTCTTGACCGCTGCCGCCGTGGCGTTGCGCCACGACGACGGCGCCGTCGACTATGTCTGCGCCGGCCACAACGACATGCTGGTCTACCGTGCCGCGACCGACCGGGTCGAGAGCATCGCCAGCGAAAGCACCATCCTCGGCTTCCTGCGCGCGCCGGAATACGGCGTGCGCCGGATCCAGCTCGCGCCCGGCGACTGCCTGTTGCTCTACACCGACGGCATCACCGAGGCGATGGACGACACCGGCACGATGTTCGGTGACGATCGGCTCGCGGCGGTGTTCGCGCAGTTGGCGCCGAACCGCAGCGCGCAGCGCGTCATCGACGGCGTGGTCAGTGAGCTCGAGACCTTCCGCCGTGGCATGGTGGGCAACGACGACGTCACAGCCGTGGTGATCCGCTACGACGGGCCCGGCTGCCAGCACCGTACAGAAGCAGGAGAGAGGCGATGACCCAACGCACCATTCTCGTTGTCGACGACGAGCCGTTCATCTGCCGCTCGTTGACGTTCGTCCTGCGCAAGGACAACTACCGCGTGTTCGAGGCTCGCAACGGCGAGGAAGCGCTGGCGGCGATCCGCGAGCACAAGCCCGACCTCGTGTTCCTCGACGTGATGATGCCGAAGATGAACGGCTTCCAGGTCACCGAGCAGGTGCGCGCCGACCACGCCCTCGACGGCGTCAAGATCATCCTGCTGACCGCGAAGGGGCAGGAGTGCGATCGCGAAGTCGGCAAGACCGCGGGCGCGAACGACTACATGACGAAGCCGTTCAGCCCGACCAAGATCCTCGACCGCGCGCGCGAGATCCTCGGCGGCTGAGGCGCCGCAGATCCGCGACTGCGCGCGTGACGGCGGCGCCGGTGCGCCTACGCTGCCGCGGTGCAGAAAGCCGCGGCTGATCCCGTTCCCGACGATCCGATCCTGCGCCGCGGTCCGGCTCTCGCCGTGTTGTGCCAGGGTCTGCCGCTCGCGCTCGGCCTCGCGTCGCACGCGCTGATCAACCTCGTCGACCTGGCGATGGTCGGTCGCCTCGGCGAAGACGCGGTGCGTGCCGCCCACGTCGGTTCGACCTGGAACTTCCTGCCGATGATCGTCGGCCAGTGCGTGTCGACGGCGCTGTTGGGGTTGTTGTCGCGACGGCTGGGCCAGGGCGACGTGGCAGGGGCGCGCGCTGCCAATGGCCGGGCGCAGTGGTTCATGGTCTGGCTCGGGCTCGCGGTGGCGATCGCGACGACGTTGCCGGCCGTGTGGATGGTCGATGCGACCGGGCTCGTCGGTGCCGTGCGCGACGATGCGTTGCACTACCTCGTCGTCAGCAATCTCGGTTGCCTGCCGATGTTCGTGTTGATGCAGACGACGGCGGCGATGCGGGCCGCGGGCGAGGCGGCGATGCCGCTCGCGCTGCTGCTCTTCGCCAACGTGCTGAATCTCGCGCTGTGCGTGGTGCTGTTGTACGGCATACCTTCGCTCGGCGTGCCGGCGTTGGGCGTCGTCGGTGCCGCCTATGCCGCGGTGGCGGCGCGCACGCTCGGGGCGGTGTTCGCGTGGTGGTGGCTCGCGCGGCGAGCCCATGCGCTGTCGTTTCGCGGCAGCAACGAAGCGCCGGGTGCGGTGGTGTGGCCGCTGGTCCACGATGCCTGGCCACAGGCGGTGCAGATCGGTCTGCGCGCCGCAGTCTTCCTCGGCCTCACCGTGTTGGTGCAGCATCGCTTCGGCGATGCGGCAACGGCGGCGCTCGGCATCACCACGCGCTTCGACACCGTGGTGCTGTTCGCCTCGCTCGGCTTCGCCAACGCCGCGACCGCGTTCGCCGGCCGTGCGGTGTCGCGTGGCAACGCGCGCGCCTTGCGGGCGGCGGGCCTGTGGGCCGGCGTGCAGGCGGGTGCACTCGGGGCGGTGTTCGTGCTGGCGATGATCGCCTTCGCCGAGCCCCTGGTGTACCTGTTCGTGCCTTTGCCGACGCCAGAACTGGTGGCGATGACGGCGACCTACTTCCACACCGCGGCGTTCGCGCAGGTGCTCGGAGCGGTGGCACTCGGCGCCATGGGCGCGGTGCAGGGAGCCGGGCGCATGCTGCCGCCGATGGTGGTCGACTTGTGCGGCTTCGCCGTGGTCGCCGTGCTGTTCGCGGTCGCCGCGACGACGGCGGGCGTCGAGTCGGTCTACCTGAGCCTGGTGGTCGGCATGGGCGTGCTCGCGGTGCTGCACCTCGCCTTCGTCGCCAAGGGCGCCTGGGTTCCCGGTAGCTGAGCGACCCTGTCAGGCTGGCGGTCGAGTCCGCCGGTTTGGCTGCCACCTTGTCACTGACCAGCACTCGCGTGATTCCTTAAACGCAAGCAATTGAGCTAGTTACGGTCTTCCTGGCGATGGGCACGCCATTTGTCTACGGGGCGCCCATCGGCGGCCGGTGTCCGGTCGCCGGTTCGTTTGTTCGCCGGCCCTGCGCCGGACTTGGAGCCAGTCACCATGTCGAAGATCGTCGGAATCGACCTCGGAACCACCAACTCGGTCGTGTCGGTGATGGAGGGCGGCGAGCCCAAAGTCATCGCCAACATGGAAGGCGCGCGCACGACGCCGTCCGTCGTTGCCTTCACCCCGAGTGGCGAACGTCTCGTCGGCGCCCCGGCCAAGCGCCAGGCCGTGACCAACCCGACCAACACGATCTACTCGATCAAGCGGTTCATGGGCCGCCGTCACGTCGAAGTCGGCGATGAAGAGAAGACGGTGCCGTACAAGGTCGTCGGCGGCGCCAACGAACTCGTCAAGGTCGAAGTCGCGGGCAAGCAGTTCACGCCGCCCGAGATCTCGGCGCAGATCCTGCGCTCGCTGAAGGACGCGGCCGAGGCCTACCTCGGCGAGAAGGTCGATCGCGGTCTGCTTGCGGAACGACTCGCACAGCCACTGGATGATGCGCTCGTCGAAGTCGTCGCCACCGAGGTGGGTGTCGCCGTTGGTCGCCTTGACCTCGAACACGCCCTCGCCGACGTCGAGCACCGAGATGTCGAAGGTGCCGC
>SXPB01000039.1 GCA_005776475.1 Planctomycetia bacterium
ATGCGCGAGCCGCCCCGCGATACGACCGACGGTCTGCGGCGTCAGCGAGATCTCAGGGACGAGGAGGATCGCCTTCTTGCCCGCGGCGAGGCAGCGCTCGATGACCCGAATGTAGACTTCGGTCTTTCC
Source organism: Planctomycetia bacterium (assembly GCA_005776475.1). Lineage (GTDB taxonomy): Bacteria > Planctomycetota > UBA1135 > UBA1135 > UBA2386 > UBA2386. Next base: position 130 of record SXPB01000039.1, read on the forward strand.
CGCACCGGTGACGCCGTGCAGCAGGAAGGTGCGGTGCTCGCGTGCGGCGACCTTCGTTGCCACCGAGTCGACCGCCTTCTGCTGGTGTTCGTTGAGGGCATGCCGCACCGCCGCCTCGTCCGCCGCCGGCACCAGCTCTTCGAGTTCTTCGGCGAGCATCACCTTGCGCAGCAGGCCGTTCTTGCACAGCGTCTGCCACGGGCTGTCGCTGGTGTTGGTGCGGTGGCGCAGGTCGAAGATGCGCATCGGGCCGCCGTACTCGAGCACCGTGCGCAGCACGCGCGACTGCGCCTGGTGCTTGTCTTCGAGTTCGACGACGGCGGCCATGGCAAGATCGTGCGGCGCCTTCAACTCGACGTGCGGGATCTGGCGCACGCCGCGCTGTTTCGCGACCATCGGCAACATCGCGTCGAGCGCCTCGCCGAGCGAACAGCCGTAGGTCTTCGCCATGCGCGCTGCGAGTTCGAGCAAGGTAGGCGGCAGCGTGGTGTCGGCGTCGAGCACCCTCTCGATCGGCTTCACCTTGTGCGGCGCCAGCTCGGTCGTTGGCGCAACCGCGGTGACGATGCCGCCGAGCGCCCGGCCATGGAAGTTCACGCGCACGCGGTTGCCGGGGCGCACCGCCGTGCCGAGCGGCAGCGCGTAGGTGAACTCGCGCCGCAGCGGCAGGTTCAGCGCCACCTGCACGTAGATGCGCGGCGGCGGTTCGGCGTCGAGTTCAGTCATGCGCGCGGCCAGTGGAGCGCGCGCGGCGGCAAACGCAACCGGGACGCGGTGGCGACCCCGGGGTCGCTCAACCCTTCAGGAAGTGCGGCCCGTTGACCCAGGCCTTCCAGGCCTCTTCGAGCGCCTTCCAGTCGGCGTCGGTGAAGTTGCGGAACGCGGTGTCGCTCGCCAGCTTCGAGTCGCCGTGCACCAGCATGACCTTGCGGTACATGTCGAGCACTTCGCCCCACCGCGGGTCCCAACCCTTCTGCTTCTCGCCGCGGCGGAAGAAGTCGATCATCGAGAATGCCTGCGCGTAGTAGTAGGGCGCGCGTTCGCCGTAGAAGCGGCGGCGATCCCAGTGCACGAGGTCGCGGAACGGCACGAAGTCGCCGACTCGCACCATGTTCTTGCAGTCGGCGTAGCGCATGTCGCTGCCGATGTACTTCCAGCCGGTCGGGCCGTAGCGGTAGGAGCCGAAGTAGTCACCGTGGCCTTCGTCGAACCAGCGGTGCAGGTCGTCGTTCTTCGCCGTCTGCGGGTGGTCGAAGTAGAAGTCCGAGTACTGGTGCCAGCCTTCGTGGTAGGTCACCGTCTCGGTGGCGCCCTTGCCCATCATCTGGTCGCCGCCGAGGAACACCACCAGCTCCTTGCTGGTTGGCGAGAACCAGCCGACGACGCCGGGCGGCGACTGGCCGTACTTCATGAACTGCTCGTAGGTCGCGCACAGCCGGAACACCGAGTAGCGCAGCTTGCCGAGCTGGTCCTTGTTGCGCGTCCGTGTTTCTTCGGCCGCGGCGGCGGCTTCGGCAGCGTCGCCGGTCTTGCTTCCCGTGGTCGGCCCTTTCACTTCGGGGATCGACTTCGGGTCGGGGAAGACGGCCTTCGTACCGGTCGGATCGAGCGTGTACGACTTGTGGTACAGCTCGCGCATCTTCTCCAGACGCGACGCGTAGAAGATCGCCTCCTTGCGCGCCTTGATCTTCTCGTCCGGTTTCTCGAAGTCCCAGGAGTAGATGACGACGTAGTTCGGCTGCGTGAAGTAGTCCCAGCCCTGCAGGCCTTCGATGTTCTTCTTCGCGGCCGCAAGCGCCTCCTTCTTCTCGGCGTTGTCGGCGAACTGGTCGCGCTTCTTGTCGAAGTCGTCGCCGCCGGTGTCCGCCGCGAGGGCCGTGCCGCTCGGGATGATGCGGTCGATCAGCGTCTTCCACTTCGACTTCGGCACCCCCGGCTTCTCCGTCTCGAGCGGCATCTCGATCACCAGCGCCACCTCGCGATCGGGGAACGTGTAGACGGCCGCTTCGCAGTGCACGACCCCACACGGGCCAAAACCACTGCGGTCCTTCCACACCCAGTGCGTGTAGGGCAGCTTGCCGCCCTTGCTGCTCTTGGGTTTGCCGGCGACGTCGATCGTGACCTGGGTCTTCTCCTTGTCGTCGAGCCACTCCTTGAAGGTGGTCTTCGGCTTGATCCCAGACGCGATGATCTTCTTGATCTGCTCCTTCAATTCTTCGGGGATGCCCTCGGGCAGGCCCGAGTCGTCTCCCTCCTTCTTCTTCGCCGAGAACTCGTAGACGTCGCAGTACCAGTAGTACTGGGCCCGCACGAAGTCGGAGTCGTCCTTCGGGCGGAAGCGGGCGCGGTGGTAGAGCGCATTGTCGCCAAGCTGCATCGGCAGGCGTTCGAGACGGCTCGGGGCATCGATCTCGATGCCGACCGAACTGATCTGCTCCTTGCGCCAATCCTGCGCCGCAAGCGGGGCAGGCGCGGTTGAGACGAAAAACCCGAGCAGGGCAAGGAGACGGGGCAGTCGCATGTTCACTCCTCCGGGGGGGAAGGCGCAAATGGTATCGGCCTCCGATTGCGATCGAAAGCCATCCCCTCCATTGACCCGCGAATCGTGGCGAGGTTCCCAACCACCTCATTTGTCCCGGCAAAGCACCAGTTGGTCGCGCGCGGCGACGAGCTTTGACACAACGTTGACGAAGGCGACCACGCACGGCCAAAGTCGCCGCCGCATGCTGCGCCACTTCTGTGTCTCCCTCGCCATCGCACTCTCGTCGCTGCTGCCGGCCCAATCGAAGGACCAGCCCGCGCGCGTCGTGCCCTACCCGATCGACTTGCCGGATGCGTTCTCGGCGGCGGTCGCGGCCGGCACTCGCACGCTGACCGGCAGCCCGGGCCCAGCGCACTGGACCAACCATGCGCACTACCGCCTGCAGGTCGAACTCGATCCGGCGGCGGCGCGACTCACCGGCAAGGCGACGCTGACTTACCGCAACCGTTCGCCGCACGCACTCGAGCAACTCGTCGTGCACGCTTACCAGGATCTGATGAAGCCCGAAGCGATGCGCACGCGCACGGTGAAGCCGACCAATGGCCTCGAGATCACGGCGGCGAAGCTCGACGGCAAGACGGTGCGGCTGCGCGCGCGCGACACGCGCATCGTCGTGCGGCTGGAGAAGCCACTGGCCAGCGGTGCCGAGGCCACGCTGGAGATCGACTACGCGTTCGACGTGCCGGTTGCCGGCACCGCGCCGCGCATGGGCCACGAAGGCGACAAGGTCTACTACCTCGGCTACTGGTATCCGCAGTTCGCGGTGTACGACGACGTCGACGGCTGGGTCGCCGACCCCCACCGCGGCAACGGCGAGTTCTACATGGGCTACGCCGACTACGACCTCGAGATCACGGCGCCGGTCGGCTACCTGGTGCGCGCCACCGGCGAGCTGCAGAACCCACAGGACGTGCTTACCAAGAACGCGCAGGAGGCGCTGGCTCTCGCTGCAACCAGGCGCGAGATCGTGCACGTCATCGACGCCGACGACCACGAAGCGGGCAAGGTCACCGCCGAATCGCCGACCGGCAAGCTGACCTGGAAGTTCCGCGCCGACAACGTGCGCGACGCCGCCGTCAGCATCGCCCGCACCTACTTGTGGGACGCGACGCACGCGGTGATCAAGGACAAGGACGGCCCCGGCAAGGACGGCACCTGCATGATCCATGCGGTGTACGAGCCGCGCTCGGGCGATTGGGTGCGCGCCGCCGAGTATGCGCGCCACACCATCGAGTACATGTCGGCGCACGTGCATCCGTATCCGTGGCCGCACATGACCGCGTGCGAGGGCATCATCGGCGGCGGCATGGAGTACCCGATGATGACGATCTGCGGCGGCACGCGGCCGGCGGACGTCATCGCCCACGAACTCATCCACATGTGGTTCCCGATGCTGGTCGGCAACAACGAGAAGCGCTTCGCCTGGCAGGACGAAGGCTTCACGTCGTTCTGGACCACGCTGTGCCGCGACGACTTCCAGAAGCGCAAGAACGGCCCGCGCGGCGACGTGCTGGAGTACGCGGCCGTGGTGCGCGGAGGTGGCGACGCGGCCTGCATGCGGCACGGCGACACCTACGGCAACGACGACTTCGGGTTCGCCAGCTACAGCAAGCCCGCTGCGGTGCTGCACCAGCTGCGCGGGCTGCTCGGCGACGAGGTGTTCTTCGCCGCGTTCCGTCGCTACACCGCCGACTGGACCTACAAGCATCCGACGCCGTACGACTTCTTCCGCAGCTTCAGCGCCACCGCCGAGCAAGACCTGGAGCCGTACTTCCGCACGTGGTTCTTCGAGACCTGGAAGCTCGACCATGCGATCGCCAGCGTCGAGCCGAAGGACGGCCAGACCGTGGTCACGGTCGAAGATCGCGGCCGAGCCGTGCACCCGTGTGTGGTCGAAGTGACGCTGGCCGATGGCGCGACGTCGCGGCAGGTCATCGCCGCATCGACCTGGCGAACCACGACCCGCACCGTGCTCACCTTCGCCGGCACTGCGACGGCGGTGCAACTCGACCCCGATGTGACTTCGCTCGATTGCGAACGCCCCAACGGCGCCTGGAAAGCCAAGTGACCCGAGCGCACGGCGTAGCCAAAATCGCTAGCCGGCGGCGCGACCACTCGCTGCTCCCGCCGCAGCTAGCATTCGCCGCTGCGTGATTGTTCCCCCTACCGCCCGGAAGGCGCCATCCTCGTGCGTCTGAACCGCCTGCTCGCGCTGTTCGCCGTCGCCACGATGGCCACAGGGCTGACGAGCCAGGAGCCGCACCTTGCGCTCGAAGCGACGAGGCTGCAAGCCATCGAGCCGACATCCGGCTGTGCCGGCATCGTCGAGACCCTGGACGACCGGCTGTGGTTTGCCTTCTTCGATCGCCTGGTGTGGCACGACGGCCGCGAAACCGGCAGCGTGACGTTCCTTGATCGCGAAGGCCGCGAATCGCCGGGATCGCTGCGCTGCCTCGCCGCATGTGCCGATGGCGGCGTCGTGATCGGCTGCGCCAACGGCCTGTGGGTCGTGGCGCCGGGCTCGAATGAAGCTACCGCGCTCGCGGGCCCCAGGATTCGCGAACCGGAGGCGATCCACGCCAGCGCCGATGGCAGTGTCTGGGTGCTCGCTGCAAGCGGCCTCTTCCGCCTCGATGCGGATCGCGTGCCTACCCCAGTCGATACGCCATCGCCCGCGCACCCCGTCGTCGGTCTCGCCATCGACGGTGCGCACGTGTGGGCCTGGAATGAGCGCGCTGCCTTCCGCATCGTTTGGCGCGAGGGCCGCAGCCATTGGCGCCAGATCGCCGCCCACGCAGGTCTGCGCTCGGGCGTCGCCCACGACGGCCGCCTCACCGCCAACGACAATGCAAGTCTGTTGGCGATCGACGAAACGGGCAACGTCATCACCCTGCGCACCTCGCCGGCATGGAACCACGTCAAGCGCGTCGTGCGCGGTCACCATCATTGGTGGTTGACCGACCACAATCGCCTGTGGGCGGTGCCGTTCGGCGAGGCTCCGGCGCGCGAAGTCGCGTTGGTGCAGCAGGAACGCTTCGTGCAGGGCCCGCTGCAGGTCGTGTACGTGGATCGCCAGGGTCTGCTGTGGTTCGGCAACCGCGGTGCGATCCGCCGCGCCGTGGTGCGCGCCGGAATCGAGAACCTGGTGATCGACGGGCCAGTGCGCGAAGAGAGCGTCACCGCCTTCGCCGAAGTCGATGACACGGTCTGGCTCGGCACCAGCCACGGCACGCTGCTGCAGTTCGTGGGCGACAACTGGCAAACCGTCGCGGCCCCGTGGCCAATCGGCGGCGTGCGCGGCGACGTCTGGGTCGGTGCGATGACCGCCGACGCCAGCGGCGAACTCATCGTCGCCGCCCGCCGCGCCGGCGTGTGGCGTCGTCGCGACGAGGCCTGGCTGCCGGTACTGCAGCCGGACAACAACCTGCGCTGCCTGCTGGCCACCGCCGACGGCAACCTGTGGATTTCGCACGGCGACGCGATCGAACGCACCGCCGCCGACGACAGCTCCACGCGCGTCGAATTGCCGCCTGGGAATCGCCCCGCGATCATTGCCGACCTTGCCGCACTGAGTGACGGCTCGCTGCTGGTCGGCAGTTTCCGCAATCGCCACGCGCTGCATCGACTCACCAACGGCGCCATGCAGATGGAGCCGGTGGCGATGGAATGGGAAGGCGCGTCACTGCAGCAGATCCTGGTCGACGCCGCTGCCGATCGCATCTGGGTGTCGGCGCTGAACGGACTGTGGTCGGTCGATCTGGCCACGGCAATCCGGGCCAACGTGTTCCCCACCTCCGCCAGCCAGTGGCTGCGCAACGTCGTCCACAGCGATGGCGGCCGCTTCTGGATGACGCAGCAGAACCAACTGCTGCACTTCGACACTGCGTCGCTCGTCGCCCATCGGCTGGGCACGGTGCATGGGGCGCATCCGATTCCGTATGTGGCGCGCGCGGCCATGCGCCGCCGCAACGGCGAGATCTGGTTCGGTTCGCAGGGTGGCTACACCCGGATCACCGGCACGCCCGAACAGGCGATGGCCTGGCCCGTGCGTTGCTCGCGCATCGGCATCGAGGTCGCGGGCAAACGCCACGCCGACGTCGAGCCGTCGGCGCTGCGGGTGCAGGTGTTCGAAGACGAAGCGCAGCTGCGCTTCCATTGCACGATCATCGATCGCTCCAACGAACGCCCGCCGACATGGCGGCTGCTGTTGCGCGACACGATCGGCACCACCCTCACGCCGCCAGAACCGCGCATCGAACGGTTGCCAGCAGGAACGTGGAGTGCCTTCGCCATCGTGCCGACTCCCGATGGACGCGAAGAGGAGGTGCCGTTCGGGACGTTGACCGTGGTCGCGCGTCCCGCCTTGTGGCCATGGCTCGTGCTCGGCGGCGCCGTGTTGCTGGGGCTCGCCGGCTGGCAGTGGCGGTCCACGCGACGCCGCACCGTGCTGGCGGGACGGCGCCTGCACGTCGATGCCGCGATGGTCGCTGGCTGGCGGCGCCCGGAGGAGATTCTCGACATCGCGCATCTCGCCATCGCCGCCGCCGAAGACGCGCTGCGGCGGACCGGAGCTTTGCACGCGACGGTCTGGCTGGTGCGCAAGAGCGACGATGCGCGCATCGCGATCGCCGACTTCGGCATGCATCTGCCGAATGCCGAGGAACGCGCCCGCCGCTGCCTGGCTGAGGGCTACTGCCTGCACGACCACGTCTGGTTGCTCGAGGAACGCCCGCAGCGCCTCGCGTGCGTGCAATTGCGCGGCGGCGTCGTGCAGATCGAAATGCTGCTGCATGGGCTGCCGTGTCTCGACGGCAACACCATGCAGGCCATCGAGGAACCGTGTGGACCGGTATTGGCCGCCCTGCACAAGCTGGCCTGGCTCGACCGCCTCGAACACGATTTCGTCGATCGCACGTCGATGCTCGAAGCCGAGGCCCACGATCTGCGCGGGGCGCTGACGACGATGCGCCTGGCGGCGTTCACGTTGGGACGCGCGGCGCCGGAGACGTCGGTCGGCGCCCTGCGCGAAGACGTCGGCCGCATCCGTAGCAGCAGCGATCGCATCCTGGCGGCTCTCGACACGATCTTGAACCAGTTGAAGGCGTCGCAAGTGGCCCAACTGGCCCCGCACGATCCCATGCAGGTCGTGCGCGCGCGGATCGAACAACTCGATGCCTCGGCGCAGCAGAAGAACCTCCGCCTCGAAGTAGCGACGAGCAAGCCGGTCCTGGCCCACCTCGACGAAGTGTTGTTCGGTCGCGTGGTCGACAACATCCTCGGCAATGCGATCAAGTACTCGCCGAAAGGCACCCGAGTGCGCGTCGAATGCGAAGTGACCGAACGCGAATGCGTGGTCCATTTCGATGACGAAGGTCCGGGCTTCGCCGCCGCCGAACGCGAGTCCGTGTTCCTCGCCGGCGTGGTCGGCAGCGCCACGCCGACCGGCGGCGAGACCAAGACCGGGCTCGGTTTGTGGATCGCGCGGCAAGCGATGCGCGCCATGCACGGCGGCATCTGGGTCGACAACCGCAGCGGCATCGGTTCGCGGGTCAGCGTCTGGCTCCCGCGCACCCAGCGCAACCCGCCCGCGGACGGCGCGGCCTCCAACTAGCCGCAGATGCAGACGCGCGCGGTCGTGTCCTGACCAGTCGCTGCCTGCGCCGCGGCGACGAGCCGACGCGACATCGACGCGAGATCGACGGCGGTCTCTGCCCCGAACTTGCGCAGCACATTGGTGCGGTGGATGTGCGCTGTGCGCAAGCTCAGTTCCAGTTCATGCGCGATCTGTTTGGCGGTCATGCCGCGCGCCATGAGCCCGAACACCTCGGTCTCGCGCTCAGTCAACTTGCGGCGCAGCTCCTGCAAACGGCGCAGTTCGACGCGTTCCGCTGCGAACGTCCGCGCCTGCGGCACCATGCGTTCCACCTGGTCGAGCAACTGCTGCGGCTGCGGGGGCTTGGCCAGGAAGCCGACCGCGCCGCGTCGCATTGCGAGCACGACGCGCTCGACCGCGGCATCGCCGCTCATCACCAGCGTCGGCATCAATTCGCAGCGCGCCATCAGGTGTTCGAGCAGATGAAATCCATCCATGCCCGGCAGCGTGAGGTCGAGCACCAGCAGTTCGGCGGCGGTCGGGTCGTAGGCCTGCAGGAACAACTCGGCGCTCTCGTGGCAGACCACCTCGACCGGCAACAGCCGCAAGACGCCCGCGATCGCTTCGCGAGTGTCCTTCTGGTCTTCGACAATGTGGATGCGAACGTGCCCGGTTTGGGTGGCAGTGCTCATGCTGACAGAGGCGGCGATTCTCCGCATCCTGCGGCGGGAAGCCACCCCCCCTTTCGGCTAGCTCGGTCTATTGCCTACCGCCCGATCAACTCGAGGTAGGTCCGCCAGGTCGAAGGCGTGTGCGCGAACTCGTTGACGAACCACAGCCACATCGACCCCAACTTCTGGTTGGCTTCGATTGCGCGTTCGGCGAACACGTCGCCTTCGTCGAGGATCTCGAGGTCGCGGCACCTGGTCGTGCGCACCAGCCACTCGTGCACGCGTTGCGCGCGCGCCAGGTCGTCGGCCTGGCGCCAATCGAAACGGGAGAGTTGCTCGGCGGCGACGCGCAACCCACGCGCCCCCTGCTGCTCCAACTGCAACAACACCTGTTCCGGACAGTCTGCCTCGCTGGCGATGCGTTCGACCAGCTCCCGCGCCTTGCGGGTGGCCGTCCCCGCCGCCGGTGCCTCGAACTGCGGCAAGGTGCGCCGAAGGGACAGCCTCGCTTCGTCGATCGGCGCCACGGCGCGCAACCGTTCGATGTGCGCCAGCAACAGCACGCGCGCGGCCTCGCGGTTGCTGCTGGCCAAGGCGACCCAGCGTGGCTCGCTGGTCGAAACGTAGTCCTGCCACTCCATCGGCACGCGGAAGGAATGGAACGTCTGCGTGCCACCGCCGGACTCCGTCGCCGCCGCATCGCGTTCGGAACGGGCAGACGCGATGGTCGAGTAGTGGATCTCGGTTGGCATCGCGCGCAGGAAGAACACCGCCAGGAACAGCAGGGCCACCAGCGACAGCGACACCGCGACGATCCAGCCGTAGCGGCGACGGCGCGATCCCGGCAGCGGCGGCGGGCCGGCGGCGATCGCTTCGGCGACTTCCAGGCGTTGCTCGCGCGCGTCGGAGTCACGGTGCTGGCGCCGCAACCTGCCCATCGCGAAGTACCGGCGCAGACTGCGCGTGCGGCTCGATTCCACACTGCTGCGCACCATCGCCCGCGCCTTCTCGGCGGCCTTTTGGGCGATCTTGCCGGCCTCGCGGGCGGCCTTCTGCGCGATCTTGTGCGCGTGCCGCATCGCTTCGCGCGACGCGCGACCGAACCCGGTGTACGGATCTTCTTCGGGTTTGCCCGGCTCGGCGGCCGGCGCAGGGCCGGGCGGCGGCGGCGCCGCCGATCCTGATGACGGCGGCGGCGGCGGCGTTTCGGCACCGGCCCTGACGTCGGTCCAGGCCGCGGCTCCCGCCGTTGCCGGCGCCCCGAACGCAGACAGCAGGTCGTGCACACTCTGGAAGCGCGCCGCCGGATCCTTCTGCAGGCACCGCTGCAGGATCGCGACCTCGCGCGACGACAGGTGCGACGGCATCGCCGGCGGTTCCATCTCGTGCTTCTTCAGCACTTCCCATTCGCTGTCGCCG
>SXPB01000300.1 GCA_005776475.1 Planctomycetia bacterium
AAGGTGCACGGCCAGTGGAACAGCGTCGCTGCGGCCGATTTCGACGGCGACGGCGACATGGATCTCGTCGCCGGCAACCTCGGCCTCAACACCAAGTACAAGGCGAGCGAGAAGAAGCCGCTGCGGCTCTACGGCAAGGACTTCGACGGCAACGGTTCGTTCGACGTCGTCGAAGCGAAGCAACCCGGCGACACGGTGCTGCCGGTGCGCGGGCTGTCGTGCAGCAGCCAGGCGATGCCGTTCGTGCGCGAGCGCTTCCCGACCTACGACGCGTTCGCGAAGGCGAACCTGACGGAGATCTACGGCGGCGACCTCGCGTCGTGCCTCGAACTCACCTGCCACGAACTGCAGCACGTCGTCGTCGAGAACCGCGGCGACACGTTCGTGGTGGCACCGCTGCCGCGCATGACGCAGATCGCGCCGGTGTTCGGGATCGGCATCGCCGACTTCGACGGCGACGGCATCCAGGACCTCGTGCTGGCGCAGAACTTCTTCTCGCCGGAGCCGGAGACCGGGCGCTTCGATGGCGGCCTGTCGGCGTTCGTGCGCGGCAAGGGCGGCATGCAGTTCGAGTACGTGCCGCCGAAGAGTTCCGGCCTCGCGATTGCGGGCGATGCCAAATCGCTCGTGCTCGCCGATACGGATGTCGTAGTCGCGACCAACGACGGCCCGGTGCAGGTGCTGCGTGCGATCCGCGGGCAGCAGGTGCTGCGCGTGGCGCTGAAGGGCCCGAAGGGCAACCCGAACGCGATCGGCGCGCGCCTCGAACTGCGCGAACCTGGCGGCAAGAAGCACGTGCGCGAGATCACTGCCGGCAGCGGCTACCTGTCGCAGTCCGAACCGTGCGCCTGGTTCCCGAGCGCGCCCGCCGGCAGCAAGCTCGCCGTGCGCTGGCCGGACGGCAGCACGAGTGAGCACGCGCTCGCGACGACCACCGGCGAAGCGACCTTCGCTCGTTGAAAGGGCGCGGGGGTCGTCGCCGGGAACGCACCCTTTGTCTCTTGTTGCATCGCCACATCGTCGCCCACCTCCCGTGCCGCGACATGCTGCTTGCGTCGCCGCCGCCGCCGCCGAACATGCGCGGATGGCACGCCCCTTCGTCAGCGTCCTCGCTGTTGCCCTCGCCGCGACGTTTGCGGTCGCGCAAGTGGACCATCGCGCGTCGCAGTCGGCGGTGAAGAACCAGGGCGACCGCGGCACCTGCGTTGCCTTCTCGATCTGCGCCGCGCTGGAGACGTTCCCTGGCGTGCCGTGCGACCTGTCGGAGCAACTGCTCTACGCGACGGTGAAGCGCCACGAGCAGGGCGTCGACGTCTGGCTGCGCAAGATGCGCAAGCCTCTGATCATGAACACGGGCAACGCGTTGCCCGACTATGCGACGTTGTTCGAACTGGTCGGCACCTGTGCCGAGCCGTTCCTGCCGTACGACCCGAATCCGAAGCGCGCGGCGCCCGGTGTGCCCGAGGAGTTGAAGCAGTACCTCGAACTGGCGCAGATCACCGAAGCGGACCTCGAGGCGGTGCGCGATGGCTTCGGCAAGTACGGCTTCGCCGCCGGTTCCTGCACGGTGCTCGATGAGAGCGCGGCGCGCGACGTGCAGCGGTTGCAGAAGGCGCTCGACGGCGGCTTGCTCGCGATTCCGGTGACCTATCTGGTGCACGGTCCGAACTGGTCGGCGGTGCAGCCGGATGCCGCGACGAAGCGAACGGTGCTGCATCCGGGGCTGCTCGGTGCGTTCCGCGAGGCGGGGACCAAGACGTGGATGAACTACGGCATGTTCAAGCTGCTGCTCGCCTCCAAGCGCCTCGACTTCGTGACGGAGGGGAAGGCCGACAAGGTCGAGATCAAGCTCGACGACGATCCCGAGAAGGAGATCTACGGCGGCCACGCGGTGACGATCGTCGGCTACGACAACCGCGGGTTCCTGCTCAAGAACTCGTGGGGCGAGGGGTGGGCCGATCGTGGCTACGCGACGATCCTCTACGACTACCACGCCCTGTTCGCGACCGGCGCCTTGCTGATCGACGACACGCGCATCCGCATGCCGGCGTTGAGTCCGTTCGAGCAACGGGCGCGCATCGAACGGGGCGTGTTCCGGCTGAAGGTGCAACCGCGTGGCGTGGGTGCCGACGCGCGCCTGTCGCTGTCGACGTGGATGCTCGAGCCACGCGACGCCAACGTCGAAGTGGTCGAATACACGGTCGAAGCTCGCGACGGCGACGGCGTGTGGCGGGAGCTGCAGCGCGAGATCGTCGGCGCCGGGGCGCACGACCGTCGGCGCGGCGCGCCGTTCGTGTTGCCGCAAGCGAAGTGGGGCAAGGCCCAGGGGCTGCGCGTGGCGGTGCGATACGGCGATCTGCCGCTCGGCGACGTGACGAAGACCGCCGAAATCCGTTGGCTGGCCAGGCACGCCTATCCAGAGTTCGCGCCCGCGCTGCCGTCGGCGATCGACCTCGCCCCGCAGGTGCGATGAACATGCGCTCGCCGGCCTTGCTGTTCGCGGCGCTCGGTGCTGCCTGTGGATCGGTCGAGCGGCCGGCGGACTGGGCCAGCTCGCTGCCGCAACCGCAGGGCGCGTTCGCGGCGACGGGGCCGGTGGACGCGTTGGATCCGGCGGCGATCTGGGGTGTCGGCGATCGCGTCGAGTACGCGATCGAGGTCGCGATCGGCGCCGAGCGACGCACCTTCACGTTCTCGCTCACGACCACGCAACTGCCGGCGCCGCGTGATGGCATCGACGCCGTCCATCCGGTGCACGACCGCATCCTGACGCGAACGGCCACCGAGCAATGGCAGCATGGACCGTTCGTCGTCTACCACGCCTACGGACCGGCCAAAGTGCGTGCGGAGCTGCGCGGCGACGACGGCACGGAGTGCAGTGGCGAGTTCGAGGTCGAGTCCCTCGCCCACCTCCACGTCGAAGACGTGCGCACGGCGTGGTCGACCGGCGTGCACGGGATGTTCCGGGCGTTGCTCAGCCTGGATTGCATGCATGCGACGTTGATGCGACTGGTCCGTCGCCCGAGCGCGTGGTCGGTGCTTTCGCGGCTCGGACGCATCGACGTTCGTTTGGATTGGCCCGACCTCGATCGCATGGACGTCGTCGAGGCGAGCACGCCGTTCGGCAAGGTGCCGACGGCGTGGCGCCCGCTGACGATCCTGGCCAACGGCGAGCCCGCCCTGGACGGCCGCGTCCAGTTCACGTGGAAGCAATCGCCATTGCTGCCGGCTGCCGGGGTGTTGCAGGTCGAGGCTTGGCATCCCGATGACCCGGCCGCGCGGATCACGATCCGGCTAGCCAGCGCGAAGCGCGGCGTGCCGCCGGACCACCCCGATCCGGAGGATCTGCGCGGCGGACTGCGCCGGGGCATGACCGTCGACGACGCCTGTTCGTTGTTGGGGGGCAAGGTCGAAAAGACGCTCGCGCAGGGACGCCTCGCCGACGGCCGCCGCGTCGACCTGCTGCAACTCAAGGTGCCGCGCTGGTGGCTCGTCGTCGTCGCCCACGAAGGACGTCTGCAGTACGCGAGCGGTGGGGACCACATGTCGCGCCACTGGCTGAAGGTCCGTGGGTTCGTGCCCGACGCGGATCCGGCTACCAGTCGATGAACGCGGCGTGGCGCGCGCTGGTCGCGGCCGGCACACTGCGCCGGTGAAGCTGCTCGTCGTCATCGCTGTCGGATTGCGCCCGAAGGACCTTGCGCATGCGCCGGTGCTGCGCGGGCTCGGCGCGCACGGATTCACCGCCCCGCTCGACACGGTGTTTCCTGCGGTCACGTGCACGGTGCAGGCTTCGTTCCTCACCGGGCTCCTGCCGTCGGGCCACGGCGCCGTCGGCAACGGGTGGTACTTCCGCGAACTGGCGCAAGTGATGCTGTGGCGGCAGCAGAACCAGCTCGTGCGCGGCGAGAAGCTGTACGAGACGGCGGCGCAACGCTTCGGCACCCGCACCGCGAAGCTGTTCTGGTGGTGGAACATGTATGCGCCGCACGTCGCGTGGTCGGTGACGCCGCGGCCTGAGTACCACGCGAACGGGCTGAAGCGGCCCGGGCTCTACAGCGAGCCGCCGGATCTGCACGCGTCGCTGCAGCAGGAGCTCGGCCCGTTCCCGTTGTTCGACTTCTGGGGCCCGAAGGCGGGCATCAAGAGCACGGAGTGGATCGTGTCGGCGGCGCTGGCGACGGTGCGGCGACACGACCCGGACCTGATGCTCGTCTACCTGCCGCACCTCGACTACGACCACCAACGCTTCGGGCCGGACGATCCACGCAGCGTGCTGGCGGTGCGGGACCTCGACGCGCAGTGTCTGCGGCTGATCGAGACCGCGCGCGAGAAGAAGGCGCATGTCGTGGTGTTGTCGGAGTACGGCATCGAGAACGCGACGACGCCGGTGTTCTTGAACCGCGTGCTGCACGAGAAGGGCCTGCTGCGCGTGCAGGAGACGAGCCACGGGCAACTGCTCGATTGCGGCGCGTGCCGCGCGTTCGTGGTCGCCGACCACCAGTGCGCGCACGTCCATGTTCGCGATGCCGCCGACCTGGAGCCGGTGCGCGCTCTCCTGGCGAAGGTGCCGGGCGTCGCGCGCGTGCTCGACCGCACGCAGCAGAAGGAACTCGGCATCGACCACGACCGCAGCGGCGAGCTCGTCTGCATCGCCGAGCCTGGGTGCTGGTTTGCCTACCACTACTGGCTCGACGAAGCGCGCCGGCCGGACTTCGCGCCGACGGTCGACATCCACCGGAAGCCCGGCTACGACCCGGCCGAGCTGTTCGTCGACCCGAAGATCACGTTCCCGAAGCTGCGCATCGCCAAGAACCTGGCCAAGAAGATGCTCGGCTTCCGCTACCTGATGGACGTGATCCCGACCGATCCGTCGATGGTGCGCGGCACGCATGGCCGCATCTACACGGACGACAGCGCGGGGCCGGTGTTCCTGTGCAGCGACCGCACGCTCGCGCGCGACCGAGTTGCCGCTACCGGCGTGAAGGACCTGTGCCTGCAGATGCTGGCGAGGGCGAGCAGGGGCTGATCCGATCGGCGACGAGCAGCGGCGACGCCTCGAACCGCTCGTGGCGCCAGGTGCGCACGACGAAGCGTTCCGAAGTGCACCGGTCACGAAGACGACTCACTGCCTAGCGAACATCTCGACGCGAACGCACACCACTTCGTCGGCGACCACGGTTGCTTCGCAGGGGACCGGATGGAATCCCTCGGCGGTGACGACGAAGGAGTGCCGGCCCGGTGGCAGCGCCTGGCGAGTGAGGAACCGCTTCGGGCGATCGTGGCGCGCCTGCATGCTCGGATAGCTCGGGTCGAAGCCGAGCACATCCACCGCGCGCCCCGCGGCTTCGATGCGCACGGAGCGCAACGCTTCTGGCGTCAGCTTCGCACCGTGTGGCTCGAATGCGACGAGGCCGGCGGCGGGGGCGACGAGCCGAAGCTCGGTCGTGCGGTCGTGTTCGATTTCGATCTCGTGCGTTTGCTCGCCGCGGGCGAAACCGCTGTCGCCGTGCAGGTAGACCTTCTCCTTGCCCAACACGGCATCGAGGCGCCATCGACCGACGGGCAGTTGCAGCGTGACGCCTTCCGGTGGCAGCAGCGTGCGGCGGTTGTTGACGTGCAGGTCGCGCGAGGAATGCTGCAACGAGAACCCGTAGTGCACCGGCGCGCCCGACTCGTCGCGCGCGACCACGCGCAGGTGACCGCGGCGGTCGTCGTGCTGCAGTGTTACCCGGCACGTCGCGCGATGCAGTCCCGCCAGTGCTTCGTGGCGCACGAGGAACGGCTGCACGGCTTCGTCGGTTGTGTACAGACACCACACGAAACCGAACGGCGAGAGCAGCACACGGCGGCCGTCGTCGTCGCCACACGGCACCAGGTTGCCGCAGACTTGGCCCGTAGTTGGGAACCCTGGGCGCGGCTTCCACGACGCGTGGGTGCCGGCCGGATCGAAGCCATCGAGATGGATCGAAGCGCCAGGAAGGGCTTCGCCGGATGCGTCGCTGACTTCGATCGTCAGCAGTTGCTGGTCGATGCGCAGTTCCATCGGGTCTGGCACGGGGCGAACGACGACTTCGACCGGGCGTACACCTTCGATCGAGAGCAGGAACGTCGCCGCGGCGTCGAGGCCAGCGAAACGAAACGAGCCATCGCGGCCGGAGTTCGCCGATGCCGTCGTCCACACCGGCACATCGCGATCCGCAGCTAACGCCGCGCTGCGTTTCCTGCCCATAAGCCAACGGTGGATTGCCGCCAGGTCGGTGCCGAGGCTCGCGTCGATCTGGACCAGTCGCACCTGGATGCCAGCAATCGGACTGCCGTCGCCCAACACGGCGCGGCCGAGCACCCGCGTCGATGAAGCCAGCACGATGTCGCCGAGATCTACGGTCGCCGCCGCGGAACTCGCAGGAACCGCGACGTGCGTGGCTCCATGCGCTGAGTCAGCGACAAGCAACCTCGCCGGCCATTCGTCGTCGGCTGCGATCGGAAGGAAGAAGGTGCCATCCGCGATGGAGCGTTCGTCGCCGATCTGGGCGTTGGCGATCGGCTGGCTGTGGGCATCGAGTACTCGACCGACGATGCCGTTCGTCGGCTTGAGTTCGAGGGTCAGGTCGAGCGGCGATGCCGAGGGATCGACCGGCAACTGCACCAGGTCGCGGCGCGGCTTGGCATTCGCGAGCCTGGCTTCCGCCCAGACCCAGTGGGTCGCGCGCCAGACTTCGCTGCGGTTGCGAACGTCGTCGAGGCTGCTGCGGAACTCGCCGCGCGCATCCGAGCGACCCTGGGCGACGTCACTGCGCAGGTAGTCGCTGTCGGACCGGTTCCAGAACGAGCCCCCCTCCGGCGCCGTCCAGACCGACACGTCGGCGTCGGGGATCGGTTTGCCGTTCGGATCCTGGACGTGCACCACCAGGGACCAGCCCTTCGCGTTGGCAGGATCGGGGTCCGTGCGATCGAGGCGCTCGGGTGGGTTCGTTGCCACCGGAACGGTGGGCGCCGTCGTCGGCGCGGTGCTGCCGACGGCAGGCTGGAGCGGCTCCGGTGCGGTGGGTTGTGCCGTGGCCGGCAGAATGACTGCGAACGTCAGCCACGCCGCGAGCGCGAGCCCAAGGACGAGACCGACTGCGTGTTTCGAGTTCATCGTCAGGACTCCGGAGAGCAACCAAGGGCTGGCGGTCGTCGCGGCGCCGATCGCGGATGGGCCGGCGGCGCGTGCGAGCACGAAGGTGCGCGCTTGCGCGAGCAGGTCGCCATCGCCCAGGAGCCAGGCCACGAGAGCCGTGGCGATTCCCGCGGGCAGCGTGCCGCGAAGCTGGGCGAGACCGCGGTGGAGTTGTGCGCGCACGGTGCCGACCGGGATCTCCAGCGTCTGCGCGATTTCCGTCGGCTGCAACCCATGCACGAGTCGCAGGCGCAGCACCTGCCGGTAGTGCACCGGCAGCGAGTCGATGGTGCGGACCACGACGTCGAACGACTCGGCGGCGGCGGCGATTCGACCCGGATCGTCGGCGGCGTTGCTCGAATCGCTGGCGTCGAGTTCCACTTCGCGGCGGCGGCGCTGGCGGCGTGTGTGCATGCGCGACTCGTTGTGCAGGATCGTCGCGAACCATGGCCACAGGGGCCGGCGACGATCCCACTGACCGCCGTGCGCCATTGCGGCGACGAAGGTCGCTTGCACGAGGTCGCGCGCGTCGGCGCCGCCCCGGGTCAGGTGGCCGGCCAGCAGCAACAGGCGTCCGCCGAGGGCGTCGAAGACGCGCGCAAGCGCCGCGCCATCGCGTCGATCGAGCCAGCCGAGAAAGTCCACTTCGGGCGCCACGGCATGCTTATGCCGCAGAGGCCGCCGGCGTTGCAGGGTCGAGCGGTTTCTTGCGTCAGGTTGTAGGGTGTGTTGCCTGCTCGAGCCAGGTCAGGATCGCCATCGCCTCGGTGTCCTTGGTGCCGCACATCGACGGCTCCGGGCGCAGGTCGCTGCAGAAGCGGGGCCGCTCCGGTCGGCCGAACAGGACACAGAGGTTCGCGGCGTCGAGATGCACGCAGCGTTCGCCAGCGCGCTTGCCGTTCGGCATGCCGAGGAACGGCGTCGTGATCGACGGTGCGATGCAGCAGGCACCGCAACCGAGGCGGCAGGCGAATGTCATGGTGCCGTGCGCGCGAGGTGGGCGTAGAACCGCAGCACGCCCGAACCGGCGAGCAGTCCCACGAGGCACAGCAACGGATCGAGTGGCGGTGGTGCGCCGCAGGCCCAAAGCAAGGCCAGCACGGCGGCGAATGTGCCCGCGATCAGCACAGCGAGCGCCGCGGTGCCGTACAGGGCTGCTTCCAGCAGGTTGCGCTCCCGTGGTTCCGAGGCTTGGGAATCGGGCATGGATGCAGGATAGCTCGGTGCCGTTGCTGGTGGCACGCGAACGAGCCGTGTCGAGGCGGTGGCGGGCTCGGGTGGCGCCAATTGCTCCTTCGGAGCATCCGCTTCTGCCCGTCTTGACAGATGGACGCCGTGCATGCACTCTGCATGCATGGCGAAGACCATCCAGGTGCGCAACGTCGCCGACGCGGTCCATCGGCGTCTCACCGCGTTGGCCGCGAAAGCGGGCATGTCCTTGTCGGAGTTCCTGCTGGCCGAACTGGCGACACTGGCGGCGATGCCGACTCCCGAAGAGATGCGTGAGCGCCTGCGTTCACGCAAATCCGTCAAGCTCGCCGAATCCGCGGCCGCCGCCGTGCGCAAGGAGCGTGACTCGGCATGATCGTCGTCGACGCGTCGGCGATGGTGGAGCTGTTGTTGGGAACGGAGATTGGGAAGAGGGTTGACGAACGGGTGATGCAGGTGAAGCGGCACGCGCCGCATCTTCTGGACATCGAGGTGGTCCAGGTGTTCCGACGGTTCGTCCACTCGCGCCAGCTCACTGCGCAACGTGCGAGTGCGGCGATCGATGACCTTGTCCGCTTTCCCGTGCAGCGACACCCGCATGTCGGCTTGTTGGAGCGCGTGTTCCAGTTGCGGGCCAATCTGACCGCCTACGACGCCCTCTACCTTGCCCTCGCCGAGGCACTCGATGCGACCTTGGTGACTTGTGACGCTGGTTTGGCGAAAGCGTCTGGGCGCCGCACTGCCATCGAAGTCGTTGCCTGAAATGCAAACGGCCCGCCGACGCGATGCGTCGACGGGCCGTTCTCAGCTGC
>SXPB01000301.1 GCA_005776475.1 Planctomycetia bacterium
ATCAGCAGGAACGGGTAGCGGTGCGGCAGCAGCTTGAGAATCTGCCGGATGTCGAGACCAGTGTCGGACGGCGGCGCTTCGCCCTGTTCTTGTTCGCGCTCGCGCTCTTCGAGAATGCGCTGCACCAGCGCCATGTTGAGGCCGTGGCCCGAACGCGTCGCGATGATGTGCGCATCGAGATCGACGCCGGCGTTGGACACGTCGCCGATCAAGTCGAGGATCTTGTGGCGCGCCAGTTCGTCGTCCCACCGCAGCGTGTTGGCTTGCGGCCCTTCCGGCCCCATCACCAGCGTGTTCTGGGCGTTGGCACCCTTGCCGAGGCCGGCGGCGCGCAACGCTTCGACTTCGTGTTCCATCACGAAGGTACGGGCCGGGGCGATGTCGCGTTCGAAGTTGTCAGGCGTCAGCTCGAAAGCGACCAGCTGCTTCTGGGCCGGCAGGGCGCCGTTCTTGCCGGCGTAGTCGAGGTGGTATTCGACGGTCAGCTTGCCGGTGCCCGGCAGCGCCACGATGCTCGCCGCGCCTTCGCGCACGTAGATCGGGTGCTTGACCGAGTAGAGCGCGCGCGGTGACTTGGTTTCGACCGTGCCACTCGCCTGCAGCGCCTTGAAGAACTCCAGCGCCGCGCCGTCGAGGCCTGGCAATTCTTCGCCGTCGATCTCGACCAGCGCGTTGTCGATGCCGAGCGCGAACATCGCCGCCAGCAGGTGCTCGCAGGTGTAGACCTCGGCGCGGCCATCCTGGATGCAGGTGCGCCGCTGCCGCGCCTTCATGTTGGCGCCGTGCGCCCGGACCACGGGGTGTTCCTCGATGTCGGTGCGCACGAAGGTGACGCCGGTGCCGGCTTCGGCCGGGCGCACGGTGATGCGGATCTCTTTGCCCGAGTGCAACCCGACGCCCCGGTACTCGACCGGCGACTTCAAGGTGCGCTGCATGCGCGCGGGAGGCTTGGTTTCGGCGTTCTGCACCACTCGCTACTGCCCTCCGCTCTTTGGCGCTTCCGTCGGCTTGCCGCTGTCCAGCGGCACCATCAACAGCTTGATCACGTCCTGGGTCAGGTCGAGCGAGTCGGCGGCGTAGAGCACCGACTGGCGTTCGAAGTCGCTTAAGCGGGCCTGGATGCCGCGGGCCGACAACGCGCCGACGTCAGCCGCCTTCGGAACCTCACGCCGGCGCAGCACGAGGTCGACACCGCGCGCCTTGGCGACCTTGGCGATCGCGACTTCGAGGTCTTCGAACACGGCAACCTGGCTGCGCGCGATCTCGAGGTCGAGCTGCTCGCGCAGGATCTCGGCCTGGCCCTTCTGCTCCTGCAGCATCAGGCTGTGCGCGAGTTCCTTCTGGCGCCGTTGTTCGGTGCCGTCCTCCATCGAGTCGATCACCGCCTTCAATTCGCGGATCGGCTTCGTCATCGCCGTCAACCGCTCGTCGAACGTGTTCCTCATCGCCGCGATGTCGGCCTTCATCTTGATCCACCGCGGGTAGGTATCGATGACCTTGTCCAGGTTGACGACGCCGACGGTGACCGCCGGGGCCCGCACCGTGGCCGGGGCGGGGATCCCCTTGGCCGAAGCGTCGGCCGGAGTGCCGGGCTTGCCGTTTTCCTGGGCGGTGAGAACGGCGGCGACCAGAGCCACTGACGAGAGGAAGCGGGCGATGCTCATACGTTTTGAAGGGCGAAGTCGAGCCCGGTGCGGACGGTAGCGCAGCCGCTGGGGAAAGGCCAACACGCACACCGGCCGGGGCGTGGACTCAGCCCTGCAGCGCCTGGCGCACATCGCCGAGCAGCACGTCCGCCCCTTCGAGACCGACCGCGATGCGCATCAGCCCATCGGCAATGCCGGCGGTGCGCCGCTGCGCCGGTGTCAGCGACGCATGCGTGGTGAACGCGGGCAACGTCGCCAACGACTCGACACCGCCGAGGCTCGGCGCCCTGGCGATGCGCTGCAGTCGATCGAACGCCCGGCGCGCACCGGGCAGACCACCGGCCACTTCGACGGTGACGACACAGCCACCGCCCCCCATCTGGCGGCGCGCGAGTTCGTGGTCGCGATCGCCAGGCAGCCCGGGATAACTGACCTCGACGAGGCGCCCGGCGCGCACTTCGTCGGCGAGGCCACGGGCGAGCACCAGCGCCGCTTCCTGCTGCGCCTGCAACCGCAACAACAGAGTCGGCCACGAGCGCAACAGCAACCACGCGGGGTCCGGCGCCAGGACGGCACCCGTGCGGCGACGCCACGCTTCGATCGGTCCGAGCAGTTCGTGGCGACCGGCGACGACGCCGGCTAGCACGTCGCTGTGGCCGCCGTAGAACTTGGTGGCGGAATGCGCGACGAGATCGACCCCGAGGCGCAGCGCCCACTGCACCGGCGGCGGCGCGAACGTACCGTCGAACAACGTCAGCGCGCCGGCCGCGCGCGCGAGCTTCGCCACGGCGGCGATGTCGACGACGCGCAAAGTCGGGTTGATCGGCGACTCGAACACCACGAACTTCGCCGGCCGCTGCAGTTGGGCCCGCAGCCCATCGAGATCGAGCGCCGAGAAGCGATCGACGCGCACGCCGAAGCGCACCAGGTCGGTCGTCGCGAACGCCGACGTGCCGCCGTAGATCTCCTCCGCCACCAGCACCCGATCGCCGGTGGCCAGATGGGCAGCCATCGCACCGCTGATCGCCGCCATGCCGCTGGCGAAGGCAACCGCACCGTCGGCGCCTTCGTGGGAAGCGACCAGGCTCTCGAAGGCGCGCCCGTTCTGGTGACCGAGCCGTTGGTAGAACTCGCCCGGCCGCTCGCCGGCCCCCATCGCCCGCAACGTCTCGGCGTCGGGCTGGCCGGCGGTGGTGCTGCGCACCAGCGGCGGCGACAGGGGCCCGAGCAACGGACCATGGGCGTGCGGCGTGCCATACAGCGGTTCGTTCATGCACCGATCATGGCGTGAGTTCGCGGCCGACGCGAGCGCACCGATTGCGCCCTTGCCCGGCCGGGCACGGCCGACGAAGCTCGCGCCATGCGCCCGCTGGCTGTCGAACTCGCTGCTGCCGTGCACACGGCCCTGCTGCGCTTCGGCGATGCCGACGTCGCCTGCGGAGCCGAGCCGGTCGCCCTGCTCGGCGGCCACCACACGGCGCGGCGGGCCGTGGTCAGCGCATGGCATCCCCTGCCGAACGTCGCCGTCGCCGCGTCGGCGCCGCACAGCTTCGTCGTGGATCCGCTCGCATTCGCCCGCGCCGAGGCCGAGCTGCGTTCCCGCGGCACGGACTGGCTGGGCTTCGTGCACGGCCATCCCGGCGGCGTCGCTTCGCTGTCGCAGCGGGACCGTCAACAGGCGTGGCGCGACTGCGTGCAGCTCGTCGTCGGTCGCCGCGACATCGCCGCCTTCTGGCTGCACGGCGAACGCTGCGAACCGCTGCCGCTCGTCGTTCGCCAGGAAGCCGGAGTGGCAGACGCATGATCGTCGCCGTCGGTGTCGATGCCGTGGAGATCGCACGCATCGCGAGGCTGCTGCAGGAAGGCGGCGAGCGCTTCCTCGCGCGCGTGTTCTGTGCCGGTGAAACCGCCTACTGCCGCAGTCGCGCCGAAGGCAAGGCGGCAGCGTCGTTCGCGGCCCGCTTCGCCGCCAAGGAAGCGGTGATGAAGTGCCTCGGCACCGGTTGGGCCGCCGGCATCGGCTTTGCGCAGATCGAAGTCGTGCGCACGCCGGCGGGCGCAGTGCAGATCGCGCTGCACGGCGACGCCGCCGCGCGCGCCGCGCAGCTCGGCATCCGCAACCTGCACCTGAGCCTCACGCACACCGAGACCACGGCGACCGCGTTCGTGGTCGCCGAAGGCTGAACCCGCAGCGTTGGCATGGCGGTGCTGCCACACCGCAGTCCCGACTCGGGACGAGCCACTGCAGCAACCGGCAGGTCGCGTCGAAGCAACTTCGGTTCGCATGGTGTCGCCTTCTCCTCTGCTGCGGTGGCCTTGCCTCGTCGTGCTGGCGGCGTGCCAGGCCACGCCACGGCCCGACACGGTCGTGGTCCGACACGAGGTCGCGCTGCCGGCGATGGTGGCGGCCGCCGTCGTCGGCGGCGCGCTGCGCCACCAGCTGCCCTTCGTCGACCCGGAACCCAACGCGCATGGCGTGCTGGTGGCGGCGGCGGGACCGCATGCGCTTCGTTTCGCCTTCGCCGGTGACCCGCGCAGCCCAGGTGGGCTGCGCGCCCTCGCGACCCATCGGCTGCATCTGCGCGAAGCGACTGCCGCGGCCGCCTTGCCCGTGGCTACCCTGGTCGAACTGCCGGCGGCCTTGCAAGCCGGTGGCCAACCTGACTTCGCCGTCGAGTTGCGCAGCACGGCCACCGGCACCTGCGTGCTTGGCGAACTACCGGCGACGCTGGCGCGCGCCGTCGGCGACGCCTTGGCCATGGCGATGGACCCCGACCTGGTGCGGCCGGGCCAGGCAGAGTCGGCCCTGGTTGCCGTCGTGCAGCATCGGCTCGCGGCCGCAACCACCGCCGCGATGAGCGCCGGCGACCCTGCGCGGAGCCATGCGTTGCGGCAGCAACGCGCGCGACTGCCGAATGCGGGCGCCGACGTGCACGCCGATCTCGGCGTCGCCGCCGCGAGTTCTGGCGATGCGACGCGCGCCAACGACCATTGTTGGCAGGCGATGCTCGGCAGCGACGATCCGCTGCTGCGTTCCCGCATGGCGCGGCAACTCGACGAGTTGCAGGCGCTCGGCAACGATGCCTACGCCTGGCGCCGCGCGGCGCGCGCGCGCCTGCAGGACGATCCGGCCGCCGCGGTCGCCATGCTGCATACGGCCAGTCGACTGCAGAAGGCCCACGCCGCGGACTACCGGTTGTTGAGCCAGGCGCATGGTGAGGGCGCGCAGCCGGCGTTGGCGGTGCCGTATGCGCTGCTGGCGCGCGAGCACGCCCAACTCGAAGTCGCGCTGCCCGACTACCTGGCGGAGCTGCGACTGCACGCGACGGCACCGACCGCGGCGGCGGCCACGACGACGGCGCCGGCGGCACCGCCGCGCTGACGCTCGCTGCGACTACAGGCCTTCAGCCCGTACCACCACGCGGGGAATCGTGATCTCCTGGCGCGCGTGGATCGCGAACGTCGGTTCCTGCTGCGGATTCAGGCGCCGCGCCTTCACGGTCGGAAACAACTCGACGCCTTCGAACAGCACGCGGACCGCCGCCCGCTCGCGCGAGGACGACGCCGTCACTTCGAACGTCAACCGGTGCACGGCCCCCGGCACCGCGACCACGCGGTTCGCACCGAGCACTCCCGAAATCGCCCGGACGAAGGCGGTGCGCACGTCGCGTTCGTCGCGGCGCACGTCGCCATCGACCAACGCCGCGTGCACGGTGTCATCGGCGGCGAACGTCAGCACCACGGCGATGCCACGGAACTCGATGACGTAGAAGCGCGTGCCGATCGACGCTGGCGGCACCACCATGTCGACCACCAGCGAAGTGCGCAGCGCGGTGGCCGCGATGCCGGTGTCGCCGGCCAGCACCTGCTTGGCGAGCTCACTCCACGGCAAGGCGCCGGCGAACTCGAGCGCGCCATCCCGCAGGTGCCAACCGTCCTTGGCGTCGCGACGCAACGCTTCGCCGGCGAGGCCAACCGACGCGACGATCTCGTCGCCGACGATGCCCACTTCGACCTGCGCGTCGGGCGGCGCTGCCGTGGTCAGTTCCTGCTGCAACCCGACCCGGTGTTTCGCCAACTGCACCCAACCGGCAACCGCGCGGATCTCGACGCTCTCGGCGTGCGAACGCTGCTCTTCGGGCACCTGGTCGGTGTAGGTGCGCAGCGCCTGCTCGAGTTCGGCCAACGCCCCGTTGATGCCAGCGGCTTCGCGCGCGGTGCGCACGCGCTGCAACAGGGCCACGCGGTCCATCGCCACCACCGGTACGCGGCCGCGCGCGCGCTGGATGCGCGGCGCGATCTCATCGACCAGGAACTGCTCGTCGGGCCGCGCCATCTGGCGGGTCAAGGCACCGAGCCCCGCCAGGTCGTCGCCCACGAGTTGGCACACGGCGAGTCCGAGGGCGCGCTCTGCTGGCGCCATGCCCTGCAACGGATCCCGCGGTCGCTGCTGGGCATCGCGCGGGCGTTGCATGCGTTCCAGCAGGTCGGCGATGCGCAGCTCGACGAGCTGGACGACGCGGGACGGTTGGTTCAGCGCATTGCCAACCAGCCGCCAACCGGTGCCCGCGGTTTCGGCGCGGATGTCGATCGGATCGCCGCGCCCGTGCAACAGGAAGGCGATCGTCGGTTGTTCGGCGACGGCGCGCACGATCGCCAACTCGACGGCGCGCGCCGCCTGCAGCGCCGCGCGGTGGCGTTCGGCGCGCGCCGCCCGCGGCGAGCCCGGCGGCACGATGTCGTCCAACAGGGCCGCGGCATCTGCCCCGCTGCCGGACACGAACGCCCGCCACACGAGATCACAACGACCCTCGAAGCGGGCTTCGGCGGCGCGCTGCACGGCACCGTCGATC
Source organism: Planctomycetia bacterium (assembly GCA_005776475.1). GTDB lineage: Bacteria > Planctomycetota > UBA1135 > UBA1135 > UBA2386 > UBA2386. The sequence continues at coordinate 6,500 of SXPB01000301.1, forward strand.
GCCACTGCCAACACGGAGAACTGCTGTTCGACATCGGGCCACGGATTGCGACCGACGCGAAACGAGCCCGCCATCGGCCAGCTCTGGCCGAGGTTGCGACGACAGGCTTCGGCCACCGCCGCCACCGTCTCCGGCGGCTCCCCGGCAAGCAGGCGCCCGTTCAGATCCACGCCGAGGGCTTCGACCTCGGCCCGCAGCGCCGCCGCCACCTCACGCTCCGCTGCGTCGATCGCATTCTGCGCCTGCAGGCCGGCAGCGAGGTGGCGTTCGTCCATCAGTTTGCGGATCGGAGCCGGCAACCGCTCCGGCAACGGCATGCGAACGCCGTCGCAGAACGTCGCCAGCGCGTCGTTCCACACCCGCTCCGCGCCGCGGAAATCGCGGGCGTGCAGAAGCTCGTCGCTCTTCGCCGGCAGCTGCGTGCGCAGGAACAGATCGAACACGACCGTGAGGTCCGAATCGCGCGTCGACAACGCCTTGTCGACCTGCGACAGCAATGCCTCCAGCCGGCCCACGCGGAGCGGCGGCGGCACTTCGGCCAACGCCAGACCCGCTTCCTGCCGCAACGCCGGCGCCAACCGGTCGCGTTCGAAGGTGGCACGATCCGGCCACACGACGGGATCGCGCAACCAACGTTCGAGCGCGCCCCAGTCGGCACCGAGCATGCCATCGGCAACCCGCTCGATCACCGCCCGCAGGTCCTCGTCGGCACGCTGCTGCCGATTCTGCATCTCGCGTTCACAACCGACCGGCAGCGTGCGCTGCTGGCGCAACATGGCCTGGCGCGCCCCAGGCGTCGGCAGCGCTGCCAATTCACGATCGAGATCGGCGAGGAACTCGCTCGCCGACAGCGGCCGGTCTTCCGGTTCGCGCGCCGATTGGCCGAGCCACCAGGCGCCCAGGAGAAACGTCACCGCGGCGACGGCGAACAACGGCTTGGGCCACCAGCGGCTGCGCTCGCCGGCCTCGCGGTCGAGCCGCGCGGCATCGATCTGCGGCGGCTGCGCCCGCTCGATGCGGTCGAGGTCGTCGAGCAGATCGCGCGGCGTCTGGTAGCGGACCGTGAGGTCCTTCGCCAGCAGCTTGCGGATCACCAGCGACATGCCGTCCGACAGCGCCGAGTTGATCGCCGTCGGCGACACCGGCAGTTCGTTGAGCACGTTGGTGATCAGCTCCGCCATCGTGTCGCCGCGGAACGGCGGCACCCCGGTCGCCATGTGGTAGAGCGTGGCGCCGAGCGAGTACAGGTCGGTGCGCACGTCGACGTCGTGCGGATTGCGGGCTTGTTCGGGCGAGATGTACTGCGGCGTGCCGACGGTGGCGCCGTCGCGGGTGATCGTCAGATCGGTCGGGCCCTTGGCGAGGCCCATGTCGGTCAACTTCACGTTGCCGGCTTCGTCGATCAGGATGTTGCCGGGCTTGATGTCGCGATGGATGACACCGCGCTGGCAGGCGTGGTCGAGAGCCTGGGCGACCTGGCGCGCGACGCGCAGCACGTATTCCTCGGCGAACATCCCCCACTCCGACAGCATGCCGCGCAGCGACTTGCCCTCGATGAACTCCATCACGAAGTAGTGGTAGCCGCCTTCTTCACCGAGGTCATAGCCGGTGACGATGTTGGGATGGCTGAGCGAAGCGACGATGCGCGCTTCCCGGCGCAGGCGATCGACGTAGCGGCTGTCGCGCGCCAGCGACGGTTTCAGCACCTTCAGCGCGACGATGCGGTTCAGCTTCTTGTGCCGCGCCTTGAACACCGTACCCATGGCGCCCGCTCCGACGCGGTCGAGGATCTCGTAATCCAGGAACGGCTGCGCGAACGTCATCGGATCAGGCAGTGTCGTCGGCGACCGGCGGCTGCCCGGTCGGCTTGCCGTCGGCGTCGAGCGCGTACTTCTCGAGCTTGCGCTGCAGGGCGAAGCGTGACAGGCCCAGCAGGTCGGCGGCGCGGCTCTTGTTCGACTGGGCGCGATCGAAGGCCTTCTGGATCTCGCGGATCTCGAGGTCGCGCACCATGTCGGGCAACGTCGTGCCACGTTCGGCCGGCACCAACCCGTCGTCGGCGTTGGAGTTGCCCGGCCCGCGGCGACCTTCGCGCACGTGCGTGCTGAGGTGCGTCTCGAGGATGATGCCGTCGCACAGGATCGCGGCGCGGCGGATTTCGTTCTGCAGCTCGCGCACGTTGCCAGGCCAACCGTAGGCGACGATGCGTTCCATCGCGTCGGGGCTGATGCGGACGCGGCCCTGCGTCTCGCGCTGCAGATCGCCGAGGAACCGCTTCACCAGCTGCGGAATGTCCTCCTTGCGGTCGCGCAACGGCGGCAGATGCACCGGCAGCACCGCCATCCGGTAGTAGAGGTCTTCGCGGAACGAGCCCTCGCGCACCATCGATTCGAGGTTGCGGTTGGTGGCGGTGATCAGGCGCACGTCGACCTTCACCGTCTCGCGGCTGCCGAGCGGCCGCACTTCGCCTTCCTGCAGCACGCGCAACAGCGTCTTCTGCAGTTCGAGCGGCAGATCGCCGACCTCGTCGAGGAACAACACGCCGCCTTCGGCGGATTCGAACAGGCCCTTCTTGTTGGTGTTGGCACCGGTGAAGGCGCCGCGCATGTAGCCGAACAGTTCGCTTTCGAGCAGCGCTTCCGGCAGCGCCGCGCAGTTC
>SXPB01000302.1 GCA_005776475.1 Planctomycetia bacterium
CCGACGCCGGGCGGGCCCGAGAAGCACAGGATCGAGCCGCCGTGGCCAGGGCGCAGTTTGCGCACGGCGAGGAACTCGAGGATGCGGTCCTTCACTTCGGCGAGGCCGTGGTGGTCGTCGTCGAGCACGCGCGCGGCGCGGACGAGATCGGTGTCGTCGGCGGTCGACACGCTCCACGGCAGCGAGACCAGCCAATCGAGGTAGTTGCGCACGACGCCGTATTCACCGGACTCCACCGGCGTCGTCTGCAGCTTGGTCATCTCCTCGCGGGCCCGCTTCAACGCCGCGTCGGGCAGGTTGGCCTTCGCGATGCCGTCTTCGAGGCGCTGGATCTCGAGCGCGCGGGGATCCTTCTCCTCGCCGAGTTCGCGTCGGATGATCTTCAGCTGCTCGCGCAGGAAGTAGTCCTTCTGCGCCTTCTCGGCCTTGTCGCGGATCTCGCCGAGGATGCGCTTGTCGAGGGCGGCGAGTTCGCTCTCGGCCATCACCAGCTGCAGCGCCAGGTCGAGACGCTGCTCGACGTCGACGAGTTCGAGCAGGCGTTGCCGATCGGTCACCTTGCGCACGACGCCCGCCGAGAAGTCGGCGAGCTGGCTCGATTCTTCGACGTTGAGCAGGGCGGTGGCGAAACCCGAGTCGATCTGGTCCTGCAGCTCGGCCAGCGACTGCAGTTGCTTCTGCAGCAGCCGGAACAACGAAGCGGCGCGCTCGCCCTGCGCCGGGATCTCGACCAGTTCCTTGACGCGCGCGACGAGGTGCGGCTTCTCGCGCACGACCTTGACCAGGCGCGCGCGGCGCAGGCCCTGCGTCATCGCCGACATGCCGCCATCGGGCAGCTTCAGCGTCTTCATCACCCGCGTGATGACGCCGACGTCGTGCACATCGGCGGCGCCGACGTCGTCCTTCTCGGGGTCCTTCTGCAGCACCAGCAGCAGATGGCCGTTGTGCGCCTCGGCCTTCGCCACGATGTCGCGCGCCGAGGGCGAATCGAGCAGCAGCGGCATCATCAGGTGCGGGAACGGCACCGCCTTCTTCAGCGGAAACACGAACAGCGTGTCGGGCAGGGCGTCCTGGACGACGACCGAACCGGGAGCACCGTCGCCGTCGATCGCCACGCCGGCGGCGCGGTTGCCTGCCGCACCACCCTCCGAATCCCCTTCCGCGGCGTTCGCAGGCGGCTTGGTTTCGTCGCGTTCGTCCGGCTTCTTGTCGTCGTCGACGGGCATGGGCGCGGTTGTAGGGCAGCCGCGCAGGCGATCAAAGGGACCAGTCGGCGGCGCCGGGGCGCCGAAAAAAAGAATACGGGCACATGGTCCGCCGCGTGACACTCACGCACTCCCACCAACCGCTCCTGCCTGCCCCAGAATGGGAGCAGCCGGTGGAAACCAAGCGGACCATGTGCCCGAAGAAGGTGCGGATGCACGGTCTGCGCAACACACGCAGAATCGCTTCGTGCCAGCCCTGCCTGCCCCAGTGTGGGCTGGCTCTCGGCGGGGGGCCGTGCATCCGTGGCTGCCGCCGGTTTGACCCGGATGCAGCCGAAGATCGTCGCCTACCACCACTACGCAGCGAGGGCTGCGCGTGGCTTCGGTCGGGTCAGGAGAGAAAGAACAGGCTCGTTACGTAGAACGGATCACTTCGACGACAGCACACGGACGCGAACAACAGTTCCATCGTCGCGGCGTTGCAGGTCGAGATGACCGACGTGGCGCTTGGGCAACGTCGACAGGTCGACGCGAGCGCCGGTGCCGGCAATCGCGCCCATGATCTGGTCGAACAAAGGCTGCAGCTCGACGTCGAACAGGCCGGCGACGTTGTCGCCACCCGCCGCCGCCAGGGCTGCGTTCATCGGTTCGCTCTTGCGCGTGCGCGGTTTGTTGCGCCGCATCTCGTCGACGACACTGACCAGCGACTCGGCACCGGTCGCGAAGACCAACGCGTCTTCGTGCGCCGTCACGAACATCACCAGGTCGTTGTGGCTCAACGAAAGCAGTTCGTGCGTGCGGCGGTCCTTCGGATCCTTGCTGTCGCGCGTGAGCGGCGTGCCGAGCTTGGCGCGTTCGCTGACGCGACGCAGATCGTGGAACAGGTCGCTGGCGGCCTTCTTGTTCTTCGTGCGCAGCGCGTAGACCGAATCGACGGTGGTCGTGCCGGTCGCCGAACGACCGACGTGGAACTGCACGGTGCCGTGCGTGCCGAGCCGCCCGGTCACGTTGCGGTCGATGTCGAGACCGTAGTCCTCGAAGGCGTGGGCCAGGTCGTGCCACAGGTGCGCGCCATCGTGCGAATTGCGGAACGAAGTGGTGAGATCGACCGACAGCACGAGACCGCCGAGACCGCCCGCCGGCAACTCGGCCAGCAGCGAACGCGCCGGGACCGGCTTCACCGCTGCGAACCAGCCATCGACGCCGAGGCCGTCGTGGTTGTGCCCGGGGCCACCCGGACGCTGCCGTCCACCGGCGCCATCCGCCTTGGAGTTGGCGAAATCGAGCAGCAGCGTGGCGGTCAGATCGGACTTGTCGGGCGACACCGAAGCCATCACGGCGCGCGCCGAGCCGAGGCCCGACGAGCCCATCAGCCAACCGGGCACGCCATCGACGGCACCGCCGAGGCGATCGCCCAGACGCTGCCAATCGCCGTACAACCACAGCGAACCGGCGGCGACCGGCAACTGCTTCTTCATCGCCCGGAAGCTCGGATCGCCGGCGAGCACACCCGCGCGCGGAGCCGCGGTGGTGGTGGCGGCCGGCGCCTCGAGAACTTCGCGGAGCGCTGACGTGTCGTTGCCGACCACGAGATCGGCGCCAACCAGTGCCAGTTCGACTTCCTGGCCAGGCCCTTCGGCCTTGCCGTCACCGCGCAAGCGGTAGGTCGTGTGGCCACCGAGGCGACGCCGCGGTTCGGCCAGTTCGTTGCCATCCAAGGCCATCTGCAGCCGATCGGCTTCGGTCGTCTGCAGGCGTGCGCGCAGGACCAGCAGCGGCTGGCCATCGCCCGGCACGATGCCGGTCAGCACGAGTTCGAGTTCGCCCGAGCTGCGGCCGAGCAGACCGCGCACGAGGGCCAGCGCGCGACCCGAACCCGACGCCGGTGTGGTTGCGGTGGCGACCCCACCTTGAAACACAGCGTCGAGCGACGGATCCGACAGCAGCCGTTGGACCGGCCCAGGCTGCCGTTCGTCGCCGGCCTTCGCGTTCGCCGGCAGCGGCATCGCTTCGAGGCACAGGTAGGCAACCGGGCGCGCGATCGTGTCGACGAGGCGCTGGACCTGCCCGAACACGGGCGCGGTCAACAGGGCCAGCGGCAACAGCGAGAAGCAGCGCACGGGCCCGGCAATGCAAACGCGGTACCAAACCGAGACGAACCGCAAACCCTCGACTTGCCTGGGTTTGCCGACCGTTGTTCGATGGGGCGACGGGCGTGGAAGGCACACCTGCGCAGATTCCGCACAGCCGACCCACGCCTACGACGCGGCGGGCGGCGGGCCGAGCTTGTCGTAGAGCGTGCGGCGCCCGATGCCGAGCAACCGCGCCGCTTCGGCCTTGTTGCCTTGCGCCGCCGCGAGGGCGCGCTCGATCGCCCAGCGCTCGATCGCGACGAGCTCATAGCCCGCCGGCAGCGCCGCCTCGCTGCGGCCCGACGGCCCTGGCGCCGGGTCGGCCGGCGACAACAACTCGGCCCGGATCTCGCTGCCCGCCGCCAACGCGAACGCGCGCTGCATCTCGTTGCGCAGCTGCCGCACGTTGCCGGGCCAGGCGCGGCTGCGCAGCGCCGCCGCCAGCGCCGGCGCAATCGCGGGCACCGGCAGGTTCGCTTCGCGCGCACACTGCTGCAGGAAATGTTCGGCGATCGGCACGAGGTCGTCGGGTCGCTCGCGCAACGGCGGCAACTGCACGGTGACGACCGCGAGGCGGAAGTAGAGGTCTTCGCGCAAGCGACCCGCGGCGACGGCCGCGCGTGGATCGCGGTTGGGCGCCGCCACCACGCGCACGGCGAGCGAATACTCGCGGTCGCCACCCACCGGACGCACCTTCTTGTCTTCGAGCGCGCGCAAGAACTTGGCCTGCACTTCGAGGTCCATCTCGGTGACCTCGTCGAGGAACAACGTGCCGCCCGCGGCGTGCCGCAGCAGACCGGGCCGATCGCGATCGGCACCGGTGAAGGCGCCCTTCACGTGGCCGAACCGTTCGCTCTCGAGCAGGCCGGGCGAAATCGCCGCGACGTTCACCGCCGCGAAGGTGTTGCGTTGCCGCGGGCTGCCGGCATGCAGCGCGCGCGCAGCCACTTCCTTGCCGACGCCGCTCTCGCCGGTCAGCAACACCGGCAGGTCGGTGTCGAGCACGCGGTCGAGCACGTGCAGTGCGCGCAGCAGCGCCGGCGAGTCGCCAAGCAGGCCCGGGAACGCGTAGCGCAGCTGGGAACGCGACAGGGCCACGGTTGGCGCCGCGAGCGCTTCGGCCTGCACTTCGACGGTTGCCTGCAGTTGCCGGTTCTGCTCGGCGAGCTGCGCCGCCTGCGCCTTGTTCGCCGCCAGCAGGCCATGCAGGTGCAGCACGATCGCGCCCTGGTCGGCGAACGCCATCAGCCACGGCAGGTCGTGGTCGGAGAAGGCGCCGGCCTGGAAGCGATGGTCGAGGTAGAGCACGCCGATCACTTCGGCGCCGACGCGCAGCGGCATGCACAACACGCTGCGCAGGCGCAGGTCGGCGACGCTCTGGGCCGCGGCGAGGTCGTCCTGCTGCGCGTCGGCGCTGAACAGGCCAGATCCATGCTGCAGCACCTTCTGCAGCACGGTCATCGACAGCTTGCGTTCGGGATGGGGTACCGACTCCCGATCGAAGCTGCGCGCGACCTCGACCTGGATGCCCCCGCCGCCGCGGCGCGTGACCAGGAAGCCGCGTTCGGCGCCGAACAGACGCACGGCTTCATCGACGAGCACCGTGAGCACCGCCGACCGGCTGTCGGCGGCGGCGAGCTGCCGGTTGAGGCCGAGGATCGTCAGCCAACGTTGCCGTTCGCCATCGCGCGCATCGCCGCGCAGGCGCTGCAGGAAGTCGGTCCAGCGCTTCACCGCACCCCCGCCAGGGCCGCGGCGAGGGCCCGCTGCACCATCGCGTCGGCGTGCCGTTCGGCCGCGGCGAGGCCCCCGTGCGCGGCGACGGCCTGCGTCAGCGTGTGCGGCACGGCGCCCACCGGCACCGACCGCAGCACCTGCGCCGCCAACGCGGCGACCGCAAGCGTGGCCGGACAACCTTGCGCGCGCCACGCCGCTTCCAACACGCAGCCGTCGACGACGCGCAAGCCCATCTGCACTTCGTCACCGCACACCGGATGTTCGGCGCGCCCGACGACCACGTGGTTGCCGACGCAATCGCCGGCGAAGGCGCCTGCCTGCAGCACTGCCAACAGCCGCGCGCCGACCATGACGTTCCTCAGGGCCGGTCGACGGTGCCGGCGACCGGCGCGTCGGGGCGGGCTGCGATGCCGCTGCGATCGAGCCAGCCGAACTCGTCGGACAAGAACGAACAGCCGCCGAGCGGGACCACCACCGCCAGCAGCAGCAGCGCGAACGCGACACGGGCACTACGCGACGAACGTCTCATGCAGATCGACCTCGTTGGCCAGCAGTTGGTCGAAGGTCTCGCGGGCGCGCACCAGCCGTGCGCTGTTGCCGTCGACCAGGACCTCGGCGGGGCGGCGGCGCGTGTTGTAGTTCGACGCCATGCTGGCACCGTAGGCGCCGGCGGCGAGGACCGCCAGCAGGTCCCCCGGCTGGCACGGCGGCAGCGCGCGCCGTTTGCCGAGGAAATCGCCGGTCTCGCACACCGGGCCGACGACGTCGACGGTGCGCACGTTCGCCGCCTTCGCGGTGGCCTCGAACACCGGCACGATGGGATGTTCGGCCTGGTAGAGGGCCGGCCGCATCAGGTCGTTCATCGCCGCATCGACCAGCAGGAAGTCGGTGCCGCCTTGCTGCTTCTCGCCGAGCACGCTGGTCACCAACACGCCGGCGTCGCCGACGAGATAGCGGCCCGGCTCCACCACCGGCCGCCAGCCGCGCAGGCGCAAGGTCGGCAGCAGCGCCTGCGCCACCGCCGCCACGTCGAGGGCGTCGCCCTGGCCGTAGGCGATGCCAAAGCCGCCGCCGAGGTCGTAGTGCGTGAGGCTGGCGCCGCGGTCGGGCAACGCATCGGCGAACGCGCCCACCCGCGCCAACGCCTGCACGTACGGCTCGACGGTGCGCAACTGGCTGCCGAGGTGCACGTGGAAACCCGCCAGCGACAGCCACGGGTCGCGCGCGATGCGCTCGACGACCAGGCCGGCGCTGTCGAGCGACAGGCCGAACTTGTTCTCCTTCTTGCCGGTCGAGATGTAGGCGTGGGTGCAGGCATC
>SXPB01000303.1 GCA_005776475.1 Planctomycetia bacterium
GATCGCGACGGCGAGCCCGCCGAGCGTCATCACGTTGATCGACAGTCCGAGCGCCCACAGCACCAGGAGCGCCACCGCGAGACTGAGCGGCAACGCCGTCAGCGTGATCAGCGTCGTGCGCACGTCGAGCAGGAACAGCACCAGCACGATCGCGACGAAGATCGCGGCGTCGCGCAGCACCGCCAGCAGGTTGTCGATCGAGAGCGTGATGAAGTCCGCCTGCCGCATCACGTGCGGGTTCAACGCGAGGCCCGCCGGCAGCGCCTTGCCGGCGTCGGCGAGCGCCGCGTCGATCGCGCGCGTCAGCGCCAGCGTGTTGGTCGCCGGCGACTTCTGCACCGCCAACACGACCGCCCGGCGCCCACCTTCGGCGGCGGTGCCGCGCTGCGGTGCTACGCCGAAGCGGACTTCCGCGACCTGGCCGAGGGTGATCGGGTGGCCGTCGCGGTGGGCGACGACGGTGCCCTGGATGTCGGCCAACGAACGGACGCGACCGGTCTGGCGGATCGGCAGTTCGAGGCCATCGACGTCGGGCAGGTAGCCGGCGCCGGCCGTCGTATGCGCCGCGCGGGTGGCCGCGACGACGTCGCCCATGGTCAGCTCGAATTGGCGCAGCGCATCCGTCTGCACGAGCACCTGGTACTCCGCCAGCTCGCCGCCGATCGCGACCACCTGCGCGATGCCAGGCACCGCCAGCAGGCGGTTGCGCAGATCGAACTCGGCGTACGAGCGCACGTCGCGTGGCGTCACCGCCCCGGTCGGCGAACTCACCGACAGCAGCATGATCTCGCCGGTGATCGACGTGATGGGCGTGATCTCGGCGTGGGCGTCGGCAGGCAGCAGCTCGCGCACCGCGGCCAGTTTCTCGGCGACCAGGGTGCGGGCGCGGTAGATGTCCTCGCCCCACGCGAACTCGACCCACAGCAGCGACAGCCCGATTGCCGATGCGCTGCGCACGCGCCGCACGCCGGGCAAGCCGCGCACCGACGTCTCCAGCGGGAAGGTGACGTTCTGTTCGACTTCGTCGGCGGCGAGCCCCGGACTCTCGGTGAGCACGACGACCGTCGGCGCATTGAGTTCGGGGAACACGTCCACCGGCAGGCGCACCGACTGCCAGGCGGCGATCGCCAGCACGAACACGGCCAGTGTCAGCACCACGAACGGGCGCTGCAGCGAGGCGGCGATGAGATGACGGAACATCGCGTGGTCCTACTTGTGGTCGTCGGCGTGGAACGTGCCGTCGGAGTGGAAGTGACCGCCCTTGGTGGCGCTGGTCGAGCTGGCGAGCACGAGTTCGTAGGCGCCGGTCAGCACCACCTCGTCGCCATCGCCGATCCCGCTGTTGACCTCGACCCAGCGGCCGTCGTCGAGGCCGAGATCGGCTTCGACGCGGATCACCTTGTCGGCGTTCTTCGGGTCGCGGCGGAAGAACACCTTGTGCAGGCCATCGGTCATGACGGCGGCGCGCGGAATCGCCAGGACGGCGGCGCCCGTCGCCTGCGTTTCGATCTCGACGAACGCCGTCACGCCCGGCCGGAGCCACGGGGCAATGGCGGTCGGCACGACGAACACATCGATCGTGCGGCGGATCGGATCGGCGGCGAGACCGAGTGCCAGGGGCCCGCTGGCGCGCGCATCGGGGCTGGCGGCGCCGGTCGGCACCAGCGTGCACGGCAGGCCGTCGCGCAGGCGCAGCAGGTCACTCTGCAGCGCGTTGCCGCGAAAGCGCACGCGGGTCGGGTCGAGCGTCTGCGCGACGAGGTCGTGCGCTTGCACCCAGGCCCCGTTGGCGAGCGGCAGCGCTTCCACGGCGCCGCCGCCAATGGCGCGCAGTTCGAGGGCGGCGATCTCGCGCCAGCGTGGGCCGCCGGTTCCTGGCGCCAGCAGCGCTTCGACGGAGGTGCCGACCATCGCCGCGGCGGCGGCGAGCAACGACGTGCGTCGTTCAGTGAACGCCTTGCGATCGGCTTCGAGCCGGGCGATGCGCGCAGTCGTCTCGGTGTGCTGTTCGGCGGCTTCGGCGATCTGCGCCTGCACCTGTGCCAGTTGCACCCGCGCGTCGGTGAGCGCCTGCGCCTGGCCGCCGAGGCTGGCGTTGGTGCTGGTCAGGCTCTGCACGCGTTCCCGCATGACGACGAGGGCATCGTGCAGGCTCTCCTCGTGCACCTTGTGTGCGTCGAGCAGCGGTTTCACTGCGGCCAGATGCGCCAGGGCGACGCCGGTTTCGGTCTCGACCGTGGCGATCTCGCGCTGCAGGGCGCGCCAATCGGGAGCGTCGAGCAGCGCCAGCACGTCGCCCGGCGCCACCGTCTGCAACGGTTGCACGCGCAGCAGGACACGGCCGGCGACCGGAGCGCGCACTTCGGCGCGGGCCTGCGGCAGCGGTTCGAAATGGCCCGGCAGCCGCAGCGCGCTGGCGATGCGGCGGCGTTCGACCTTGACGAAGGTGATGCCGAGGTTCTTGCGCACGGTCTCGGGCACGTCGATGCGGTTGGTCACCGGCGGCGCGTGCTCCGTCGCGGGGTTGCCCGCCGCGGGCTTCTGGCAGGCGCCGAAGGCGAGAACGGTGGCGCTCGCGACGAACAGGAAGGGGAAGGCGCGCAGGTTCATCGGGGTTCTCCGGTCGGTTCGTCAGTCGGCAGCACGATGCCGGTGCATTCGTCGATGGTGATGGTCGCGAGCGCGATCTCGACGCAGGCGTCGAGTTCGAGCAGTCGCGCCGCATGCACGCGCGCGATCGCGTCGAGCAGCAGCAGGGGTTCGAGTTGACCTTGGCTGGCGAAGGCACGGCCGTCGGCGAGCTGGGCTTCGGCCAGCGGCAGCAGCACGGTGCGCACGTGCTGCAGGCGCGCTTCGGCCTGGGCCAGGTGCGATTCGGCCGCGGTGAGGTCGTGGGTCGCGGCTTCGAAGGCGCCATACACCGCGGTCGCCGCGCTGGCGCGCGCTGCCTCGGCGCGGGCGATCGCCGCATCGTTGCCGGCGAAGAACGGCAGCGGCAACGACAGGCCGAGGCCCAGGCGCGGCTGGCCTTCGTCGCGTTCGTAGCGCGGGCCGAGTTGGAGATCGGGCCACTGCTTCCGCACTTCGAGCTGCAGCTCGGCGTCGGCGATGCTGTGCGAGCGCAGCGCGGCGTCGACGCGCGGCGTCGATGCCAGCAGGGCGACGCGGCGATCCGCGGGCTCGCGCGGCGTCAGTGCCAGGTCCGGCAGCAGGCGTGGCTTGGCCGTCGGGTGCAGGCCGAGTTGTTGCAGCAGGGCCAGTTCGGCGCGCGCCGTGGCGTCCTGCTGGGCGGCAAGTTCGTGCTCGCGCTGCCGCAGTTCGAGGGTGAACACGCGGGCGCCCTGCCGCGTCAGTGCATCGGCGGCGGCGAGGCGATCGGCGATCGTCACGAGGTCGCGCAGGTGATCGCACACCTCGGTGAGCCGCGCGGTACGCTGCAAAGCACCCGTCCAACGCACCCAGGCGGCATCGACCGCGTGGGTCGCGTGCTGTTCGGTCATGACCGCCGCGTGCAGCGCGGCGACGCTTCTGGCACTGGCGACGGCGCGCGCCTTGCCGAGGCGACCCGACCACGGCACCGTGAACGACAGGCCGCCACCGGCGATCCACCGATGCGGCACCGATTCGAGAATGCGCAGCGCGTCGAGCGACAGCTCCGGATCTTCGAGCACGCCGGCATGGCCCTCTTCCACCAGCGCTGCCGCCAGCGCCGCGCGTGCGAGGCGGCACTCGGGGTGCAGGCTGCGGGCAAGGGAACGGCCTTCGTGGCGGTCGATGCCATCCGCCAGATCGATCGGGCCGCGCTGGTCGATCGCCTGCATTTGTCCGTCGGTCGTTTCGCCCAGGGTCGATTCCCGGCGCAGGAACTCCGCCGCGTGGGCGGCCAGATCGATCGGGGCCGGACGGTAGGAGTGGCACGCCGCGAACACGGCGGCGGCAGCTAGCAGGCAGGCGGGAGTTCGCATCATCGGATCGACGGCACGGTTCGCGGAACAGGTCCACACCGCGGCAACGCGGTGAACGGGCGCGGGTTCTCCGCGCGGCGAACGCGTCGATCAGAGCAGCAGCAACGTGGTGCTTCGGCAGTGCAGCCAGTCGTCAGGCCGCGGTGGCCCGGTGGCGGGAACGTGGGCACGTTCCCCACGCGCGTCGGCGACCGCGAGCAGCTCCGGCAGGACGCTGCAGACCGCCATCGGCGGTGGTGCCCAGGTGCAGTGCAACGCGCGCGGCGGCGACGTCAGTTCGAACGCGAAGCTGCCGTGTTCGCAGTGGTGGTCCGCGGCGGCGATGGGTGCGTCCGGCGTCGGCGCTGGCGCCGCCGGCATGTGGTGCGGGGCACCGCGCGAGTGGTCGTGGTCGCAGCAGGTGCTGGGCTCGTGCACGAACTCGACGACATGCCGGCCATCGTCGCCACCCGAACAAACCACCAGCACCCGCGACAGGCCCGAGGCGAGCACCATGGCGACGAGCGCCACGAGTGCAACAGCCAGCGTGTGCAGGTGAGAACGGGTCACGACGGTAGGACTCTGCGTGGTCGGTGGTCAGCAGTCAAGGCGGATGGGGCCGCCGGCTGCATCGAGCATCGGCAACGGCGCCTCCGCACCACGAGGCGATTGCCTGGCGGCCCGATCTCGAACGTGCCATTCGCCACGCGGCGGCAGGCCAGCGTGACCAGCGGTTCGCCGCGGGCCATGCGTTCCTGCAGCAATTCGTTCCAGTTCTCCTGGGCGCGCGTTGCCTCGGCGCCTGCGAGCAACGACATCGCCAGGGCGACTGCGCGGACGTTCATTGCAGTCGTTTGATCAGGTGGAAGCCGTACGGGCACTTGCTGCGATGGAACGGCGCCACGCCGACTTCGCCGACCGCGAGCCGCAACCCCACGGTCGTGAAGTACTCGACGTAGGCGTCAGGCTTGCTCGCCTGGATCTCGTAGATGCCGGTGGTGGAGGCGTCGTCGCCGGAGTGCTGCTTCACCATCGCCGCGAAGTCCTCGCCGGCGCGCGCCTTGGCCAACAGATCGGTCGTCAGCGCCACCGCCTGCGCGTAGTCGCGTTTGCTCTCCGACCCGCGCTTGGCGCCGACGAACGCCACCAGCACGTGCTGCACCTTCACCGAGGCGGCTTGTTCGGGCTTCTGCGCGAGCGCAGCGAACTCGAGGCCCAGCGGCGACGTGTCGGGCGGGTCACTGCAGGCGGCGAGAGCGAGGAGCGACGAGACAACCAACGCGCGGCGATGGGACACCGCGGCAGTGTATCGAGGTCAGGGTTGCACGGTGAACGTGAGCGCGTCTGAGGCGCCAAACGACGGGCCGGGGCAAGCGTCGAACCAGACGAACTGCGCCGCCAGCGAGGCGCCGGCGAGGCCGGGGGTGGCTGGGATCGGGATCGGCAGCACGGCGGATCCGGACGACTGGGCAATGACCAGCGGCGTGTTGACCATGGTCGCGGGATCGAGCCACAGATCGAAGCCGAGCACCGGCAGCGCACTCGGCAGCGTCGAGAGCCCGATGCCAACCACGGTCAGGCTGCCGGCAGGGATGTCGCCGCACGTCAACGCGAACGCGTTCGTTCCGACGAACGGGGCCGAGCGCGTGCGGATGCGGGCCGCGCGAGCGCACGTTCCCGACGGTTGGCCGTGCCGTGCCGTTCCCTGCGGCAGTGCCGCCAGGCGCACGCAGAACGTGTCGCCGCCGCCGACGGGAGGCACGGCTCCGGGAGTGAACGGGAAGTTGGACGACCACGTCGAGCCCGCGACGACCACCTCGCCATTCGGTGCGTGCCCCACGTCGACCGCCCAGTCCCCCGATTGGCGTCCGATCGCAGTGCTGTAGTCGAGCGAGCTGCCATCACCCGCGACGAGCGCGAACCAGCCGTCTTCGGCGCCGGCGGGCACCGTGTTCCAGGCCCCGAGCGACAACGGCAGATCGTTGGAGAACGACGAGCCGCACACGGCGACGCGGCCACCGCCGGCATCGATGCAGCGTTCGAAACGATCGGCTCCCGTGCCGCCGAAGTAGCTCGCCCACAGCGTCGTGCTGCCGTCGCCGCTGAGCCGCCACAAGAAGCCATCGCGCAGGCCGAACGGAGCGGGCCCGAACACGCCCGGCGTCACCGGCAGACCGGGTGCGTCGATCTGGCCACTGAAGGTCATCGAGCCATCGGCGTGCATCGCCATGCCGCGTGGATACTCGTTGCCCGGAGTGCCGAGGTAGGTGCACCAGTGCAGTTGCGAGCAGGTGCGGTCGAAGCGCGCCGCGAAACCGTCCGCGAAGTGCTCCGAGCCACCGTTGAACGTGGTGTCATAGGCGCCGGGAGTGACGGGCAGGTTGAGCGAGTCGGTGGCCCCGGCGACGACGATGTCGCCATTGGGAGCGATCGCCATGGCGAACGGATACTCCTCCTGGTCGGTGCCGCCGCAGTAGGTGGAGCCGACGAGAGTCTGGCCGTTCGCGGCGATGCGGGTGACGAAGAAGTCGCTGTAGCCCGAACGCGTCGATGACCAGGCGCCAGGCGTCACCGGAAAGTTCAGGCTGTGCACGTGGCCAGCGACGGCGACTTCGCCGTTCGCCGCGACCGCCATCGACGTCGGGTACTCGAGCATCGCGCCGCCGAGGAACGTGCTCCAGACGAGGCTCTGGCCGTTGCCGGCGAGTCGCGTGACGAACACGTCGCCGCCCGAGTACACGTAGCCGTCGCCGGTGCCGTTGTGCGTCGTGTCGAACGCGAGCGGCGTGGTCGGGAAGTCCGTCGACGACGTCCATCCGGTCACCATGGCATCGTCGCCGAAGGCGCCAGCGCACTGCATGCGGTCGTTCTCGGCGCCACCGAGGTAGGTGCACCACACCAAGGCGCCCGAACCCGCCGCGAAACGCGCCACGAACGAATCGCCGACGACGAACGGGACCGGGTTCGCACCGTTGTAGGTCGGATCGAACACCGGCCCAGCGGTTGGCAGATTGGTCGACACCGTGCTGCCGGCGACGAAGGTGTCACCGTTCGCGGCGACGCTGAGGCCGTAGGCGGCATCGAACAGGCTGCCACCGACGGTGGTCGACCAGCGCAGGTCCGGATCGACATGCAGGATCGCGTCCGCGGGCATGGGCTCGCCGACAAACCCGAAGCGCCGCGCGCCGCGCATTTCGAAGTGCACGGGTATCGGGGTGCGCCCGCCAGCGTGGATGCAGTAGGCCTTCGGCACCGACTGGCGCAGTTCGCGCGTTCCTGTCGACAGCACGAGTTCGCCCGAGTCGGCGTCGACGGCGAGCGTGGTGATGCCATCGACTTCGAACTCGACGGCGGCGAGGTTGGCATTCGCCGCGCACCACAGGTCGTAGGCGAACCCCGGCCCGTCGGTGGCCCGGCGCAGCACCAGATCGACGCCGGGTGCGATCTCCGGTTTGCGCACGGACCCGCAAACGGGGGCACCGCGCACGTGGCGCGTCGGATCGTTGCCGATCAGGAAGTTGCACACGGTCGTCGCCAGATCGATCGGCACGGGCGGCAGGTTGCGGTCGGACCGGGCCCGCATCGCAATCGCGTCGAGATGGTTGCCGCTGCGCACTTCGTGGTCCGTGACGTGCAGCCAGTCGCCGCCGGCGGCTGCGGCGAAGCGCACTGCCGTCGGCCATTGCCCTTGATTGGCGACGAAGCCTCGCACGGGGCCGAGGTCGATCGGGCCTGCGGGTTCGATTCGCGGCGGCGCGAGCGTGCGATCGGCACGCGACAGCCACGAGCCTGCGGCAAAGACGACAACCAGGACAACGACGACGAGTGCGCGCATGCAGGCCTCCCGCCGGCAGGATACCCGTTGATTGTCGCATCCTGGTGTCCTGGAAGGTGGCCGTCTGGCTTCTCGCGCACCCGGCTCGCACCATGCGAGGCCATCGCGTAGACAGCCGCTCCGAGGTTTCCCCATGCGCACGCCGATTGCTTCGCCTCTCTTCGCCCTCTTCTTCGCTGCAGCAGCCGCGGCGCAGTCGCCTTCGACCGCGCCAGCGCCGGCGGCTCCCGACGCCGTCGATGACGCCGCGATCGCGTTCTTCCTGGAGGAAGGGCTGCAGCGGTCGCAGGTCATGGAGCACCTCAGCTGGCTGTGCGATGTGTACGGCCCGCGCGTCACCGGTTCGCCGAACCTGCGGCAGGCCCAGCAGTGGGCGACGCAGACGTTCACCGAATGGGGCCTCGCCGCCCGCACCGAGAAGTGGGGCCCGTTCGGCCGCGGCTGGCGTTGCGACCACGTGATGATGGCGGTGGTCGGCGACAACCCCTGGCCGGTGATCGCGTACCCGAAGGTGTGGTCGCCCGGGGTCGAGGGCCGCATCGAAGCTGACGTCGTGCACGTGGCGACGATGACCAAGGAGGCACTGCTGGCGACCGATCTCACCGGCAAGGTGGTGTTGCTCGAAGAACCGCGCGCGATCAGCGAACCGTTCAACGGCTACACCAAGCGCATGGATGAGAAGGAGCTGCTCCGGCTCGCTGACCCGAAGGTGGCCGAGCCGCAGTCGCCCGCGGAGCGCGCCGCGCAAGCACGGGGCGACAACGACTTCCGCATGGGCTTCCCACGCCGCGAAGAGATGCTCGCGATCGTGCAGCAGAAGCGGCCGCTGGCGATCGTCGATCGCGCCGCCAAGGGCGACTACGGCACCGTGTTCGTGCAGGGCGCCAGCGCGGCCAATCCGCCGGGCACGCCGCGGAGCGAGCGCAAGCGCGCGAACGCTGTCGATGCCGACGTGATCCCGCAGTTCACGATCGCGGTCGAGCACTACAACCGCATGTGCCGGTTGCTGGCGAAGGGCCGGCCGGTGCGCCTCGCGCTCGAACTGAAGGTGTCGTTCTTCGACGAAGACCTGTTCGATAGGAACGTCATCGCCGACCTCGCCGGTGGCGATCCGGTGATCGGGGGTGAGTTCTCGATGCTTGGTGCGCACCTCGACAGCTGGCAGTCGGGCACCGGCAGCACGGACAACGGTTGCGGCAGCGCCGTGGTGATCGAAGCGACGCGACTGATCGCGGCCTACTGCAAGAAGACCGGCATCAAGCCGCGCCGCACGCTGCGTTCGTGCCTGTGGAGCGGTGAAGAACAAGGCCTGCTCGGCTCGCGCGCCTACGTCGCCGACCATCTCGGCACCGCGAAGGAGCCAAAGCCCGAACACGGCAAGGTCGCCGGCTACTTCAATCTCGACAACGGCACCGGCCGCATCCGCGGCGTCTACCTGCAAGGCAACGAAGCGGTGGCGCCGATGTTCCGCAGCTGGCTGCGGCCGTTCCACGTGCAGGGCGCGTCGACGATCACGCTCGACGACACCGGCGGCACCGACCACCTCGCGTTCCACGGCGTCGGCGTGCCCGGCTTCCAGTTCATCCAGGACCCGGTCAGCTACAGCACGCGCACGCACCACAGCAACATGGACGTCTGGGACCATGCGGTCGCCGACGACCTGAAGCAGGCGGCGGTGGTCATGGCGGCGTTTGCCTGGCAGACCGCGCAACGCGACACGAAGCTGCCGCGCCAAGCCGTGCCGGCCGCGGTCGAGGGGGAGCCACGCGGTGGGCGCGCGGGCGCGGGTGCCGGGCGGTGAAGCGGACGCCGGCGTCGTTCCTGTTGGTGGCGCTGTTCGCCGCGTGCCGCGTCGGCGAAGCGGAGCCGGTGCCGATCGCCGGCGAGGGGCCGCGTTCGATTGCCGTGTGGCCGCTGCCCGCGGTCAGCGATGCCGGCGAAGGTGACGCGCCGATCGCGACGGAACTCGTGCATGCGGGGCTCGTCCAGGCCGTGATGGCGCGCGGCTACCGCACGACCGGGCCGGCGGTGGCGGTGCAGTTGCTGGCGGAACGCGGACAGTCGGCAGCGACCCCGGCGGCGGCTGCAGCGCGCGAGGCGCTCGCCGTCGATGCCGTTCTGCACGTGCTGGTGCGCGAACTGACGGCGCGTGGCCGCGCCCCGTTGCAGGGAGCGCAGTGGGATCTCGAATGGCGGCTCATCGCGTCGACCACGGGGGCGGTGATGTGGTCTTTCGCGCACCGTGGGGGCTACCAGCACAGGCACGACGACTTCGGTGATCCGCACCGCCCGCTGGATGCCGAACCCGAGATCGTGCCGATCGGTGGGCGGGGGCAGCGACCGTTCCGCGACGCCGAGGAACTGATGGCGACCTTGCATCGCCTGGCGATGGAACGGCTGCCACGATGTGCGCGATGAACGTCGCAGTCGTCGCCTATCCCGGCCTCGCAGCGCACACGCTGCAGGCCACGTTCCCGCAGGCGCTCGCGGCGCTGCCGACGCCCACGTGGTTGCTCGACCTGCTGCGCGTAGGCGCCCCGGCACCGCTCGCGACCTCGGCCGACGTGCGCACCGCGGTGCGCGATCTGTTGCGCCTGCATGGCTACCGGCCGACCGGTCGTGGCAAGCCGTCGTCGGAGTACCTGCTCGGCGCGATCGGCGAAGGCAAACTCGGCTCGATCAACGCGGCGGTGGATGCCGGCAACGTGGTGTCGCTGCACAGCGGCCTGCCGATCAGCGTCGTCGATCTCGGTCGCTGCCGGGCACCCCTGCGCATCGACGTGCCGCCCGCCGGCGCCAACTACGTGTTCAATCGCAGCGGCCAGACCATCGACATCGGCGGCCTGCTGTCGCTGCACGATGCCGATGGCCCGTGTGCGAACGCGGTGAAGGACGCGCAGCGCACCAAGACCACGCCGGAGACGACGGCGGTGCTCGCGGTCGTGTGGGGGGCGCTTGCGCCCGATCCCAACCACGCCACGGCGGCGGCAGTGTGGCTGCGCTCGGTGTTCGCGCGCCTCGGCGCCGCCGTCGAAGGCGGCCCCGCCGCCTGACTCAGCCGGCCATCCAGCGCGCCTGCTTCTCGGCGCCGGCCTTCTTGTAGTCGGGGCGCAGCCGTTCGCGCAGGAACGAGCCGTAGAGCGCCTGCACGATCTCGTGCAGGGCCAGCCAGTTGGCCGAACGGTCCGTGGTGCGGTCGACGTCGCTCTCGCACTCCTCGGCATCCTCCGGCAGCTTGACGCCGTTCAGCGTCAACGTCGCCGCGTCGAGCGTGGCCGACCATTGCCGCGAACCTTCGGCGACGAGCAGGCGCGCCTTCTTCAGGCGATTGCCCTGCCGCAAGGCCGTGCGTGCTTCGGCCGTGCGGGTCGGCAGGCCGCGGCGCAGCGTCTGCTCCGTCTCGTCTTCGCTCGCCGCCGAGAACGACAGGAAGTCGTCCAGCGCCACGCCGACGACGCGGCCGCCCGGCAGCGTGAACTCGCCGCCGTCGCTCTCCCAACGGAACCACAGCCAGGTCAGGAACTCCTCGCCGAGGAAGCCATGCGTGTCGGCACCGGTGTCGGTCTTCATGCGTCGCCCTCCGTGTCCTGCTCCGTCGCCGCCACCGCTTGCCGCGGCGCACTGCGCGCGATCTCGCCGGCCCGTTCGGCCTTCGGCCAACGCACCGGTTCGGTCCGTTCCAGCGCGTACTTCGCCTCTTCGTCGAGGCCGGCGCGCAGACCGCACTGCAGCGGGTTCGCCCGTTCGAGCGGCACGCCGAACGACTCGAAGAACAGCTTGCCGAACACTTCGCGCGCTGACTTGCTGGTGGCGAACAGCAACACCGTCTTCTTGTCGAAGAACAGCAGGGCGTCGATCAGTTGCACCGTCGGCAGCACGCGCGGCAGCAGCTTCTCGGTCAGGTCGTCCTTCATCTCGCGACGCTCGCGCGCCGACAGCTTCTTGCCGCGCGCCTTCTCGGCAGCGTCGCGATGGATCTGCAGCCACTTCTTCGGCAGCGTCTTCTTGTCGGTGCGGAACCGCAGCCAGGTGCCGGTGCCGCCATCGAGGTCTTCGAGGCCGAAGCTGTCGCCGGTCGGATCGAGGGCAGTGACCCAGCCCGACGAAACCTCTTCGCTGGCGGCGTTCTCGATGGTGCGGAAACGGCGGTTGGCGAGCGCGTCGACGAACTTCTGGTCTTGCGGATCGGCGATCTTGCCGTCCCAGAAGAACGCAACGACGCCGCCGCTCTTCCTGATTGCGGCCATGGTGTCCCTCCCTGGTGCAGGCGCCTTGCGGCGCCGGATGCCAACGCTTCGGTCAGAGCTTCTTCACGGGCGCTTCGCGCTTGATCTCTGGCTCGGTCTTCTCGACGCGGGCGCCACCTTCGGCGGCGGTGATCTGGGTCTTGAGCTGCTTGTAGGCCTGCTGCAGCACCGGCAGGCGCTTCTTTGACTCTTCGTCGGTGGCCGTCGACAGCTTCTGGATCTGCTCCTGCAGCGCTTCGAGTTGCTTCTTCAGTTCTTCGGTCGCGCCCCGCACGACCGGCGCTGTGTCCACCACGGGGCTGACTTGGGGCGCTTCCGGCATCGGCTTCCACGTCGCCGGCAGCATGTCGAGCACCGCCTTGTCGCGGCAGATCACTTCGATCTGCGCCATGTTGACGGATTGTAGGGCCTTGGCGAGGGCGTCGGCGTCGCTGCCGTGCGTGATCTGGACGGCGCTGGCGATCACCTTGTCGAGGTCGGGCGTGGCGCCCTTCTCCATCTTGTCGACCTTCAGCACGACGATGCCGTTGGCGTTGCGGAAGTGGGTCCGCTTGCCGACTTCGGTCGTGAACGCGGCGTGTTCGAAGATCGGGCCGAACATCGAGTTCCTGGTCACTTCGACGGTGCCTTCCGGGCCTGCGCCGGGCACGGCGCCGAAGGCCGTGACCAGTTCGGCGAACGTCTTGCCGGCGTCGAGCTGCGAGTGCACGTCACCAAGTCGCTCGCCGGCTTCGTTCTCGTCGAACGAGGCGACCACGGCTTCGGTGCGGATCAGGTCGAAGAGGGCGCGCTGGGCGCGCATGCTGTCGTCGCCGGAGCTCTCAGTCTCCTTCAGGAACGCCATCAGCGTGTCGAAGCGACCGCGGGCGATCGGGCGACCCTGCACGATCAGCATGGTGTCGTTGGGGAAGGCGGCGAGCTGGTCCTCGCTGGCGACGATCGCGGCGCGCGGCGTCATCGGCGCCGTGACCGGCGGCGGCATCATCGCCTTGCTCTGGCCGGCATCGATCGACTTGAAGTCCATCTTCTTCGGCGCGAGGCGCGCGGCGAGCTGGCCCTTGCCCTTCGTCGCCTGCTCCTTCACGTAGCCGATCTCGCGCTGCAGGCGTTCCTTCTCGGAGTTCAGCTGCTTCGTCTCTTCAGCGGCAGTGGGCTTGGGCTTGTCCGGATCCTGGGTCTGGGGCTGGGGCTGGGGCTTGGTCTCGATCTGGGCGGGAAGGAGGACGCCGAGCGAAAGCAGGGCAGCGAGGGCGAGGCGGAGATCCATGGTTTCTGCGAGGTGCGGGCTTGGGGAACGGCGAGGCATCAGACCGGGGGGCGGGGTGCGCCGCAAGGGCTGTGCGCTCCGTGGAGAGGGGGGTGAGGGATCGGTGGCTGCGAAGGGCCGGTGGCGGTGGGCTGTCGACGACGGTTTGGGGTGCAGGTTGTCGGAACGTTTGGGGTTGCCCGGGAATTGACGGCAGAGGAGGGCAAAAACTCTGGGCTCCCGCAGGAAGGTGCGCCGTTGTCGCGGTTCGAGGCAACCGCCGCCGGACCGCCTCCGCTCGCCTACGCCATCCGCTTCCGGAAGTGCTCGGCGACTGAATCGAGGATCCCCGAAAACCAAAGCGCCGCCGAGTAGTGCCCCAGCGGCACTTGCAGTCGCGCCGGTCGCCCGAGCGCTTCCCACAGCACGTCCTGGTTGCGCCGCCGCACCACCGTGTCGAACTGCGCCGTCACCAGCAGCACGCGTTCCGTCGCGATCGCCGCCGCGTAACGCAGCGGCTCGTACTGCAGCGAAGTCGCCAGTTCCCAGCGCAGATGGTCGTCGCCGACACCGTCGTTCTCGTGCCGCCACGCCCGCCAGTTCGCCACCCGCACTTCGCTGCTCGTCGCCACCACGTCGGCGAGGTCGCCGCCCGACAGGCAGATGGCGACGCCGTCGAGGTCGGGTTCGAGCGCCCCGACCACCGTGCTCACCATGCCGCCGAGCGACAGGCCCAACACGAAGTGGGGCACGGGTGTGGCGCTGCGTTGCCGATGCCAGCGCAGCAGCAGCCGCTGGTGCAGCACCGTGCGCCGGAACAGTTCGTCGAGGTCGGCGCCGCGCTGCCCCGGCCGCAGCGCCCCGCCCACGCGATCGCAGAAGCCGACATCGAAGCCGCGCGTCACCAGCGCCGAAGCGACCGCGTCCATCAGGTCCTTGCCGCCGGCCAGGATCGGCACCAGCAGCACGAAGGGGCGCGGCGGCGACGCCGGCGTGGTGCGCAGTTCGAATGCCACCGACTCCGGGCCGGCGACGAGCACACCGCGCTGGCAGCCTTTGCCGACCTCGTGCAGTTCGCGCAACTCGGCGGCCGGTAGCGGGCCACTGCCGGCGAGCGCAGTGGGCAACGGCGGGCGCGCCGACGAGGGGGCCGGCGCGTAGGTGCAGCCGACGAACAACCACGCGAGCGCTGCCAGCAGCGCGGTCACGCCGGTGCGTTCAGAACACGTGGACGGCATACAGCACGATCCCGGGCGAGCCATCCATCGGCGTTTCGAACAGCGAATAGAGGGAGGAAGTCGACAGGAAGTCCATGTCGTCGCCGAGCGCCACGTGCAGGCTGGTGCGCTGCGAAGGTCGGTACGAGAGGTCGAGCCGAAGCGTGTTCTCGCCAGATTCGTAGATCGTGCGGCCGCGCAGCTCGACATGGAAGCGCTCGGTCACCGGCAGCGAGAACGTCAGCTTGCCGACTTCCTGGCTCGAACCGAGCCGCAGGCCCGCATGGATCCAGACGACCTCGACCGGATCGTGCAGGTCGTCGGCGTGCACGCGCAACGACACGCGCCCGCGCGCGGCGCGCCAGCCGTGCGATTGTTCGTACGGCTCCGACATCGGAACGTGCGTGGAGCGGAAGTCTTCGAAGGCCAGTTCGAGGTCGCGCGCGATCGGCAACCGGTGCAGCAGTTGCCGCATCGGGCGCTGCAGCAGCGACGTGCCGTTCTCCTGCAGCCACAGTTCGTGCTCGGCCTGCAGCGCGGTCTCGCTCGGCAGCAGCGGGCCGCGGTCGGGATCGTGCGTCGGGAAGTCGAAGAACGGCAGCCCCAGTTCGCGGGCGACGCGGCGGCGGTCGGCATCGACGAGGTCACTGACGAAATGCAGTGCTTCCCGCGCCAGCGGATCGTCGGTGGCGGCGAATTCGTGCAGCGGGCGCGCGAGCTGGTCGGGCCGTGCCTTCGTGCCGCGGCGTTCCGGTTCGGTTGCGCGCACCGCGGTGACGCCGGTCACCGAGCTCGTGGTGATGCGCGGGGCGAGATCGGGTTCGGTGGCGGTCAGATGTTCGACGCCGATGCGCAGCGCAAACGTCGCCGGGGGCGCGCACGCTGCGGCGGCAACGAACTCGCCCGCACCATGCACTGGTGCTGCAACGGGATTGGAAGTGGTCGGCTGCACGGCGCAACCGGCCAGCAGGCATCCCAGAATGCCGAGCTGGAACCTCACGACCACGGGCATCTCTCAAAGAACGCGGGGCTCGCGTGCAAGCTGCATCGGCCGGTGGGAGGCTCGGGCTGCAGCTTGGAACGACTTCTCGCGCCAAAGCAAGACTAGCTCGTGCAGCGCCGGTGGTTGCGTCGGGGCGACCGATTGTCTCAGGCCGCAAACCCAGGTCCGGCGCGGGTTGGCGGGCTACTGCCACTGCCAACGAGAGGTGGGGCGCGGGGCGCTCAGCCGCCGTTGCCGGACCGGCCGCTGCCTTCGGTGCCACCCGTGCCCTGGCCAGCGCCGGGCCGCTCCCGACCGCCCTCGCGGCCGCCTTCCCCGCCGCCCCAGTTGGGCCGGCCGCCGAGCCGCTTCGCCTCCGCCGAGCGCTGCGGCAAGCCGACCTTCGTCAGCATCGCCTGCTCCTGTTCGAGCAGCTTCTGTTCGTCCTTCTCCGCCGCGGCCATGTCCTTCTCGACGTCGGCGCGCTTCTGCTTGTCGGCGCCCGCCTTGGCCAAACGCTCGCTGGCGTTCTTCTTCTTGCCGAGCGCCTGTTCGAGGTCGCGCACGAAGCCGCCGTAGTCCTTCGCGAACGCTGCCAGCGACGGCTTCACGACGCCCTGCGCGGCTTTGCTCAGTTGCGTCTCGAGCGCCTTCGTGGCCGGCTTGTAGCCGCTCATCGACACCTCGCCAGGCTTGCCGTCCTTGTCGAACACGACGAACAGCGGGGCCTGCTTGCCGAACGCCGTCGCCAGCGCCGGATCCGACTTGAGGTCGATGCGACCGCAGTGGAAGCAGCGCAGCATGATGCCGATCTCGTCACCGCCGAACACGGTGCGTTCGAACTGCTCGCGCACGTCGTTGTCGTCGGCCGAGTCCACGAGGTAGAGCACCGCGAGCTGGCCCTTGCCGTTGGCGGCGCGCACGAGGTCGGCGGCGGCGAGGTCGGCGACCTTGGCGGCCGCCGCCGGCGCCTTCACGTCGGTGAAGAACGCGCCGACCCGGTTCTGGATCTCCTCGGCGCGACCGCGGCCGCGACCCTGGGCCGTGAGGCCGGTGTCGAGCGAGAACACGAAGGGCAACACGAGAACGAGCGGAACGATGCGCATGGCGACCTTTGGCTCCGCGGGGCTGCGGAGCAAGGCGGGATCATGGCCGGTGCGTGCGGGCGCCGATCGGGCAGGTTGCATCGTTTGGGTACCGCGCCCCTGGCCCGCCGTCGCTGGGGCTCAGGGCTGCGCTGCCAACGCGCGCCGCCGCAGGCCGTCGCACGGCTGGAAGCGCGGCCCGGTCGAGCGGGCCAGGGCGTCGAGCGCGGCGACGATGGCGGCGAGACCTTCGCGGCGTGCGAACTGCGTGATGCCGCCGGTGAACGGCGGGAAGCCGATGCCCATCACGAGTCCGAGGTCGAGGTCGTCCTCGCTGCGCACGAGGCCTTCGTCGAGGCAGCGGTAGGCCTCGTCGACCAGCGGGTAGACGAGCCGTTGCACGATCTCGCCGCGGCTCGCTTCGCGGCCGGGCGTGCCGTTGCGGGCGCGCAGCGATGCCAGCACCGCGCGGCCGGGGCCGTCGCCGGTGCCGTCCTTGCCGTAGATGCCGCCGCCGGTCTTCTGGCCGAGCGCCTTCGCCGCGGCCATCGCCGCGAACAGTTCGCACGGCACCATGCGCTGCGGAAACGCCGCGTGCATCACGGTCGAGACCTTGCTCGCGACGTCGAAGCCGATCTCGTCGAGCAAGCGACACGGACCCATCGGCATGCCGAAGTCGAGCATGGCGCGATCGATCGCTTCGGGACTGGTGCCTTCGAGCAGCATGCGCGCCGCTTCGTTGACGTAGGGAGCGAGGCACCGGTTGACCAGGAAGCCGGGCGCGTCCTGGACCACGACCGGGAACTTGCCGAGCCGCAGCGCCAGCCGGCACGCCGTCGCCACGGCCGCGTCGCTGGTCGCTTCGCCGCGGATCACTTCGACCAACGGCATCTTCTCCGGCGGGTTGAAGAAGTGGATGCCGACGACGCGTTCGGGGTTCTGCACCGACTTCGCCATCGCCGTCACCGACAGCGAGCTGGTGTTGGTGGCGAGGATCGCGTTGGCGGGCAAGCCGCGGGCAACGGCCCCGGCCATCAGTTTCTGCTTCACCGCGAGATCTTCGACGACGGCCTCGAGCCACAGGTCGGTGCCGCCGAGGTGGCCGTGCTCGGTGCCGATCGCGAGGTGGTCCTGCACCGACTGCACTTCGTGCGCTTGCAGCTGGCCGCGGCGTTGGCGCTTGTCGAGTTCCTGCTGCAGACGCGCCTTGGCGCGCGCCAGCGGCACGAGGTCGACGTCGCACAGGCGCGTGCGCAGGCCCTTCTCGGCGAACTGTCCGGCGATGCCCGCACCCATGACGCCGCCACCGACGACGAGGGCGCGCTGCAGATCGCGAGCACCTTCCTGGCGGCCGAGGCGCTTGCTGCGTTCGGTGAGGAAGAACAGGTGGACGAGGCCCTTGCTGACCGGCGTCTCGATCAGCTCGCCGAGCGCCTTGGCTTCGGCGGCGTAGGCGCGTTCGGGGGCCAGCGTGAAGGCGTTGACGCAGCATTGCAGGGCACGCTTCGGGGCCGGGTAGAAGCGGGCCTGGCCCGATTGCAGCGCCTTCTTCGCGGCGCGCACGGCGAGCGCCCGCAGCGGCGTCTGGCTGAGCCAGAAGGCGAGGCCGCGCAGGCGCCGGCGGCGGCCTTTCTGCTTCTTGGCGGTGAGCCGGTCGATCTCTTCCTTGGCTGCCGCGAGCAGTTTCGTCGCCGGCACCAGCCGATCGACGAGGCCGGCCTTCAGCGCCTGCTTGCCGCGCAGCAGCTTGCCGTTGAGCACGAGGTCAAGGGCCTTCGGCAGGCCGACCAGCCGCGACAGAGCGAAGGTGCCCCCGAAGCCCGGCAGGATGCCCAGTTTCACTTCGGGCAAGCCGATCTGCGTCGAGGGGTGGTCGCTGAGCACGCGCACGTCGGCGAACAGCGCCAGTTCGCAGCCGCCGCCTAGGCACGGGCCTTCGATCGCGGCGACGACGGGAACGCGCAGTTCATGGCAACGGCGGAAGATCGTGCGGCCGGTGATCGCCGCCGCTTCGCCATCGGCGGCGGCGGTGATGCTCTGGATCAGGCCGATGTCGGCGCCGGCGCAGAACATGGCGGGGCCGGGACCCGTGATCACGACGCCGCGCAGGCGTGGTTCCTTGGCGAGGCTCTGCAGCGCTTCGTCGAGGGAGACCAGGCGTTCGCGCGTGAACGTCACCACGGTTTCGTCGGCGGCGCCGAGCCGCAGCACGGCGATCCCGTCGGCGGCGAGCGTCCATTGCACGACGCCGCGCGGCGCCTGCGGGCGCGTGGCCGGGGTCGGTTCGATGCGGGTGGTCATGCGGCCTCCAGCACGATGGCCTGGCCCTGGCCGCCGCCGATGCACCGCGTCGCGAGGCCGTGGCGTTTGCCCTGCCGGCGCAGTTCGTGCGCCAGCGTGAGCACGAGGCGGGCGCCGCTGGCGGCGATCGGGTGGCCCAGCGCGATGGCACC
>SXPB01000304.1 GCA_005776475.1 Planctomycetia bacterium
AGAACCGTGCCGAGTTGGTCGTCGACACGCCGTTCGGGCCGCCGAGCGATGCGTTGATCACCGGCACGCTGTCGGGCGTTCGCATGGCCTTCCTGCCCAGGCACGGGCGTGGCCATCGCATCGCGCCGCACGAGTTGCCGTTCCGCGCCAACCTGCATGCGATGAAGCAGCTGGGCATGGACTGCGTCGTCGGCATCTCGGCGGTCGGTTCGATGCGGGCGGAACTGAAGCCCGGCGACTTCGTGCTGGTCGACCAGTTCATCGACCGCACGCGCGGTCGCACCTCCGAATCGACGTTCTTCAGCGATGGCTGCGTCGCGCATGCGCACTTCGCGGATCCGGTGTGGGAGCCGCTGCGCCAGGTCGCGCTGCAGGCTTCGCGGGCGGCCGGCGCCACGGCGCATGACGGTGGCACCTACCTGTGCATGGAAGGGCCGCTGTTCAGCACGCGCGCCGAATCGCGGCTCTACCGCAGTTGGGGCGTCGACGTGATCGGCATGACCCACCTGCAGGAGGCGACGCTCGCGCGCGAGGCGGAGATCGCCTACACGACGATCGCGCTGGTGACCGACTACGACTGCTGGCACGCGAGCGAGGCCGACGTCGACGTCACCGCCGTGCTCGCCGTGATCAAGCAGAACGTGGACCTGGCGCGTCGGGTCGTGGCCGAGCTGGCCAAGGGCATCGCGGCAAACCCGCCGATCTCGGCGGCCGGCTGCATGCAGCACGCGGTGATGACGCACAAGGATCGCGTCTCGGCCGATGCGCGGCGACGCCTGCAATTGCTGGTCGGTCGCTACCTCGGCTGACGGAATCGGGGCCGCTCTTGCGCGGCCGCGCGTTCCGCGGACCATGTCGCCATGGCGAAGTCCGCGTGTCCGTTGTCGCAAGCCCAGTTCCTGGCCAAGGCCGAACCCCTCAAGGTGTCGATCAACGGCCAGGACATGTTGGCCGAAGTGAAGGCCTTCTCGACCGGTTCGTTCGGTTGGTACCTGAACGGCAAGACCGTGATCAGCGTCGACGGCAAGGCCGTCTCGGTGCAGATCGGCATGAACCTGACGATCGTCGGTAGCAAGGAAGCGCCGCGCGAGAGCTAGGCCGTGCGCCGGCGACCATCGGGTGTTGGCGCCGGCGCTGCGGCGCCCCGGGTCGCATGAATCCCGACTCGCGCCACCGCACGGAGCCGCGTAGCAGCGGCATGCACCCGCTGCCCCTTCGGCTCGTTTCCGGCTGCCTGCTCGCCCTTGCCGTCGCGGCGCAGGATCCCAAGTCCCCGGCGACGCACGACGCGGCGTTCTGGCGTCGATGCCTCGCGCGCGAAGCGGTGCCGCCGACCGCGGCGGAAGTGCCCGCGCTGCTCGTCGAACTGACGGCGATGCTGGCGTCGCCGGACCCCGAAGTGCGCGATGACCTCGCCTTCAGCGTGCTCGCGAAGTGGCTCGGTCGCAACGGCTGCGTGCCCGTCGAGCAGCGCCGCATCCTGCTGGCGAACTGGCAAGCGGGCCTGCGCGTCGGCATCGGCGACACGAGCGCCGACTCGGTGTTCCGGCGCTCGTTCTCGGCCTTGTGCCTGTCGCTCCTGGTGGCCCACCACAACCAGGATGCGTGGCTCACCAGGTCCGAGTTCGATGCGTTGTTCGACGCCATCCTGGCCTACTTGCGCGACGAACGCGATGTGCGCGGATTCGTGCTGCCGCAGGGTTGGTGCCACAGTGTTGCGCACACCGCCGACGTGCTGAAGTTCCTGCTGCGCAGCGAGCATCTGGGCCCGGCGCAGCAGAAGGCCGCCTTGGCGGCGATCGCGGCCAAGCTCGCGACGACGACGGAGCCGCTCGTGCACGGCGAAGACGACCGGTTGGCGCGCGCGGTGTTGTCGCTGTTGGCGCGGCCCGATTGCGATGCCGAAGCGGTGGCGGCGTTCCTGCCAGAGGCCTGGCCGCGCCCGGGTCGCGAAGCGCCGACGCTCGCCGCGCTGGCGCAGCAGCACAACCGCCGCAATCTCGTGTTGTCGTTGTCGGCCTTGCTGCAGGCCGACCCGCGGCAATCGCCGTCGTTGGCCACGGCGCGCGCTGCCGTGGCGGCCTTCGTGCCGACGCGCCTGCGCTGACGCGGGACGGGATGCAGGCGGGAAACGCTGCCACGACGGCGCTACGCTGCGCGCGCGGCATGGGCCGCGATGCGACGATGCGAATCCTGATGACGATGTTCGGCTGGGCCGAGACCGGCGGGGGCACGATCTTCCCGCGGCAGATCGCACAGGACCTGGTGCAGCGCGGCCACGACGTGTTCGTCGTCAGCGCCGCCCTGCAACCCTTGCCGTTGGGCAAGGCCTACGCGACGCGCGACTTCGCCGAAGGCGGCGTGCGGGTGCGGGCGATCCACAATCGGCCGACTGCGTTCCTCGATGCGGCGGCGCCAGTCCGCGAAGTGCACGATGCGGCGCCGATCGCGCTCGTCGATGCCGCCGTGCGCGAGTTCCGCCCGGACGTGGTGCACTTCCACAACTTCCTCGGCCTGTCGGCCGGCATCACCGGGCCGGTTGCGGCTGCCGGCATTCCGAGCTGTGCTTCGTTGCACAACTTCTGGGCCGTGTGTCCGACGCTCTACCTGCAGTTGCCCGGCTTGACGGTGTGTGCAGGCGTCGATGCGGCAGGGGCCAACTGCCTGCAGTGCACGCACGCCGAAGTTCCCGGCAGCCAGTACGTGGCGCGGCGCGATCGCATCCGCGAAGCGCTGGTGCGCGACATCCGGTTTGCGCTGCCGGCGTCGAGTGCGGTGCGCGACACGTTGCTGCAGAGCGGCTACCCGGCGGCGTGGCTGCGGCTGTTGCCGCTCGGCAACGCGCGCGCCGAACGCATTCGGCGCGAACTCGGCAAGGGGCGCCGGCCCGGCGTGCGCTCGCCGTTGCGTTTTGGCTTCCTCGGGTCGGTGCTGCCGATCAAGGGCGTGCACCTGCTGGTCGGTGCCGCGCAGGCGTTGCGCGGTGCGTTCGAAGTGCATGTGTACGGCGACGGGCCGACGGAGTACCTCGATGCGTTGCGGCAGATCGATCGCAAGCAGCTCGTGCGCTTCCACGGTGGGTTCGATGGCGATTCGCTGGCAGCGGTGATCGCGGGCATCGACGTCGGCGTCGTGCCTTCGGTGTGCATCGACCACAGTCCGCTGGTGATCGGTGAGATGCAGGCTGGCGGCGTGCCGGTGCTCGGCGCGCGCATCGGTGGCATTCCCGACTACGTGCAGCCGGATGCCGGGGCGTTGTTCGCCGCCAACGACATGGCGGCGCTGGCGATCGCGATGCAGCGGTTGCTGGATGCGCCAGACCAGGTCGTTGCCTGGCAGCAGCGGCTACGGCCACCGGCGTCGTGGGCGGGCTACATCGACGCGCTGGTTGCCATCTACCACGAACTGCAGGGCAGCGGTCGCGTCGGCGGTCGCCCGGGATCCACTCCATGAAACTCAACCTCGGTTGCGGCAGCCATCGACTGGCCGGCTTCGTCAACGTCGACAAGTTCGCCGCCGCGCGCCCAGACCAGGTCGTCGATCTCGAACGCCTGCCGTGGCCGTTCGCGACCGACAGCGCCGACGAAGTGGTGCTGCGCCATGTGCTCGAACACCTCGGCCGCGACACCGACACGTTCCTCGGCATCTTGCGCGAGCTGTGGCGCGTGTGCGCGCCCGACGCCATCGTGCGCATCACCGTGCCGCATCCGCGCCATCAGGACTTCCTGCAGGATCCGACGCACGTGCGCCCGATCCTGGCCGAGATGTTCCTGCACACGAGCCTGGCGGTGAATCGGCAGTGGGCGCAGCAAGGCCTGCCCGGCACGCCGCTGGCCAGCTACCTCGGCATCGACTTCGCGATCGTCAGCGTCGACCAGCGCCTCGATCCGCACTGGCGCGCGTGGCTGCAGGCCGACCCCGCGCGCCAGCGCGAGATCGATGCGATCGCCCGCTCGAACAACAACGTCGTCCAGGAAATCGAAGTCGTATTGCGCGCGGTGAAGCCGTTCGCCGGAGCTTGAACCCAGATGAAACCGCGCGAACTCGTTGCCACCGCCACCGTGCCAGGCCATGGCGTTCCCCTGCAGTGTTGGCAGCACGACGGGGCGCACGCCTTGTGGCTCGGCCGCACCGAGTTGATGAGCAGCCGCGTGCACGAATCCGAAGAGGCGCTCGCCGAACTGGCGGTCGCGGCGCGCGGCAAGGCCGCCTGCAAGCGGGTGCTCGTCGGCGGCCTGGGCATGGGCTTCACGCTGGCGAAGTTGTTGGCGTGCGTCGAGCCGGAGACCCAGGTCGAAGTCGTCGAGCTGGTGCCCGAAGTCATCGGCTGGAATCGCGACCTGTTCGGGCATCACGCCGGGCATCCGCTGCGCGATCCGCGCGTGCAGTTGCGCATCGGCGACGTGCGCGACGGGCTGGCCGCCGGCAAGGGCCAGTACGACCTCGCGTTGCTCGACATCGACAACGGCCCCGAGGCGTTGGTGCATCCGGGCAACGACGCGCTGTATTCGGTGCCCGGCCTCATGCAGGTGCGCGACACGCTGAAACCGCAAGGGGTGCTCGGGGTGTGGTCGTCCGGAGCCAGCGACGCCTTCGCCGGTCGGCTGCGCAGCGTCGGCTTCGTCGTCACCACCCACAACACCCGCGCGCGCGGCCGCCGGGGACCACGGCGCACGATCTGGACTTGCCAACGACGGTGAAGTCGCGATGACCGGAACCTCGTCCTTGCTCGATGCCGTCCATGTCGTGCTGGTGCGGCCACAGACTGCGGGCAACCTCGGCTCGGTGGCGCGGGCGATGAAGAACTTCGGCCTGCGTCGGTTGACGATCGTCGAGTCGCAGATCGGCTCCATGGTCGATGCGTTCCAGATGGCGGTGCACGCCCACGACGTGCTCGACGGGGCGCGACATCTCGACGACGTTGCCACTGCCGTTGTCGACGCGCGATGGGTGGTGGGGACGACCAATCGTCCGCCCGCCGGCGTGCAGGTGATGACGCCGCGCGAAGTCGTCGAGGCCATCGGCACGCGGGGCCCACCGACGTTGTTGTTCGGGGGCGAACTGCACGGCCTCACCCAATCCGAACTGCTGCACTGCCACGTGGCGTCGATGATCCCGGTCACCACGACGCAGTCGTCGTTGAACCTGGCGCAGGCGGTGTGCGTGTATGCGGCGGAGTTGTTCGCGGTGCACGGCGCCACGCACGCCGACCACCTGGTGCTGCCGGCGGTGCCGATGGCGGACACCAACCTGATGCACCGGCTCGAAGTGGCGTTGGCCAACCTGCTCGACGACAGCTCCTACCGCGATGCGACGCGACCGAAGAACGCGCTTGCCGAACTGATGCAGCCGCTGTGGCGCGCGAATCTCACCGACGACGAAGTCCGCGCCTGGCTGACGGCGTTGAACAAAGCGGTGCAGCGGCCGCGCTGATTCGCGTCAGTGGCCCAGCACCGTCGCGACTTCGTCGGCGGCGCGTTCGCCGGTTTCGACGGCGCCCTCGAGGTAGCCCTGGGCGTCCTGCGAGGTGTGCTCACCACAGAACCAGGCGTTGCCTTCGGGTTCGCCTTCGACGCCGGCGAATTGTTGGTACTGGCCCACCTTCCAATACGAGTAGCTGCACTGCGCGAAGGCACTGTCGTGCCAGGTGTCGAGTGTTGCCAGACCGTTGGCGTTGGCGAGGCTGCCGGGCAGCACCGGCTCGATCTGTTGTCGGAACTGCTGGGCGCGAACGAGGGCGTTGGCGCCGCCGAACGACGTCGCCACCGTGCCGCCGGTGTAGTTGACGAGAATGCCCTGGGTGCCCGGTTGGCCCCGCGTCACTTCCCAGGTCGCCTGGTAGCCGAGGTCCGAGAACGTCTCGCCGTTGCTGCCGATCGGCCGCCAGTGCCGCGTGGCGAACTGCACGTTGAGTTTGCTGTTGGCGCCGCGGCCGAGTGCCTGGATGGCGAGCAGCTTGCGCGCACTCCAGCCACTCGCGGTGAGGTCCACCGCGGAACGCAACACGGCAAACGGCAACGCGAACACCACGTGGTCGAAGTCCTGTACCGAAGTGCCGCCGGGCGTTGCGAACGTCAGGCGGATGCGACCCGTCGGCAACTTCGCGACGGCGAGCAGACGATGCGAGGGTTCGAGTTGGTTGGCGACCTGCGCCGCGAGCAGCGTCGGCAGCTGGTCGTTGCCGCCGACGATGGTGTACTTCTCGTTGCTCGGGCCGAACAAGCGCAGGTGGCCGGGGCCGCTGTAGCCGAGCAGGTAGAGCAGGTTCAACGCGCTCTGCTCGTGGGCGTCGGCGCCGTACTCGATCACGTACGCCGTCGCCAGCAAGCTGCCGAGTGGCGAACCGAGCCCGCCGGGCACGGTGTTGGTGATCCACTGCGCGATCGACATCTGGTCGAGCTGGCGACCGCGCGCCGTCGAGTTCGTGTAGGTGGTCGGGTAGCCGGCATCGATCAGGTCGCGATGCATCTGCTTCCAGACATCGCGCAGATCCTTGGCGGCGATTTGCCGCGGGTAATTGCTGCCGAAGAAGTGGTAGCGGGTTTCGGTGCCGTTGGCCTGCGCTGCCAGCACATTGGCGGTCTGCAGGTTGAACTCCTGGGCGAGGCTGCGGATCGCGTGGTGCGATTGGTCGATCAGTTCGCCACCGTGTTCGGCGATCTGGCCGGCGGCGAAGTCGCCGCGCCGCGTCCAGCAGCGGCCACCAAAGCGGGTGTTGGCTTCGAACACCGTCGCGTGCAGGCCACGCTGGTGCAGTCGATAGGCGCAGGTCAGTCCCGCGAGGCCGCCGCCAACGACGGCAATCGTGCCGGTCTGGTGGCGACCACGCTGCATTTGGCCTGGCCAGGCGATTGCCATCGCCGCCGCCGGCATGGCACCGAGGAAGCTGCGTCGATCCACCGTCGCTGCTGCTTCGTTGGGCGTGCGCGCCGCCGCGGTACGGAACCAGGAAGCGAGCTGCTGCAGCAAGGGCGTGTGTGGCATGGTGCGGCGAAGTCTAGCTTCGCTGCGCCAACCGCGCCGATCGCGGTACCGTCGCTGGAGTCTTTCGCCTCAGGGGATGCGCAGCATCAGCGCGTTCGAAGTCGACATGCCGCCGGCGACCGGCTGCAGGCAGGCGTGCTGCGCGAAGAACGTGTGGCCGGCAAACGCCGGTGGGATCGCCACGGGGATCACCAGTTCCGCCGGTCCGCTCGCCGAAGTGACGCCGGACAGGAGCACGTCGGGACTGATCAGCAGCGAACAGTTCGCCGTGCCGAACAATGCATCGAGCGACAGCGGCAGCGGCACGCCGAGCCAGTTCGTGCGCGACAGGCCAACGGCCAGTACCCCGGCGGAGTTGGCGGCATGGTTGATCGAGCGGGTGGTCACCGTGGCGCCGACCAGGAACGGTCCGCTGGCGCGCAGATCCATCGGCCCGAAGCTCGCGGCGCACGGATTGCCGAAGGGCAACGCAAAGCCGCCAGCACCGGCGACGGCGAGACCGTTGACGGCGTTCGGCGGGCTCGTGTTGCTGGTGAGAAACACCGGCGCCCCACCCGTGCGCGGAATGCGATAGACCTGCCCGGTGCCACCGCCGGCGATCAGGTCGCCGTTCTGGTCGATGTCCAACGCGTTCGGGCCGGGCACCGAGAACGGCGGTGCCACGTTGCTGACGACGCCCGCCGCATCGATGCGGATCACGCGATTCACGGTCAACACCGTGGCGAGCACCTCACCGGTGACCGGGTCGAAGGCGATGCCCGAGACGAATCCGCCGAGGCCCGTGACGATCGGCACTCCCGTGGTGGCTCCCGCGGGCAGGCGCCAGATGCCGCCATTGCCGCCGACCACGATGTCGCCGGTGGTTGGTTCGTACGCGCCGGCACTCAAGGAGCCACCCCAGGGTTGGGTTCCGGTCGACAGATCGACGACGAACCCGGTGGCGGGATCGAGCCGGCGCACCTGGGCTGCCGTCGAATCGACGAACACAATCTGGCCGGCGTGGTCCCACGACATCTGCGACACGATGCCGGTGTTGGTCGCGAGCAACGCATAGCTGGCGGCCGTGGCGCCCGTGATCGTGGCGCGGCCGATGAAGTCGAAACCGCCGACCAGGAACGCATTCGGGTTCTGGCGATCCCACAGGATCGCCTGCGAACTGCCGGTGCCCAGGAAGCCACCCGTGTTGAATCCGCTCACCAGGTTGCCGGCGCGGATCAGCCCGAACGAGGTCGTGGAAAAGCCGGTGACGGCGATGTCGCCGACGGCGACTTGGGCCGGCACCAGCGAGAGAGTGGCGAACGCGACGAGCCAGGAGGTGCGATGCATGTCTGGTGGCGCACATGCTACCGCCGCGCGGCAACCGCGGCGGGGGGCCTGGGCCGCGTTCCTGGCCGGGATCCGCATGCTGCTGGCTGTTCGGCCCCGGATGCACTAGCGTGCGGCGTTCCCGGCCGTGGTTCGCCGATGGCGCGTCGCCATGGTGTCTGCTCGCGGGGAAGGCACGTACGGCGCGTTCGCCCGGTGCCGGTGGCCGAAACGCACGTGTCGGTCGCTCGCCGTGGGCGTGCAGACGTCCCAATCCGCGCCGTCACTTCCCGTGGCGGCGTTACCAGGCCGGTGCGTGGCCATTTCTCGCCAGCGTTCTCATGAGTCGATTGCACATTGGAAATCTCTGTCCCACCACCACGGCCGCCACGCTCACCGCAGCCTTGCAGCAAGACGGCCGCAAGTTCGCGCGGGTCCAGTTGGTGATGACCCGTGACGAAGGCCGCTCGCGCGGTTTCGCCTTCGTCGATGTCGAACCCGGCGAGGATTGCACGGTCGCCCTCGGTGCGCTGCAGGGTCGCGAAGTGGACGGTCGACCGATCACGGTCGCGATCGCGCACGGACCGAAGTCGCGCTTTGGCCTCGAAGGCAACTCGTCGCGTACGTCTTCGATCCGCCCGCTGAAGTGAGGCGAGGCGCTCAGCGCCCGCGCGGTGAGTCCAAGTCGGTGCCCACCGCGAACTGCCACACGACTTCGTAGAAGTTGCGCGCGCCGGTGGCCGTCGGTTCGTCGCCGAGCAGGAATGGCGGCGCCCCGGTCAGCGACGCGATGCCGAAGAACGGGCGCAGCCAGAACGCGAGTTGTCCGCCAACGAGCAAGGACACCGCGAGCCAAATCGCGGCGAGCAGCCAGGCGCGCGCGCGGCCGATCCCGATCCCGATGCCGAGCCGGTGCACCTGGGCGTGCAGCGCCAAGGCGCCGGCGCCGGCCACGAACACCATGTTGGTGGTGACGAACTCCGGATAGCCGCCGAGATCCGTGCCAACCGGTCGGATCATCGTGCGGCCGAGGAACAGGCTGACGGGCGCGAGGCTGGCGAGCAGCACCGCGAGGTCGGCGGCGAATTGCAGCGACGCGGTGACGACGGCGCGCAAGGTCAGCGGCACCGCCAGAAAGCGCGCCAGCATGAAGTGGGCGAGCGCGCAGATCGCTGCGGTGCCGAGCAGCAGCAGCGGGAACTTGATCGCGCTGCGGTAGGCGTAGAGCAGGTTCTTGCCCGCGCCCAAGGCGAATCCGTAGACGGCGCCGCCGGCCATGATGGTGGCGATGCGCGCCGCCAGCGCGTGCCGGCCGTGGCCCGCGTTCATGGCCACAGGTGCAGCGCGCGCCCCATGCGCATCGCGACCAGCACGACGACGATCTGCCACGCGACCAGCAAGGGCAACGCGCGCCCCGGGTCGTGGCTCTTGTCATGCGCGACACAGCGGAGCAGCTGCAGCAAGCCTGCGGCCATCGCCGCCACCAGCATCAGGAGGGCCAGGATGCTGTGGTCGATGCGGTCGCCGGCGGTCATGGTGGCGCCGAGGAACCACAGGATCGGGGTGAAGCCGAGCGAGAACAGGGCCGCGGTGCTCGACACGACGAGCGTGAGGGCCAGGGTCTGGGCCGGGTGCAGCGTGCGACCGCAGAAGGAGCCGAACACCTGCAAGGCGGGCCAGCACAGCAGCACGGGGCCGGCGAACAACACGGCGACCTTCCAGAACCCGGTCGGGTCGTGCACGAAGCCGAACGGCAGGGAGGCGACCGCGGTGGCGATCGCGAGGACGCGCAGCAAGGCGGCGACGCGGTCGCGCACCGGCAGCGTTGCGGCGATGCGGCCAGGGTGGGCGAGTACGAGTTCGCACGCGTTCGCGGCCAGGCGCGCCGCTTTGTGCAGTTCCTCCGTGGCGTAGGGATGCTGCGGCGGTGGGGTGGGAGCGGGGGCGGGAGCGGGGTCGCGGGTCTCGGGCGTGGTCACGGCATCTCCAGTTGGCGATGACGAATACTTTGCCAGACAAAGTAACGGTCGTCAACCGGGCCGCGTTCCCCGTTCGGCAGGTCGAAGCGAAGTTCGACGCGGACCCTCTCCCGTTCTGTCGTTCTAGAGGTGCAGGCGCCGTGATCCGGACGGTCTGGTCCGGCGCTGCCAACGACTCGCGGGAACCATGGCCAAGCACGCACTCAAGAACGCCGGCGGCGTTCCGTTCCTCGTCCTCAAGGGCATCTTCGTCGTGCGCGCGCAGCAGCAGCCCGACGGCGACACCGTGGCCTTCGCCGCGACTGCGAACTACTCGCCCGGGCCGGTGCAGACCAACGTCCCGGTGAACCAGAATGGCAGCAGGACGGTCAACATCCGGCTGCAGTCGATCGATGCCCCGGAGAAGGCGCAGCCGCTCGGTGCGAAGTCTCGCGACGTGTTGCTGACCTCACTCGGGTTCAACCCGTCGTCGCTGGGGTTGGGCGACACGGACTTCACGGCGGATGGCCCGACGCAAACGCGCGTGGGCTGGCTCGCGACGCATGGCATGGACGCCAACCGGCGCCCGCTGGGCTACGTGTTCGCGGCGAACCCAGGGTTCAGGCATGGCGCGATCGTCTCGGCGAAGGAGATCCTCGCGGTGATCAAGACGAGCGCGAACTACCGCCAGGCAAACACTGGGTGGGCGTTCCCCGCGTTCTACGAGAACACCGATGCGACGCACGCGGCCGTGTTCCAGCAGGCGGCGGCGAAAGCGCGCGACGGCAAGAAGGGCATCTGGCCGAAGGACCTGACCACGGTCGGCTTCGTGCCCACGGCGACATCGCTGGGCAGCAACGGCTCACTCGTCTACCCGAAGTTCTTCCGCCGGGTCGAGAAGTGGAAGGCCGCGAAGCCCAACGCGCAGTCCTTCATCCAATGGCTCAAGGCGCAGGTTGATGGCAAGAAGCTGGTCCGCGGTGCGAAGCCGAAGCCGGTCCCGTTGTGGACCTTGTTCGAGAAGGTCAGCGCGCAGAAGGTCGCGGTGCCGTACGACGTGAGCCGGCTCTGGTTCAGCGAGTAGTCGCAGTACAAAGAAGTTGCGGTCCCGCTCACCCGGACCGGCTGCCACCGCACAACCGCATCCTCGCGCCCGGTCCGGCCGATCGCTCCAGAGCGAGCGTGCTCACTGGCTCTCGACGCCGCGCGCGAAGAGGGCCACGTCATTGTCGCAAGACTGCAGGCCACGCTTTGGTGCGGGCTGCGCAGGTTGACGAGGTTGTCGGGATTGAGGAAGGTGCGGCGGTGGGTCCCGGGTGTTCCGGCCGCAGCCTGGTCTTCCGAACCGCCTCTCTCATGCGTCACCTCACCGTCCGCCCCGCGTTCCTTCCCTTGGCTCTCTCGCTCTGCCTTGCCGGCCCCTCGCTGCGCGGGCAGGAAGGCAAGGTGGAGGCCAATTGGGCCCTGGCCGAGAAGTTCGGCGGGCAGGACCTGCGCAAGTTCGTCTACAGCACGAGCGTGACCCCGAACTGGATCGGCAAGACCGAGAAGTTCTGGTACTCCTACCGCACGAGTTCCGGCACGCGGTTCTGGCTCGTGGACGCCGAGCGTCAAGTGAAGCAACCGCTGTTCGACCACGCTGCGTTGGCCACGGCGTTGTCCGTGGCGACGAAGAAGGCGCAGCTCGGTCTGCAACTCGAACTCTCCGGGCTGCGAATCGACGACAAGGGCGAGAAGCTGCTGTTCACCAACGACGGCCACCGCTTCGAGTACGAGCTCGCGAAGGGCACGCTCGTCGACAAGGGGCCGGCACCGGCAACCGGCCCCGGTGGCAGTGGCGCCGCGGGGCGCAGCGACGAGGGGCGGCAGGATCGCGGCGAACGCAACGAGCAGCAGCAGGAGCAGCAGCAGCAACAACAGGGGGAGCAGGAGCAACGGCAGGGACAGCAGACGGAACAGCAAGGCCAACGCGGCGAGGGTGCGAGCGCACCCGCAGCGGCGCGGCGCGAGCGACCCGACGTTGCGCTGACGAGCCCCGATGGTCTGGCCTTCGTCGTTGCGCGCGACCACGAGCTCTACTTCGGCGAAGGCACGGAGGAGACGGCCGTGGCCGAAGCTGCGGCCAAGCCCGTGACGGAGCCTGCCGCTGGCGCCAGCGCCGTCGACGAGAAGCTCGCCGACGCGAAGGCGGAGCAGGTGGCGAAGGTGGCCGACGCCAAGGTGGAGCAGGTGGCGAAGCTCGCCGACGCCAAGGTGGAGTTGGTGGAGAAGCTCGCCGACGCGAAGGCCGAGCAGGTGGCGAAGGTTGCCGACGCCAAGGTGGAGTCGGTGGAGAAGGTCGAGAAGGTCGCCGACGCCAAGGGGAGCGCCACAACTGCAGCCGCGGTCCCTGCCGAGGCGGGCAAGCCGGCCCCGGCCGTGGCGCCGAAGAAGCCGCGCGTGCGCTTCGACGAAGCGACGGCGCTGAAACTGAGCAAGGACAGCGTCGAGGGGTACACGTTCGCCAGCAGTGGCGGGTCCGAACGCGGGCAACAGCGCGGCACGGGGCAGCGCGGCGAGGCCGCGGGGGCGACCGCAACCGCTCCAGCCGCGCCGGCTCCGGTACGGGCGCGTCCCAATGCCACCTGGTCGAAGGACAGCAAGGCGTTCTTCGCGACGCGCCGCGACACCCGCGGCGTGCAACAGCTGTCGCTCGTCAACTCCCTCGCCGAGCCGCGGCCTGCGGTGCAGACCTACTCCTACTCGATGCCCGGAGAGACGACGGTGTCGCATTCCGAGCTGTGGTTGTTCCAGCGCGACGCGAAGGCGTTGCACCGGATCGAGCGCAAGTGGACGCACGAAAGCTACCAGAACGTGCACTTCTTCGGCGACGGCCATGAGCTGCGCTTCGTGCGCCGCGACCGGCTGCAGCAGAATGCCGAGTTCTGCGCCGTCGATCCCGTGACCAGGGTCGTGCGCGTGCTGATCAGCGAGAGCGTCGAGAACGCGACGCTGTCGCAGCAGAGCTCGCGCTACCTCGAGAAGCGCAAGCAGGTGGTGTGGTGGTCGGAGCGCAGCGGCTGGGGCCACTACTACCTGCACGATGCGATCACCGGCGCCCTGATCAACCCGATCACCAGCGGTACCTTCCGCGCCAGCCGTCTCATCGACATCGACGAAGAAGCCGGCGTGCTGTGGTTCCGCGGCAACGGCCGCGAGCCCGACGAGAACCTCAACTACGACCACCTCTACCGCGTCAATCTCGACGGCACGGAACTCGTGTGCCTCGATGCGGGTGATGGCACGCACAACTCGGTGCTGTCGCTGTCCCGCCGCCACGTCGTCGACACCTACTCGCGCGTCGACCTGGAACCGCGCTCGGTGCTGCGCAGCGGGCGCGATGGCCAGGTGCTGCTGGCGCTGGAGACGACCGACCTCACCAAACTCACCGAGATGGGTTGGAAGATGCCGGAGCGCTTCACGGTGAAGGCGGCGGACGGCGTCACCGACCTCTTCGGCAACATGTGGAAGCCGTTCGATTTCGACCCCGCGCGGCGCTACCCGCTGATCGTCAACGTCTATCCGGGCCCGCAGCAGGAAGGCGTGACGCACACGTTCTCGGCGACTGCTGGCACGCAGCAACTGGCGCAGCTCGGCTTCCTGGTCATCCAGGTCGGCCACCGCGGCGGCACGCCGACGCGCGACAAGGCCTACGCCGCGTTCGGCTACGGCAACCTGCGCGACTACGGCCTCGAGGACAAGAAGACGGCGATCGAGCAGCTCGCGAACCGGCATCCGTACGTCGACCTCACGCGCATCGGCCTCTACGGCCACTCGGGCGGCGGCTTCATGACGGCGGCGGCCATGATGAAGCCGCCCTACAACCGCTTCTTCAAAGTGGGCGTCGCCTCGTCGGGCAACCACGACAACAACATCTACAACGCCGACTGGGCCGAGCGCTGGCACGGCCTGCGCCAAATGGAGCAGGACACGGCGACCGCGACGAAAGAGGGCAAGGAGGGCAAGGCCGACGCGGCGACCACGGGTGCAGCAGGCACCGCATCGGTGGGCATCGGGGACAAGGGCGAACAGCAGAAGGGCGCAGCGACGGCGACGGCGGCAGCGACGGCGAAGCCGGCGAAGAATCCGTTCGAGATCAAGGTGCCGACCAACGCCGAACTGGCCGCCAACCTCGAAGGCAAGCTGCTGCTCGTGCACGGCGAGATCGACAACAACGTGCACCCCGCCAACACCATGCGCCTCGTCGACGCGCTGATCAAAGCCAACAAGCGGTTCGACATGCTGATCGTGCCGGGCGCGCGGCACAGCTTCGGCGCGGCCCAGGACTACTTCCGCCAGCGCATGTTCGAGTACTTCGCCGAGCACCTGCTGGGCGACCGTGAGCTCGGCGCCGACATCACCCGCAAGGACGCCAGCAAGTAGGCCGCGCGATCGACCCGGTTCGCGGATTGCCGCCGTCACCCGGGTAGCGCCGCGACAGCGGCTCCAGCTACAGCGAGCCGAACGTCAGCGCGAGGGCGTTCGAACTGGTCATCGTCGTGATGTTGACGAAGGCATCGAGTTCGACCGGCAGCACCTGTCCGCGCACGACGGCCCCGGCCAGCGACATCGAGTTCGGGATCACCAGCGACGGCGCCACGACGCCCGCGACCGGGATGTGGAGCTCGAGCAGTTCGGTGCTGACCAGCAGCGAGCAGCCCGGAACGCTCTGCGGCAGGATGAACGTCAGCGGGATCGCCAGGCTGGAGAGTCCCCACACGCCGAGCACGACCGAGTTCGCGGGGATGCCCGTCGCCGACGAACGGAACGTCGAGCCGATCCACGGCAACGACGTCGCGGCCAGCACGACGGGGCCGCCCGAACTGGTGCAGCCGGCGCCATCCGCCATCACCGAGGCAGGACACGTCGACGCCAGGCGCGCAACGTGGGTCGACATCTGGCCGGCGGCGGTCACGAAGTTGCCGCCGACGAGCAGCACGCCGTTGGCGTCGATCCCGACGGCTTCGACGGGGCCGCTCACGCCACCGCCGACCTGCGACCAGCTCGAGCCGTTCCAGCGCGCGAGGTTGAGCGCGGTGACGCCGCCTGCGGCGGAGAACATGCCGCCGGCGAGCAGGTCGCCGTTCGGCATCGCCATCAGCGTGTAGACCTCGTTGTTCATGCCGCTGCCGTAGACGACCCAGGTCGTGCCGGTCCAGCGCGCGACCTTGCCGGGGAACGAGCCGCCCGCGACGACATCGCCGTTCGGCAGCGTCGTGAGACCCCAGACGTCGTTGGTGAGCCCGGATCCCATCGGCGACCAGGCGGCACCGTTCCAGCGGGCGACGCGGCTCGCGTTGATGCCGCCCGCGGTTGCGAAGTGGCCGCCGGCGACGAGGTCGCCATTCGCCATGACCGTGAGCGCGCTGACCCAGCTGCCGACGCCAGCACCCATCGGGTGCCAGTTGGTGCTGTCCCAGCGTGCGATGAAGGAAGCGGGCGCGCCGCCGGCTGCCGAGAAGAAGCCGCCCGCGACCAGGTCGCCGTTGGGCAGGTTGGCCAGTGCGGCGACGTAGTAATTGACGCCTGCGCCGAGCGGAGCCCAGGTGGTGCCATCCCACCGGGCGATCCCGAAGTGTCCGCCCGCGACGATTTCGCCGTTCGGCCGTACGACCACCGCGAGCACGGCGCCGCCGGTGAAGAACGGCGGGGCGCCGAGGCCCGCGCCCATGGGCGCCCATGACGAGCCGTTCCAGCGCGCGATCCGCGACGCCGGCACTCCCTGGATCACGGTGAAGGAGCCGCCGGCGACGAGGTCGCCATTCGGCAGCGTCGCGATCGACATGATCGCACCGTTGGTGCCCGGCGTGATCGCCGCCCAGCCGGAGCCGTTCCAGCGGGCGAGCCGATGCGCCGCGACACCGCAGAAGGACGTGAAGCCGCCCGCGACAACGAGATCGCCGTTCGACAAACGAGCCAGGTCGTAGGAATTGTCGCCGGATTGGCCCGTGCCGACAGCCGACCAGCTCGTGCCGTTCCATAGGGCGACGGCGCTGTTGCCGATCAGGTTCCAACCACCCGCGACCAGATGCCCGTTCGGCAGCGCGACCAGGGAGTTGACGCCCGTCGTGAAGCCGGCGCCAAAGCCCGACCACGCGGTGCCGTTCCACCGCGCAATGCGCGCGATCGGCGCGCCGCCCGCGTTCTGGAAGCTGCCGGCAGCGACGAGGTCGCCGTTGGCGAGCGTCGTGAGTGCGTACACCGTGTTGTCGATGCCGGCGCCGATCGCTGACCAGTTCGTGCCGTTCCAGCGCGCGACGCCGAGAGCGTTGACGCCGCCGATCGTGCCGAACGAGCCACCTGCCACCACGTCGCCGTTCGCCAGCGTCGTCAGCGCATACACGTAGCCCTGCAAGCCGACGCCGGAGCCCATCGGCGACCAGGCCGTGCCATCCCAACGCGCGATCCTGTTCATGACGACGCCGCCGGCGGTGTAGAAGTAGCCGCCTGCGATCACGTTGCCGTTCGGCGTCACCGTGAGTGCCGCGACGGTGCTGTCGAGACCGCTGCCGAGCGGGGCCCAGTTGGTGCCGTTCCAACGCGCGATCCTGCTGCACGGCACGCCGCCGGCCACAGTGAAGCTGCCAGCGGCCAGCAGGTCGCCGTTCGGCATCGGGGCGAGCGCCGCGATGCTGAAGTCCATGCCCG
Source organism: Planctomycetia bacterium (assembly GCA_005776475.1). Taxonomy (GTDB): domain Bacteria; phylum Planctomycetota; class UBA1135; order UBA1135; family UBA2386; genus UBA2386. Next base: position 16,935 of record SXPB01000304.1, read on the forward strand.
AGCCGAACGCGGACCACGTACCGGTGGCCGGATCCAGGCTCGCGATCTTGTTGGCGGCGATGGTGCCGGCAAGGCTGAACGAGCCGGCGACGACGATCCGTTCGGTCAGCGGGCCTGGTCCATCCGGATCCCACCGCTCGACGCACACAGCTTCGCCGTTCACACCCGGACCACCGAGGCCCGGCAACCACTGGTTCGTGCATTGCGCCAACGCGGGCGCCACGACGAAGGGGAGCGCGGCGAGCAGTCGGAGCGAGGCGAACATGGAACCCGAACGATACCCGGATCCTTGTTGGCGGGTGCGCGCCGACCCTGCATGCGCCGACCACGGCTTGGCGGGCGCCGGTCTTCGCCGAGCAGCATCGCGAACACCGCGCGGACGGCGCCAGCGGCCAGCGAAACCCGGCCCTGATTGCCACGGACGCTGCCAGTCCCGACTGGCAGCGAGTCGTGGACGTGGCATGCTGATGGCATGTCGTCTCGCCTTGGCAACGTCGCCACGTTCCTGCTCCTGGCCACTGCGATGGCCACCGCCCAGGAACTGACGGCGCCGTCGGCGACCCGCATCGACTACGCGAAGGAGGTCCAACCCCTGCTCGCGCAGTTCTGCTTTGGCTGCCATGGGGAGACCAAGCAGAAGGGCAGCATGCGCCTCGACAGTCTCGATCCGGCGATCGCCACGCGCGCCGCGGCCAAGGGGTGGCGCGCAGCCCTCGACAAGTTGAACGAAGGCGAGATGCCGCCCGAAGACGAGCCGCAGCTGAGCGACTCGCAGCGCCGCCTCGTGGTGCAGTGGCTCACCGAATCGCTGCACGACGCCGCCGACCGCTTGAAGGGGCAACAGGGCGTCGTGATGCGCCGCCTGACCCGCGACCAGTACACGAATGCCCTGCAGGAGCTGCTGTCGCTGCCGATCGAGTTCGGCCAGGTGCTGCCCGCCGACGCCCGCTCCGAACTGGGCTTCACCAACAACGGCGAAGTGCTGAACGCATCGCCCCTGCTGCTCGACTACTACCAGGAGGTCGCGCGCAGCGCCTTGGCCGAGGCGATCGTGGTCGGACCACGGCCGACGCCGACCCGTTACCGCATCACGTTCGGTCGCGGCATCGGCAAGGGCCACCTCGCCGGGAGCACTGGCGGCTACCAGGCGGTGCCGCTCGAGACCGAGGGCTTCCGACTCGACCTGCTCGATGCCTCCGGCAACGACCGGATTCCGGCCGACGACGCCGAGAAGCAGGCCATGGACCGCATTCGCCGACGCATCAGCATCGGCTTGCGCGGTTCGGCGCAGGATCGGTTCCGCGTCGTCGACGAAGGCATGATGCTGCTGTCGGCGCTGCCGCATCGCGAGAAGCCCGCGGAGTCGTGGCAGGGCCCCTCGCCCAACCTGGCGCTGGAGATGCAGCGCTGCTGGCCCCAGCGCGGCAGTTTCGTGATGCGCGTCACGGCCTCGCGCGGCTACGTGCCGCCGCTGCGCCGCGACCTGCTGATCGCGCTCGATGAACGGGTGGCAGTGGCAAAGTGCGCCGACAACGGCGAACTGCAGTTGCCGGCCGGCGCGATCGTGCGCACTGCGGCCAGCGGCGACCAATTGGAGAACGTCCGGCTCGACGAAGCGAGCGGGTTGCTGGTCTCTGCCGAAGCCCCCAAACGCAGCAAGGTCCGTCTCGAGATCGATCTACCGCACGATGGCTTCTACCAGGTCGATCTCGTGCACCGGCCCGCTGCCGTCGAGACGATGCCGACGGTGCGGCTGACCGTTGCCGGAACCCACCTCGACCATCGGCTGGCGGCGAGCCCCGCCGATCTGGAGCGCACCCGGGTCGTCACCGCGCTCGGTGCCGTCGGCATGCGCGCCGGCCGCCATCATCTGCAGCTCGGCGGCCCGTTCTTCGTCGGCTTCTCGCACCTCGTGGTGACGCCGATGTCGGCCGAGCACCCGTTGGTGCAGCGGCTGCAGAATCGCGAGGCCGAGCAGAACCAGGCGCTCGCGAGCCTGGCGCCGGTGATCCGCGTCTACGCCGGCACGCGCACCGACGACGGCATGGACTACCGGACCTTCGGCGAGCCGCAGGAGGTGCATGCGCCGCTCGGCGAACCGCGCAGCTACGAGTTTCACGGCCGGCTCGAGAACCTGCCGATCCCCGAGCCCGAGTCCGGCGACACCGAGGAACTGTCCGGCTTCCTGCTGCTCGGCCTGTGGAACGACCACCTGGTCAAGGCCGCGAAGCAGACGGGCCCGCCGCTGTTGGTCCGCTCGATCGAGTTCGAAGCGCCGTGGTACGAAAGCTGGCCGCCGCGCTCGCACACCGCGATCTTCCCACCGGCGGGTGCGCTCGACCTGACGCAGCCGAGCGAAGCGCGCGACGCCTACACGGCGCAGTTGCTGCAGCGCTTCCTCGAACGCGCATTCCGTCGCGCGGCCGAGCCGGGCGAGGTCGATCGCTACCTGCAGTTCTGGCGCTCGATCCAGGCCCAGCATCCGGTCTACGAACACAGCGTGCGCGAAGTGCTGGTCGCGATCTTGTGCTCGCCGAACTTCCTGTTCCAGGTCGAGACCGAACCCAAGGACGGCAAACTCGGCGACACGGCTTTGGCGGTTCGCCTCGCGTTCTTCCTGTGGAACTCGCCGCCCGACGCCGAACTGCGCGAGCTCGCTGCCGCCGGCAAGCTCACGGCGCAGCTGCCCGCGCAGATCGATCGCCTGATCAAGGACCCACGCGCGCAACGCTTCGTGCGCACGTTCACCAGCGAGTGGCTGCGGCTGGATCGCCACGCGGCGATGACGATCGACCCCGACCGGCACCCGGACTACACGCGCTTCGTCAAGCGCGACATGGCCGAGGAGACCTACCACTTCGTGCAGCACGTGCTGCAGCAGGATCTCAGCGTGCTCACGCTGGTCGATTCGGACTTTGCGATGCTGAACCAGAACCTCGCCGAGTTCTATGGCCTCGACGGGGTGGTCGGTCCGCACTTCCGGCCCGTGCCGGTGACCAAGGAGCAGCAGCGCGGCGGCCTGCTCGCGCAGGGTTCGTTCCTGGCCGGGCATTCGGACGGCATCGAACCGCACACCATCAAGCGCGCCGTCTGGCTGAAGGAGCGCATCCTCGGCTCCGCGCCGCCGCCGCCGCCGCCCAACGTGCCCGAGCTCGATCCGACCACGCCCGGCTTCGACAAGATGACGTTGCTGCAGAAGCTCGCGGCGCATCGCGATCGCGCCGCGTGCCGCGACTGCCATGCATCGATCGATCCGTTCGGCGTCGTGTTCGAACGCTTCAGCGCGGTCGGCCGCTACGAGCCCCGCCGCAAGAACCAGGACATCGATGCCCGGACCACGCTGCCCGATGGCAGCGAGATCGATGGCATGGCCGGCATCGTCGCCTGGCTGGTCGGGCACAAGAGCGACGCGGTGACGCGCGCGCTGATCGAGCACCTGTTCGCCTATGCCCTGGGCCGCGACGTGTCCTTCGCGGACGCCCCGGAGATCGACGCGATCCTGCGCGGCGTCAAGGCCGACGGGTATCGTGCCCGGGCCGTGCTGCACCGCATCATCGGCAGCCGCGCCTTCACCCATCGCTGAGCGGACCGTGAAGAAGCAACACCTCCAACTCGATCGTCGCACGTTCCTGCGCGGCACCGGCGTTGCCGTGGCGCTGCCGTTCCTCGACGCCATGCGATTTGGCCCGCGGCGCGAACCGGCGCGGCGGCTGGCCTGCGTCTACTTCCCCAACGGCGCTTCGATGCCCGAGGAGACCGACGAGAAGTGGAACAAGTGGCGCTGGTTCCCGAACCGAGCTGGCGCTGACTACCAGTTCACCGAGGTGCTCGCCTGCCTCGAGCCGTTCCGCGCCAAGCTGTCGTTGCTCGGCGGCCTCAGCCATCCGCTCAGCCGCGAGTTGCTCGGCCATCTGGCGGGGGACACCTGGCTGACCGGCGGCGACGTCCGCGGCGACGTCTACCAGAACCGGGTGTCGGTGGATCAGGTGGCCGCCGAGGTACTGAAGCGGCATACGCGCTATCCCTCGCTGGTGTTTTCGACCGACGGCGGCGTCGGCTACAAGTCGCGCGTCTCGACGCTGTCGTTCGATCACAGCGCGCGGCCGATCCCGTCCGAACACCTGCCGCGGCGCATCTTCGAGCGCTACTTCGCGCCAGGCGGTGGCGCTTCGACCGAGCAGCGGCGGCAGAGCCTGCGCCAAGGCAAGCAAGTCGTCGATCTGGTGCTTGAGGACAGCAAGCGCCTCAGCCAGCGTCTTGGCAAAGCCGACCAGGAGAAGCTCGACCAGTACCTCGCGTCGTTGCAGGCGGTCGAAGAGCAGGTGCGCCGCAACGAGCAGTGGCTGGATCGGCCGATGCGCACGGTCGACAGCAGCCACGTCCAGCTCGATGCCGCGGCCGACGTCGACCCGGCGCGTTACCTGCGCACGATGTACGACCTGATGGCGCTCGGTTTCGAGACCGACATCTCGCGCGTGGCGACCTTCATGACGGGGCGCGAGGACGGCATGGGCTTCGCCGACCACTTCCCTTCGCGCGCGCTCGGCATCAAGCGCGGCCACCACACGATCAGCCACGACACCCACGAGGGCCACTGGGAGGAGTGGGGCCGCTACGACCAGTGGCACGCGCAGCAGTTCGCCCACTTCCTGCAGCGGCTGGCCAAGGTCGAGGACGAACACGGCAGCCTGCTCGACAGCACGGTGGTGCTGTACGGCAGCTGCTGCAGCACGACGCACAACGCGCGCAACTACCCGGTGGCGATCGTCGGCGGCAGCAAACTCGGCTTGCGCCACGGCAGCTACACGAAGTACGACGAAACGACGCCGTTCAGCAACGTGCTGCTCGGTCTGCTGCGCACTGTCGGCGTGCCCGCCGAGACGTTCGCGGACAGCACCGGCTGGTTGCCGGAGATCTTCGGCGGCTGAGCCGACGTCGCGAGCGCGCAGGTCTTCCTGCCGACGGCGTCACGAACTCGTACGTCGGGGCTGGGCTTTCCGGTGTTCGCGCAGGGCCTCGTACTCGAGGCCAGCCCTGCTGGTTTGCCAGGCCGCTACCATTGCTGTCCCATGCGCATGCTCACGATGGCCTGTTTGCTCGTTCTCAGCCCGTTGGCGTTGGCGGATGCGCTGCGGCCGCAGGGCCCCGGTTGTGCTGTCGCCAGCGCCACCACGTTGGGTGCACCCTGCGGCAGTGCGTCGCTGACGTCGACGCTGCCGGTGCTTGGCAGCAACGCGACGCTGACGGTCGGGGGCCTCGCGGCGTCGATACCAGGCGTCCTGTTCCACAGTCCGGTCGTCGCCAGCGTGCCGATCTCGTACTTCGGCTGCGCGATCTACCTCAGCGAACTCAACGTCGTGGCGACCTACACGACCGGGGTCAGCGGAGCTGCCAACATCCTGATCGGCGTTCCATCCACTCCGTCCCTCTGTGGTGCGGAGCTGATGATGCAGGGCGTCGCCTTCTCCGGGGTGGGGCCGGTCGGCCCCTTGGCGCTCGAAGTCAGCAACGCGATCCGGTTGCGCGTGGGTGCTTCGCCACCGACGGGCGGCACGTTTCCCTCCGCTTGGATCCATGGTTCGGCGAACTGCAGCAACCAGACCGATCCGCCCATCCAGGTGCACGCCTATGGGCCCCGCACGTGGATCCTGCGCCAGAACAAGTGCCTGAACTTCGAGGCGCCCTTCATGTACCTGATGGCGGGCAACACGCGCGCGCTGCTGATCGACACCGGGGCCACGGCGTCGGCGACGCTGTTCCCGCTGCGGGCGACGGTGCAGGGCCTGCTCGATGCCTACGAACTCGCGAACAACCTGCCCGACCTGCTGCTCACCGTGGCGCACACGCACTCCCATGGCGATCACGTCCAGGGCGACGTGCAGTTCGTCGGCCAGCCGCTGACGACCGTCGTCGGCACCAGCACCAGCGCGGTGCAGACGTTCTTCGGCATCACCTCGTGGCCGACGCAGATCGTCAGCTACGAGCTCGGTGGGCGCACCATCGACATCGTGCCGACGCCAGGGCATCACTCCGCGCACATCACGTTCTACGACCACGAGACGGGGGCGCTGTGTACGGGCGACACGCTCTATCCCGGCTTCCTGTTCATCAGCGCTCTGACGACCTACAAGGCTTCGATCGCTCGCCTGGTCACCTTCGCCAGCAGCCACCCGATCACCGACATCCTCGGTGGCCACATCGAGATGACCGCGACGCCCTTCACCGCGTATCCGTACGGGACCGTCTACCAGCCGAACGAACACGTGCTGCAACTGAACGTGGCGCACTTGTTCGAACTCGAC
>SXPB01000305.1 GCA_005776475.1 Planctomycetia bacterium
ATGGCGCTGATGGCCACGGCCGACGGCGTGTCGGTGATCACCGAGAAGATCTACCCCGAACGCTTCATCCACGCCGCCGAGTTGCAGCGCCTGGGCGCGCGCATCCGCCGCGAAGGCGCGTCGGCGATCATCGAAGGCACGCCTGAGCTGCGCGGTGCACCGGTGATGGCGAGCGACCTGCGCGCGTCGGCGAGTCTCGTGCTGGCGGGCCTCGTGGCGCGAGGCGCCACGGACGTGCGCCGCGTCTACCACATCGATCGCGGCTACGAACGCATCGAAGAGACGCTGCAGTGTATCGGCGCCGATATAGAGCGAATCAGCGAGGGCTAGGGCGCGGAGCGCCCTGCCCACGCTGATTCTCCGATACCGCCGCCGATTCGATTCTTGGGCGCCGCTACGCGGGATGGCGGAGGCGCGATGCTTACGCATCTGGCCCCGCGGCGGCGCAGAATGTGGGCGCGACGGGACGCCAAACGCCAAATTGCCGGCGCAAGACCGACATGGCGAATGGGGGCGAGGAGCGAAAAGATCGGAAGTCGGCCTGCTCTCTCTCTCTCTCTCTCTGCCCTCTGCTGGCTGGTCTGCTTCCGCTTACTTGCGGAGGGCCTGGCGGACGGCCGTGATGACGTCGGTGACGTCGTCGTCGGTGAGTTTGGCTGTGAGCGGTAGCGACAGCGTGCGGTCGCCGATGTGCAGGGCGTTCGGGCAGTCGCTCGGCTTCCAGCCGAAACGGCGCTGGTAGACCGACATGCCGGGAATGGCGCGGTAGTGCACGCCGGTGCCGATGTTCTGCTTGTGCAGCGCCATCAGCATCTCGTCGCGGCTGATGCCGCAGCGGGCCTTGTCGATCTGCAGCGTGAACAGGTGCAGCGCGTGGCGTTCGTCGGTCGGCAGGGCGGCGGGCAGGCCGAGCGGCAGGTCGGCGAACTCGCGCATGTAGCGGGTCCAGATCTGCAGCCGGCGTTGCCAGTAGGCCTCGATGCGCGTGATCTGGTGCAGGCCGATCGCCGCCTGCAGGTCCATCATGTTGTACTTGAAGCCGACTTCTTCGACGTCGTAGTGCTTGTAGCCGTCGTCGGTGAAGCGCTTCCAGGCATCGGCCGACATGCCGTGCAGGCCCATCATCTTGACGCGTTTGGCCAACCGCTCGTCGCGCGTCAGCACCATGCCGCCTTCACCGGTGACGATGTTCTTCGTCGAATAGAACGAGAAGCAGCCGAGGTCGCCGATGGTGCCGGCCTTCTTGCCGCGATACTCGGTCTCGATCGCGTGCGCGCAATCTTCGATCACCTTGAGGTCGTGCTGCCTCGCGATCGCCATCAGCGCGTCCATGTCGCACGAGCGGCCGGCGAAGTGCACCGGCAGCAACGCCTTCGTCTTCTGCGTGAGCTTGCGCCGCACCTGCTCCGGATCGAGGTTCATCGTCACCGGATCGACGTCGGCCAGCACCGGCGTGGCGCCGGCGTGCACGATCGCATTCACCGTGGCGCAGAACGTCATCGGCGTCGTGATCACCTCGTCGCCCGGTTGCAGGCCGAGCACGACGCACGCGAGATGCAGGCCCGCGGTGCACGAATTGAGGCCGACCGCGAACGGCACGCCCTTGTAGGCGGCGACGCGGCGCTCGAACTCGGCGGCCTTGGGCCCGGTGCCGAGCCATGCACTCTTCATGCAGGCGAGCACTTCGTCGATCTCGGGCTGCTCGATCAGGGGTTGGCCGAAGACAAGGTAGTTCTTGCGCATGGTCGAAGTGGGCACGGGCCGTTATCGGCCGGTTGGCGGTAGCCCGCCGGAGTCACCGATGGCATCGGGAACACCGTGGAGACGCCGCGCGAACGAGACTACCATCGCGCTGCCTCGGAGAAACCATGCCAGCACCGACCCCGCGCGACCGTTTCGCCCACTACCAGCGTTTCCGCAGTGTGCTCGAGGATCCCTTCGTCGAACTCGACCTCGGCCACGCGGGGATGCAGGACACCGACGTCGACGTCTTGGGCGGCGGCCTGCAACGCGCGCTGGTCGCGATGCAGGCGCTCGAAGCCGGTGGCGTCGCCAATGCCGACGAGAAGCGCATGGTCGGCCACTTCTGGTTGCGGGCGCCGGGACTCGCGCCGCAACCGGAGATCGAAGAGGCGATCGTCGCGACGATCGCGCGCATCGAAGCGTTCGTGCAGGCCGTGCACAGCGGTCGCATCGTGCCGCCCGAGGGCGGCACCTTCACCAAGGTCGTCCTGGTCGGCATCGGCGGCTCGGCGCTCGGTCCGATGTTGCTCGCCGACGTGTTCGGTGGCCCGGAGGCGCCGATGGAACTCACGGTGCTCGACAACACCGATCCGGAAGGCATCGATCTCGCGGTCGAGAAGCTCGGTTCGCTGCAGGACGCGCTCGTCATCGTGATCAGCAAGTCGGGCGGCACGCCGGAGACCCGCAACGGCATGCTTGAAGTCGAACGCGCCTGCAAACAGCAGGGCCTCGCCTTCGGTCCACGCGCGGTGGCGGTGACGACGCCCGGATCGGCGCTGCACACGCGCGCCGAGAAGGATGGTTGGGCGGCGACGTTCCCGATGTGGGATTGGGTCGGCGGCCGCACCTCGATCACCTCCGCGGTCGGGCTGTTGCCCGGGGCACTGCTTGGCATGGACGTGCGCGCGTTCCTGGCCGGCGCGGCGGCGATGGACGATGCGACGCGGCGCACCAACGTGTGGCAGAACCCGGCGGCGATGCTGGCGGCGTTCTGGCACCACCAGGGCAAGGGCAAGGGCGAACGCGCGATGGTCGTGTTGCCCTACAAGGACCGCCTGCTGCTGATGTCGCGCTACCTGCAGCAACTGGTGATGGAATCGCTCGGCAAGGAGCACGATCGCAAGGGCAAGGTGGTCAACCAGGGCATCGCCGTCTACGGCAACAAGGGCTCGACCGACCAGCACGCCTACGTGCAGCAACTGCGCGACGGCCGCCACGACTTCTTCGCCACCTTCGTGCGCGTCCTGCAGGATCGCACCGCCGGCCACTTCGAAGTGGAAGCCGGCGCGACCTCGGGCGACTTCCTCGATGGCCTGTGGCAGGGCACGCGCACGGCGCTGCACGACAAGGGGCGCGCTTCGGCGACGATCGGCATCGATCGGCTCGAGGAACGCACCCTGGGCGCAATCGTGGGCTTGTTCGAGCGAGCGGTCGCGATCTACGCCGAACTGGTCGACGTCAACGCGTTCCACCAACCGGGTGTGGAAGCCGGCAAGAAGGCGGCGGCGAAGGTGCTCGATCTGCAGCGCAAGCTCTACGCGGCGCTGGCGGCGGCGCCGCAGGACGTGCGCGCCCTGGCGAAGAAGGCCGATGCCGACGCGGCCGATTGCTGGCCGGTGCTGCAGCACCTCGCGGCGAACCGGCCCGAAGTGCGCGTGGTATCGGGACACGATCCGGCGACGGCGAAGTTCCACCGGTAGGTAGCGATGGCGAGCCGCAAGAAGACCCAGGCGAAGCCGCCGCCGAAGGCGAAGCGGCGACTCCGGCCGCAGGCGGCCACCGGCCTCGCCTTCAACCACGCGATGGTCTACGTCACCGACGTCGCCCGTTCGCAGGCGTTCTATCGCGATGCGCTCGGCTTCCGCGTCGTCGACGAGTACCCGGGTGCGTACGCGCGGCTGGTGGCGCCGGCGGGGGGCAGCTCGATTGCCCTGCACTGCCTCGAACCGGGCCAGCGCATCGATCCCGCCTGCCAGGGTCTGCGGCTCTACTTCGAAGTGGTGGGGCTGGAACGATTCTGCCGGGCCCTGGCCAGCCGCGGGGTCGTGTTGGATCAGCCGCCGCGCCTGATGCCGTGGGGCTGGAAGCACGCCTACCTGAAGGACCCGGACGGCCACGAACTCAGCCTGTACCACGCCGGCGCTGCCCGGCTGCGGCCGACGCGCATGCGCGACCTGGACCACTGACGTGCGCGCCATCGCGTTCGCCTGCTGCTGGCTCGGCGCGTGCGCCGGGGCGACGCCGTCGCCGTTCGTCGAGAGTCCGGAGTATTGCGAGCTGGCGCGGCTGCCGGTGCGGCTCGTGTTCGAACCGGCGCTGCCGGTCGAGCGTCGGCTGCACTACAGCCACGAATGCGGCGAACATCGCTACGTCGCGAGCGGCAGTGCCGCGGTCGACCTGATGTTGCCCGAGGGACCGGTGGTGTTCGTGCTGGCGGTCGCCGGCACGACCCGCGAACTCGCGGTGCACGTGCGGGCCGGGATGCCGCCCGTGGTGTGGCCTGTGCTTCCGTAGCCACCGCGAGGCGCCGCCGCCGGTGCCGGTGTTCGGCGGGGAGCGCGGGGAAACGAGCGTTGGACGGGAACGGCGCAGATTCCCAAGGCGACCGATGGCACCGGGGCTGATCGCTCGCTAGGCTCGTCACGCTTTCCCGACCAATCCGGAGAAAGCAACTTGGCGGAGTTCCTCGGCGAAGGCCTCACCTACGACGACGTCCTGCTGGTGCCGCAAATGGCCGCGGCGCTGCCCCGTGACGTCGACACCCGCACCCGCTTCTGTCGCGGCGTGGATCTGCAGATCCCGATCGTCGGCGCGGCCATGGACACCGTCACCGAATCGCGCATGGCGGTCGCGTTGGCGCAGCAGGGCGGCATCGGCATCGTGCACAAGAACCTGTCCGTCGAGAAACAGGTCGGCGAAGTCGACAAGGTCAAACGATCCGCCAACGGCGTGATCCAGGACCCGGTGGCGCTGCTGGCCGAAGACAGCGTCGGCCGCGCCAAGGACCTGATGGCGGCGCACAAGATCAGCGGCCTGCCGGTCGTCGATGGCAACCGGGTCGTCGTCGGCATCCTGACCCATCGCGACCTGCGCTTCGTCGACGACCGCGACACCAAGGTCGGCGCGGTGATGACGAAGACGCATCTGGTCACTGCGGTGCCCGGCACCACGCTCGACCAGGCGCGCCAGATCCTGCGCCGCAACAAGGTCGAGAAGCTGATCCTGGTCCAGCCCGACGGCCGCCTCGCCGGGTTGATCACGATGAAGGACATCCGTGGCACCGAGGAGTTCCCCGCGGCGGCGCGCGATGGCCGCGGCCGTCTGCTGGTCGGCGCCGCGGTCGGCGTGCACGACCTGGCGCGCGTCGGTCGCCTCGTCGAAGCTGGCTGTGACGTCGTCGGCGTCGACACCGCGCAC
>SXPB01000306.1 GCA_005776475.1 Planctomycetia bacterium
CGCGCCCCTTCCGGGCCGCCGGGGGGTGGGGTGACGTTGCGCTCCTGCTGCCAGGCGGCATTGCGTGCCTTGCGGGCCTGCAGGTCGGTGCGCAGCCGGAGGGCGTGCGCGTCCGCTTCGGCGGCGGACGGAGCGGTGGGCGAGGAGCATGCCGCGGCAAGGGCGAATGCCGCAACGAGGTGGTGGCGCATTGTCTCTACGACCGGAGGGGCGGTGGTACCGATTGTCTTTACGCGATCCGGTCCCTGATTGGCTCGTTCGAGGCCGGGGAAGCGTGAGTTTTCCGCCGTCTTCGCCGGAGCAGCATGGCCGGGCCAACGCCGGTTGCACCGGGCTCGCATTCCGCCGGTCCTCCCTCCATCCTGCCGGCATGTCGAAGATCGACTACACGCAGGCCGGCGTCGACTACAGCAAGATCGACCCGCTCAAGATCCTGGCGCAACAGGCGGCGGCGGCGACGGCGGGCAACCTCCAGCGGCATGGCCTGCACGAGGTCGCGGCGTCGCGCGGCGAATCGGCCTACGTCGTCGACTGCGGCGACTTCTATCTCGCCTCGATCACCGAGTGTCTGGGCACGAAGGCGCTGGTCGCCGATGCCACGCGCGCGCTGACCGGCAAGACCTACTACGACCGCATTGCGCAGGACACGATTGCGATGGCGATCAACGACATCGTAACGGTGGGGGCGACGCCGGTGTCGGTGCATGCCTACTGGGCGGCTGGCGGCAGCGATTGGTTCCACGATGCGCAGCGGGCGAAGGACCTCGTCGACGGCTGGCGGGCGGCCTGCGATGCGTGCGGCGTGTCGTGGGGCGGTGGCGAGACGCCGGCGTTGGCGGGCGTGGTCGTGAACGACCGCATCGACCTCGCCGCTTCGTGCGTCGGGCTGGTGCGGCCGAAGACGCGGCTGACGCTCGGCGACAAACTCGGCCCCGGCGATGCGATCGTGTTGCTGGCGTCGTCGGGCATCCACGCGAACGGCGTGTCGCTGGCGCGCAAGCTCGCCGAGCGTCTGCCCGCGGGCTTCGGCACGAAGCTGCCGAGCGGGGCATTGTTCGGCGAAGCGTTGCTGGCCCCGACCGTGCTGTATTCGCCGGTCACCGAAGCGCTGGCGCAGGCCGGCATCGTGCCGCACTACAGCGCCAACATCACCGGCCACGGCTGGCGCAAGGTGATGCGGCATCCGGCCGCGTTCACCTACCGCTTCCACACGCTGCCGCCGGTGCCCGAGGTGCTCGCGTTCCTGGCGCGCGAGACCGGCAGCGACGATCGGGCGGCGTACGGCAACCTCAACATGGGGGCCGGCTTTGCCCTGTTCGTCAAGGCCAGCGATGCGGCGCGCACCGCGCAGATCGCCGAGCAGAAGGGCGTGCGCGCGTTCGTCGCCGGCGTCGTCGAAGCGGGGCCCAAGCAGGTCGTGCTCGAGCCGTTGCGGCTCACGTTCGGCGCCGACGATCTGCACGTGCGCGCCTGACCTGGCGCCGCGCGTCGCTCAGACGACCGACACGGTGTCGAGCACGGTACGCAAGGCGGCGACCGCGCCCTTCGTCTCCGGATGGTGCACGAGCACCCAGCCGTCGCCTTCGTAGTGCTGCGAGCGCGGTTGCCCGGGCCGCGGCAGTTTCATGTCGACGAGCGCCGGGCCGAGGCGCGCCTTCATCGCGTCGATGCCGTCGACGGAGCGCACCGTGGCGCCACCGCCCTTGGCGCGCAGGAAGATCGTGCCGGCGGCGAAGCGGCGTTCAGGGAATCGCCAGGTGCGGTGCACCATCAGCCGGGCCCACGCTGCCCAGGGATCGGCGCCGTGCGCTGCCTGCAGCAGCGGCATGATGTTGGCGCCGGGCGGGCGCGCGCCCACTTCGCTCACCACCGGCGAACCGTCGGCGCGCAGGAACCACTCCATGTGCGACAGGCCGTGCTGCACGCCGAGCGCCGCCAGCGCCTTCTGGTTCACCGCGGCGAACTTCTGCACGTGCGGCGGGTGTTGCTCGCGCGGCATGATCAGCGCGTACTGCATCCACGCATTCTCGAGCACTTGCAGCGGGCTGGGCACGTAGGCGGTTGACGACGCCCACGCGACCTTGCCGTCGATGACGACGGCTTCGAAGGTGTGCTCTTCACCCTGCACGAACTCTTCGGCCTGCGCCGGATTGCTCGCCGAGGGCAGCAGCGCATTCATCGCGGTCGCCAGCGTGGCCTCGTCGGTGACGCGCTGCGTGTTGCGCGCGCCGAAGCCCGCCAGCGGCTTCAGGACGAGCGGGTAGCCGACCTGCTGCACGAACGCGCGAACGTCCTCGGCGCTGTGCACGAGCGCTTGCCGCGCCACCGGCACGTTGGCCTTGCGCAGCACTTCCTTCATGCGGTTCTTGTCGCGGAAGTTGCGGGCGACCTCGGCGCGCATGCCGTCGATGGCGAGCGCGTCGCGCGCTTCGGCGATCGGCACCTGCAGCATTTCGAGGTAGCCCTCGAGGCGGTCGATGCGGCCCCATTGCGTCCGGATCGTGGTCGCACCTTCGACGATGTTGTTGTGGTCGGCGGGGTCACCGATGCGGGCGAACGCGGCGATGCGCGGGCGCAGCTCCGCGGGCAGGTTTTCGGCGGGCTCTTGCGACAGCACACCCACACGGCAATCGGGCAGATCGACGAAGCAGCGCAGGCAGTGCCGCATGTTGTCGCTGAAGTACGGAGCGACGAGGACGACGTGTTGCATGGGAAGGTCTACTCGCAGCGACCGGGCGGCTTGGCCCGGCCGAGCGGCGCATGCTACTGCGCGACTTCACCGTGGCCGCGTGAACACTGGCAACTGCGCCTTCTTCAGGAACAGGATGGCCCAGCAGGTGTCTTCGAGCCGGCCCCAGCCACCATCCTCCTGTTGCGAGGCCATCAGCAGCAGGGCGTGGTCGTGGTACCAATCGTGGCCATCGATCAGCCCGACGTTGGACAGCTCGCACGCCCGTTCGAGGCCGTACAGGTGGTAGTACCACCAGTTCATCGAGTGGTGCAGGTCGTTGCCGGGCACCTGCCGCGGCGCCTTCCACTTCGACAGCCACGCAAAGCCGTCGGCGATCGCCTGGTCGATCTTCTTGCGCAGGTCGGCGTCGAGCTTGCCCGGAGTGTTCTGCAAGTGGGACAGCGCGATCGTCAGGCTCGAGATGCCGGCAGTCGTCATGCCGCCGTACGGCGTCGAGGCGCCGTCGTGGTAGTCGAAACCGCGTGGCGCCGCGCGCCGTTGCGCCTGCGTGCGACGGCCGCCGGTGGTGGTGGTGCCGTTCTTGCCCGCCTTGCCACCCGGGGTGGCGGCAGGGTTGTCGATCGGAACCAGCGACAGCGGCAGTGCGGGCCCTTCGGCGGGGCACTGCGACGCGAGCCAGTGCGATGCGACCGCGAACCAGTTCGTGCGACCGACCTTCTGCTCGCAGAGTTCGGCCGAGTGCAGGCCGAGCACGCCGTACTGCGTGTTCGAGTTGTCGTAGCCCGAGCCGGAGTAGCCCCAGCGCGTCAAATACTCCGGCCGCACTTCGCGGTCGCGGATCGCCAGCAGGTCCGTGGTCCATCGCGTCATCGCCGCCGCGTCGTCGCCGACGAGGTGCCGCGGGGCCGGCCGGTCGAGGGCGCCCGACAGCAGCCGATCGCGTTCGTTCAGCGGCGCGTGCAGGCGTTCGAGCGCCAGCATCGCCAGCGCCAACGAGTAGGTGTCGCGAACGTGGCGTTTGCGCAGTTCGGTGAAGCCCTGGGCCACGACCGCGTCGTCGGCGGGAACCTCCGCGTGCAGCAGCGTGAGCAGCCCGAGCCCAAGGTAGCCCTCGGCGTGCGAGGCGTCGGCGCACGGTCGGAGCAGTCCGCGATCGGGAACCGTGAGTTCCTTGCGAACGTGGGCGGCGCCGCGGCGGATGGCGTCGGCGACGTTCGCCGCGAAGCCCGCGTGCCGGCGTGTGAGCACGGTGCCGTCGGTCCACTTCTGGCGCAGTGTGTAGTCCACTTCGCGGATCGGGTAGCGCGGCCCGTACTCGATGCGCAGCGCCATCTCCGTTGCCACGGCGCGCACGACGCCGGCGGCGGCATCGACGGTGCGGGTGATCGTCAGCGTGCCGCGGCAGGACGCATCGAAGTGCACCTGCCGCGCCGGTCCGTTCGGATCGTTCGGCCCCATCGCCAGCACCGCGGGTGCGACGGTCAAGGTCAGCGTTTGCGCGCCGTTGGCATCGACGTCGCTCGCCTTGCCGCGCACGCGCAGCGGCGTGAACGGCACGACGTCGTCCAGCGTGAAGTCGAGCTCGCGCGCCTTGCCGAACGTGCGCAGGTCGAAGGCGAGCCGCGGCCCGAGCCAGCGGGCGTCGTGCAGCCGCACCGAAGTCGAGCGCGCATCGGCCGTCAGCTCGGTGGCGAGCAGCAGCGGCGCGTGCGGCATGACGCCGTCGGGCCTGGCGGAGTTTCGGTGCGGCGGCGCCACTTCCTTGCACTGGTCGGATTCTTCGGCGGTGAAGGTGATCGCGCCGCCTTCGGGCAAGCGCCAGCGCACGTCCTGGGCCACGCCTCCGCAGGCGGCGGCGAGCACGGCAGCGAGCAGTCGCGCGGCGTGCATGTTCAACGCCCCGGAGTGATCGTGCCGGTCGCATCCGCGTGTTGCCGCCACAGCGACAGCGCCGCGGGAGCATCGGCAACCGTGGTCGGAACCCTGCCCTTCTTCGTCTCCACCAGCAGCACCGTCGCCCATTCGAAGTAGAGGTCGTGTCCGTCGAGCCAGCGCACGCCACTCTCGTCGAGCAGCCACGCCAGCGCCTGCACGAACGAATGCCGCCATTGGCGATGCACCGGCATCGGCGAAGGATTGTGGCGTGGCGTGTAGTGGTGGCCGAGCCACGACCAGGCACGCTGCACCGTGGCGAGGCACTGGGCGCGCAGCGCGTCGTCGCGGGTATGCCGAGCACAGGCGAGCAGTGCCGCCATCGCCCAGACCGAATCGGCGCCGTGGAAGCTGAACGGGCCGAGGTCGGAATCGGTCCAGCCGCAGGCGAGGGTGGCGGGTCGCGTGTCGCGATGCCGCGTCGCGACGTTGGGCAGGTCGCGGCCCGGTTCGAAGCGCAGCACCGCGGCGCGCGGCACTTCGACATCGACGGCGGTCGTGAGCAGGTTGCGGGCGAACTCGTCGAACACCTTGGTCGGCACGGTGATTCCGCAGCGCAATGCCGCATCGAGGGCCTGGATCGCGAGTCCCGAGTGCTCCATCGATCGATCGTTCCGGTCGCTCGCGAACGACCAGTAGCCGGTGTTCTTCTTGTCGACCACCCAGCGGATGCGCAGCAGGTTCTGCACTTCGCGCTTCATGGCGTCGCGCATCGGCTGCGGCAACGAGATGCGTGGTGGTTGGCCGCGCAGGCAGCTGGCGCGGTCGTCGGCCGGAGCGTGCAGGCCGGCGATTGCCAGGATGGTGTAGGCATGGCTGTGCGCTTGCGTGCGTCGCCGCGGCAGCAGCGCGGCGAGCTGCGCATCGATCGCGGGCGTGCCAGCGCGTTGGCCGGCGCGCGCGAGTCCGAACAGGATCGAGGCGTGCAGTGCCGGACCGGTCGGCGAACCACGCCCCTCCTCGGCGGCAGCCGGACCTTCTCCCTTCTGCAGCAAGGCGAGCTGGTCCGCGACCGCGGCGCTCGACTCGAGTTGCACTTCGGCGAGGAAGCCCGGATGGGCGGCGGTGGGCGGTTGGCGATGTGCGTGCACCGCAACAAGCTTCCAGGTGCGCTGGCCGGAGACGGTGATCGTCTGGCGCGGCTTCGGGATCTCCAGCGTGCCGTCGATCGTCCACTCGATGCCCGACACGATGCCGCGCACGGCGTAGCGATCGCCGAGCGTCGTGTCCGGTTCGAAGCGACGCCGAATCTCGATCTTCACGTCGAGCGCACAGCTGAGGTAGTGGCGATCGAGTTCGATCTCCCGCGGCGACGCGCCCGCTCGCTCGCGCACGGGCACCCGCGTGAGGCGGCCGTGGATGCGCTGCCAACCCTCGGCGTCGGGTTTGTCGGCAACGCCGTCGAAGGTCACTTCGCCGTAGGAATCGATGCGCGGCCAGACGTGGCGGACGGGGCCGGAGCGTTGCGCCAGCGTGAGGTCGGTGGCGAGCCAGATCGGAATCGAGTCGAGGCTCCATGGCGTCTCGCGCCAGCGTTGGCCACCTTCGACCAGTTCGTCGGCGAACAGCAGCGGCTGGCATTGTTCGCTGCACGAGCCGAACGGGTGGATCCGCGTGCCGTCCGACTTCGTGCCGTCCAACGAGCTGTGTTCTTCGTAGATCGCGACTCCGTGCGGGGGCAGTTGCCAGCGCACGCCTTGGCCGACCACGGGAGCGCCGAGCAGAGCGAACAGCCACGCGGTCGCGGCGACGTGGACGCAGGGGAGAGTGGCCATCGAAGGGCGCGGCTGAGCAAACAGGATGCCCGACCGAATGCATGCGGCAGCGAGGTCGGGTTCCCTTGGGTCGGGGTCGCTTTCCTGGTTTGCCAACGCCTGGCGGCCCTCACTCCGCCCGTTCGCCCAGCCCCGGTGTCCTTCGAACGGGACAGTCGGGCGTCAGCGTTCGATGCGACAGGTTGTCGTCGCCCCTGCCGTGATCACGATGTCGAAGTGGCGCGTGCCGAGTTTCTTGTGCGTGCACACGATCGAGTAGTGCCCGACCGGCAGGTCGGGCTGGATCGTCGTGAGCCCGCGGCCGTCGAACAGGCCCGGCCCTTCGAGCCAGCCGTCAGGGCGGGCCAGCACGCCGGTGGTCGGCACGAGGCGTCCGCCGGCGTCACGCACTTCGATCTTGCCGTGCCGCGCGTCGGCCGGGGCCTCGAACACCGCTTCGAGGCACAAGCGTCCGACGGCGGGGCGGCGCATGGTTGCCTTCGTCGTCTGGCCGGGGTGCAAGGTCAGTTCGACTTCGACGGTTGCCGTGGGCAGGCCGGGAACCGGGTTCGGCACGAAGCCGGACGTCGCCGGCCGCAGCCGCACGACGAAGCGTCCACTCGGCAGACCTTCGAGGCGCAGCGCGCCGCGCTCGATCGTCGCGAGGCCTTCGAACCGCACCGGGCCCGTGCCCTGGTCGTGCAGTGTGACGCGCACGTTCGTTTCGACGGAGGGCATCGCGTCGTCGATCTCGAGTTCCAGGCTCGCGGTTGCCGCGCGCTGCAACCTGACCTGCCGGATCCGTGTCGACGCATCCAGCCCGCCCAAGGCGAGTTCTTGGCGATCGTGTCCAGGCGCGGTGATTTCGAGTGCATAGTCGAAGGCGCCGCCGAGCCATTTGGCCAAGCCTTCGGCGTCGGTCCTGACGGGAACCGATTCGGCACCGCAGGTGACCGTCACCGTGGCATCGGTCAGTGGCCCCTCACTGCCACGCACTTCGAGTTGGCACACCAGCAGATCGGCACCGACGGACAGCCCGGCGGCGGGGGCCGTAAGCGCGAGGCCCGGATCACGTGGGCACAGCGGAGCGCCGGCGATCGAGTACAGGTGCAGCCGCCACTCGCCCGCCTCGACGTTGGCGAAGCGGAACATGCCGCGGTTGCCGACGTCGGCGGTGTGCATCGTCGCCAGCAGATTGCCATCGCTGCGAGCCAGGCCGTGGAACGTCGTCGAGGTCTGCTGCTCGCCCTTGGGCAGCGGTCGGGCGAGGACCACCGTCGCGTCCTTGGCCAACTTCTGCGGCAGCTGGACAGTGCCGGTGACTTCGACGCCGCGACTGCCGAAGCGAATCGTGCCGATGTCGTGCCGATGCCCGAGTGTGGCTTGGGCGGCGACGGCCCGCGGCATTTCGTGCGGATGGAACGCCCACAGTTCGACGGCGCCCTCGGCTTCGCTGCGCAGTTCGAAACGACCGTTGGCGTCCACGTTCTCGACGACTGCGATCGGTTCGGCCACCGGGCGCGCGAACGCCGAGCGCAAGAACAGTGCGACGCTGCCGAGTTCGACCTCGCGCGTCTGCAATTGGCCGGTCAACACCGAGGCGGCGACCAGCCGGAAGTCCTGGCGCAGTTCGCGTCGCCGCGTGCGCAGGTCGGAGCCGTCGCCGAGGTCGATCGTCGGCGTCGAGGTGCGCGGTATGCAGACGTCCTGGCGAGCCACGACATGCAGCGAATGCAGGCCGCTCGGCCTGCCTCCGACGAGGAAGGGAGGAACCGGCGACGTCTCGACGCCTTTGCCGAGGTGCTGCAGCTGGGGATCGGGAAACAGCGGCAGCAGGTCGATGCAGTAGGTGCCGTCGTCCTTGGCTTCGCCGCGCAAGATCGTGCTCTGGCCCCACAGCGATACTTCGACCTCGACGCGGGGTTGGCCGGTTGCGCGCGGCGATTCGATGGTGCCGACGAGCCATAGTCCCGACGGCGGCGTCACCGTCGCGACAGCGCGCCCGGCGGCGGTGCTGTCGCCCGTGCCTCCGGGCGCCGGGCTCACGTCGGAGTCTCCTTGCGTCGACACGTTGGCATGCGCGGCGACGGAGGTGGCGTCCGGGTCAGGTGAGTCTGGCGACGGCGCGATCGGTTCGACCTGGAACGCGAACCACAGGAACACAGCGAGCGCGGCGAGTACGCCGAGGCCGGTGCCGGCGAGGACCTTCTGGCTCATGGCGACTCCTAACACGGAAAGCGGTGCAGTGGCCCACGGCAGCGCGGCGGCGTGGGTGAGCACGGCCTCGCGGGTTCGCGCGAGAGCTTCGGCGCGGCCGATCGTCAGTGGCACGGCGAAGCCGACGGGCAGCGCGCGCCGCAACATCGCGAGGCCGCGACTCAGTTGCATGCGGATCGTGCCCGGAGCGCAGGCGCGTTGTGCGGCCAGATCGACCGCACGCACGCCCTCGACGAGATGCGCGCGCACCACGCTGCCGTACGGTTCGGCCAACGTCCGC
>SXPB01000307.1 GCA_005776475.1 Planctomycetia bacterium
AAATAATATTCAAACCTGTTTCTCGAATATTACTCCACATATATTTAGCATCAAAAGACTCAACAGGTAACCCAGTCACTGTAGAATACATTGGAATTCTACCCTCTCTAGCGGATAGCCCTGCAGGTACTGCTGGAACCACAGCAGCGACTCGAGGTCGAGGTGGGTGGTCGGCTCGTCGAGCATCAGCAGGTCGGGCTCCTGCACCAGCAGCCGCGCCAGGTGGGCGCGCATCACCTGGCCACCGGACAGCTCGCGCGCCGGCTTGTCGAACTGCTCGGGCTTCAGGCCGAGACCGGCGAGGATCTGCTTGGCCTTGGCCTCGACCATGTAGCCATTGCACTCGTGGAAGCGCTCGTGCACGTCGTCGTGCAGGTCTTCCGGATGCGCCGCCTCGACGGGATGGCCGGCGTCCCACGCCTTCACCCGCCGCATCAACGACACGAAGTCGGGCGTGATCGCGCAGGCGATCTCGACCACGGTCTCGTCGCCGATCGGCGCGCTCTCCTGCGGCAGGTAGCCGATCGTGGCGTCGCGTTCGCGGTTGATGCGGCCTTCGTCGGCAGGTTCCTCGCCGAGGATCAGGCCGAACAAGGTCGACTTGCCCGCCCCGTTGGGGCCAACGAGGCCGATGCGGTCACCGCGGTTGACCTGCAACGTGGCGTCGGCGAACAGCACGCGATCGCCATAGGACTTGGAAACGCCGGTCAGGGTCAACATCGGGGGCGAAGAGTATGCAGATCCCGCCGGGCGCGAACCACGGCGCCGGGGCGAATGCGCTG
The DNA here is from genome assembly GCA_005776475.1 of Planctomycetia bacterium. GTDB lineage: Bacteria > Planctomycetota > UBA1135 > UBA1135 > UBA2386 > UBA2386. Next base: position 783 of record SXPB01000307.1, read on the forward strand.
CAACCGGCGCATCTATTTCGCTAGCCGCCGGCGAGCTTCACGGTGTGCCCGGCCTTCTGCAGCAGGTCAACCACCCGCTCGCGATGGTCGCCCTGCAGCTCGATCGCGCCGTCCTTGGCGGTGCCACCGGCGCCACAGCCGGCTTTGAGCTTGGCCGCAAACGCCGCCAGGGCATCGGCGCGCAGCGGCAGGCCGAGCACCACCGTCAGCGTCTTGCCGTTGCGCACCTCGCGCCGCACCCGCACCACACCGTCGCCGGCCGGCACCGTGTTGGCGGCGATCTGTTGCGCGCAACGGCACTTCGCCAACGTCTTCTTGCAGCGCGGGCAGGTGCCGCCGGTGGCCGAGTCGTAGACGAGGCGCGTCATCGCCGCAGTGTGAGGACCGCCCCGTCGGTGCGCAACGCCGACGAGCTGTCCCATACTTGTCGAGGCCGGCACCGCCCACCCCCCGCGGCGCCCGCGCGCACTACGCTCGGCCCGCCTCGGAGAACCCCACCATGCGAATCCTCGCCCTGCTCGTCGCTGCCAGCGCAGCTCTCCTGCCCGCGCAACAGAACATCATCTACCACGATGACCCCACGCCCACGCTCGGCGCGGCGAACGCGTTCCCGTTCGGCGCGCAAGGCGTGCGCACCCAGCAGCTGATCCCGCAGTCGGTGCTCGGCAGCACGCCGGGCTGGATCCAGGACCTGTTCGTCAACCCGCAGGTCCACAACTCGTACTCGCAATCGCAGGTCTACTACGGCGACTTCGAGATCCAGATGGGCATCACCCAGCTGACCACGCTGACCAACACGTGGGCCACCAACTCACCCAACCCCACCACGGTCTACCGCGGCCCGCTGCTGGTGAAGTTCGTGAAGGACCAATGGGTGCCGCTGGGCCTGCCGAACTCGTACCTGTGGCTGCCGTTGTCGAGCGCCGACAACCTCGTCATCGACTTCATCTGCTGGAACGTGATCGACGCCGGGGCCGTGCCGTGGAGCGGAACGGGCTACTTCATGAACTCGCGCAGCAGCGCCACGCAGACGATTTCGCGGGCCTACCGGCTCGGCTGGACGACCTCGCAACCGACGACGTCGGCGGGCGTCGACGGCTACGGCATCAAGCTCGGCTTCCTGTTCGACGACGGCAACTTCATCGCCCACGACGGCCGCTGCGCCGGTTCGTCCGGACAAGTGCCGGCGATCGGCACGACGCCGGGCGCGTGGCCGCAACCCGGCCAGACCTTCCCGGTGAACCTCGCCAACGGCCCCGTCAACTCGTTCACGACGCTGGTGCTCGGCGCCGGCACGGTCAACTACCTCGGCATCCCGCTGCCGTTCGACATGGGCGTGCTCGGCGCTCCCAATTGCCGCTTCTGGCACGGCTGGGACGTGCTGCTGCCGGTCGTGCCGACCAGTCCGACGGGCGCGGCGACCTTCCCGCTGGCGATCCCGCCGGGTTCGTTCACGACGTTCCGTTTCTACGGCACCTGGCTGTCGCTCGACGTGCCCGCCAACGCGTTTGGCCTGGTGCCGTCGGGCTACGGCACGTTCATCCTCTGATCCGACCGCAGCGCTCGATGGTTTCCGCGCGGGGCTTCCGGTAACACACCCGCCCCATGGCCAACCCCCGCGTCTTCTTCGACATCAGCATCGGCAGCAAGCCTGCCGGTCGCATCGTCTTCGAACTCTTCGCCGACACCGTTCCCAAGACCGCCGAGAACTTCCGCGCGCTGTGCACCGGCGAGAAGGGCATGGGCAAGCAGGGCAAGGCGCTGCACTTCAAGGGCAGCGGCTTCCACCGCATCATCCAGCAGTTCATGTACCAGGGCGGTGACTTCACGCGCGGCAACGGCACCGGCGGCGAGTCGATCTACGGCGAGAAGTTCAAGGACGAGAACTTCCAGCACAAGCACACCACGCCGGGCCTGCTGTCGATGGCCAACGCGGGCCCGACCACCAACGGCTCGCAGTTCTTCATCACGACGGTCGTCACGTCGTGGCTCGACGGCAAGCACGTCGTCTTCGGCAAGGTCGTCGAAGGCATGCCCGTGGTGGCGGCGATGGAGAAGGTCGGCTCGCGCGACGGCCGCACCTCGGCTGACGTGGTGATCGCCGATTGCGGCGAAGTGAAGTGACCTGAGGTGACGTGAGCGCGCGCGGCCTGGCTACTGGATCGTGAACGCAAGCCCGCGCGACGCCGAGAACCCGCCGGGGGCGCACCCGTCGAACCAGGCTCCCTGCACGTAGTAGGTGAGATCCACGAGGCCGGGCACGTTCGGAATCGGAATCGGCATCGTCGCCGATCCCGTGGCATCGCTGAGCAGTGCCACCAGCAACGCCGGCGGCGCCAACAACTCGACGTGCACCGACAAGCCGAACAGGGGCAGGTTCGTCGGCGCCGTACCGAACACGCCGAGGCCCACCCAGCTCAGCGGCGCATTGCTGTGCAGGATGGCGAAACCGGGTGTGTTGACGAAGGGAATGCCATTGCCGCCGATCGACGGCACGCCCGGGCACCCGGACGTCGCCGTGCCAAACGGCACGAGCGCCGGCCCGTCTTTGACGCGACGCACCGACAAGCGCAGTTGCTGCCCACCAAACGGCAGGTCCGGAATCGTGAGCACGCCATCCGCACCCGCCTGCACGCCGCCGCTCCAATACACCGTGCTCGGCGTGGTCGCGTTGGCGAGTTCCACCCACAGGACTTCGTGCGGCACCACCGTGAAGGTCTGCAGGCGACGAAGCGTGACGCTGGCGCGCGCCGTCGGCAGCGGCGCATTGTCGGCCGGCCACGTGGACGCCGTCTCGAGCCACAGCCGCGCCGACCAGGATGCGGCATCGTCGACGATGGAGGCCGGATCCCAGCCAAACCAACCACCCCACGTCCCGACCGGCGAGCCGTTGGCAGGGACGACGGGATCGCCAGGATCCGGCTGCTGGCCGGCCTGGGCGACATTGTGGTCGATCGCGTGGAAGGCCGGGAACGACTGGTTCTGGCGGAACGTGGTCAACGACTCGACCGCGTGTTTGGGTGACAGCGTGAAGTAGTGGCCGGCCCACCCGGCCGCACTGCCATGCGTGTGGCCGCGCCCATCCCAGTACATCGAAGCACCGGTGCGCAACGCATCGAGATGGTCGTAGAGCGTGGGCTTGTTGGTCCACGGCGCAACGGTGTCGTTGGTGCCGCAGACGATCCGGGTGAACGGCTGGTCGGCGGCACTGAACAGGTCGAACGGTTCGAGCACGTCGGTGACGAGCGGACTGCCCGGCAACGTGGTGGGCAACGGCTGCGTCGGGGTCCCCATCAGGGCCGGTCCCTCGCCGCCTTCGAACTCGGTGGGCGGCACGATGGCGAGGGCGGCGCACAGTTCCTGCGGGAACGCGCGCGCGAACATGTGGGTGCCGCGACCGCCGAGCGACAACCCCGCCATCGCCGTGCGTTGCGGGTCGACGCCCTGCGTGCTCTGCAACCAGTCGATGATCCACTGCAGGCGCCGTTGCGCGTAGTTGACGACGACGTCGTTCGCGGCGGGCGACCCCAGCACGTCGGCGAAGCGATCGAACAGCTGGCAGGTGCCAAACCACCGGGTCGCGGCGCCGTACACGGTGCCCTGGTAGTTCAGGTACAGGTTCTCGTCGCAGCTCACGTAGAGCCCGTTCTCGACGTCGAGGTCGAGCAACAGGGTCGAGCCACGCGAAGGCCGGTAGCTCCAGTGCGACCCGCCGCCGCCATGCAGGAACACGACGGCCGGCATCGGCGCCGTCGGCAAGCCCGCTTGTGGTTCGTACACGCCGAACAGGAACGGCACGCCGTGGCACGAAGCGCTGCCCATCACCGGGAACCCCGGCACGCCACTGGTGTGGTCGCTGCGGCCGTCGATCCAATACGCGTACACGTCGTACGGATGGCCACCGTCGGTACCGCTGTGCTGCAGGTGTGGCTTGACGCCGCCGACCGTCTGCGCGATCGGCACCGACAGCTTGTCGAAGGTCGTCGCCCCGGTCTTCAACACCGCGAAGTACTCCGGCACCGCCGCGTGCGGCGTGTAGACGAACATCGACTCCGACGTGGTGAGCGATCGGGTGCCGGTGACCGCGGCGGGAATCGTCCACGTGCCCCCAGGCAACGACGCGTGCAGCCGCTCCGCCTTGCAATCGAACGGATACAGCTGGCCGATGCGTTCGGCGGCGAGCACGTCGGCCAGCGTCACGAACGGAGTCGGAGAACGGTGGATCGACCAGTTCTCCACGCCGGTGAACGTCACGCCGCCGTCGTTCCAGACCAGCCAGGTCTGGCCATCGCGATGCCACCCCTGAAACCCCGATTGGGCACTGGCACCCACGCCCGAACACGCCACCGCAAGCGCGGCACTCAGAGGACAAAGCGAGAAGCGCATGAGGAATAAGAACCGGCGCCGGCAAAGCGCACGCAGAAGGATGGCCCAAAATCGGAACGGGCGCAGGCCCCGGCCCCGGAACTTCCTGCGGGCAACGCCCACCCGCCGATGCCAGCGACTCCTGCCGGGCAGCATCGCTGCGCGGGACGCCCATCCGGTAGGCAACGTTTGCGGTGCTGCGACGAGCCGCCGACCAGAAATCCCGAGACTTGCTGCCGCCGGTGTGCCCCCGGGTCCCCCACTAGATGGATGGGTCGCATTTCCCCTTCCCCCATCCGGGAGCCCGCATGCAACGCAGTCCGCTCGTCCTGTTCGCCGTCCTTGGCACCTGGTCCCTCGGCCTTTGCCAATCCCCCAAACACATGGTCGTGCCCGCCCATTGCGACCCGCTCGGTGGTGGCTCGCACTTCTGGTTGCCCGGTGGCAGCGCCGATCTGCGCCAGCAGACCATCGTCGGTGCGAGCCATCTGACGGCGCTCGTCGGTCGCACGCTCACCGCGCTCGAATGGCGCCGCAAGCCGGTCGCCGAAGCGTATGCCGGCGGCCAGGCGACCTGGACCATCACGCTGTCGACGGCGGCCAACGCGCCTCTGCGCTGCTCGCACGTGTTCGCGGCGAACATCGGCCCCAACCCAACCCAGGTGTTCAGCGGACCGGTCACGTTCCCCGCGTCGTCGGCGGCAGCCGGCGCCATTCCGGCCTGGTCGCCCGCGACCTCGGTGCGCGTCGTGTTCACCACACCCTTCGTCTACCTGGGTGGCCCGCTGTGCATCGACGTCGTCGGCCAGCCGATTGCCGGCATGCACACCGGTTGGTGGGTCGCCGACGCGGCCTTCGACAGCGTGAGCGGTTCCCAGGTTGAACGCAGCACCGGCTGCGGCAGCAACTACGCGCAGGGGCGCTGGATGCACGTCGCCAACCGCGACCTTGTGCCCGGTGGCCATCCGGAGTTCGTCATCGGCCACACGCCGGGCAGCCCGGGTCTCGTGCTGTTTGGTCCCGCCGCGTCGCAGCCCGTGCCACTGCCGTTGCTTGGCGTGCCCGCCCCCGGCTGCAACCTCGGCCTCGCCGGCATCGACACGGTGATGCCGGTGTTGTTCACGCCGATGATCCCGCCGCCGCTGGCCGCCTACGGCGAAGCCTGGGTGCATCTGTGGATCCCGGACAGCCCGGCGATGTTCGGGGCAACCGTGGCCACGCAGTCGTTCCACATCGCATCGTTGACCTCCAGCAACACGATCGAATGGACCGTGGCCAGTGCCTTCCCCCAACTCGACATGGCCTCGATCGACGGCGTGCCGGCGTCGCCCGACGGCCACCTGTCGACCGCGATCGCGCACGTGCTGCGCATCGAGCACCAATGAACGCACGCGACGAACGCGGCCTGCGCGTGGGTCTCGTCGTGCTGTTCACGGCAGCGCGAGTGCTCGCCCAGACCAGCGATGGTCCGCTGCGCGTCACCGGCTGTGCCACCGCCGGCGGCACGGTGCAGGTCGATGTCGGCGACAACAGCCGCACGATCACCGTGCGCTGCAACGGCGTGCACACCAGGCACACCGTGCCGCCTGGCCAGACCATGCAGGTGCCGTTGCCGGTCGTGCCAGCCGGCACGATCGTCACGATCTTCGCCGGCAATCGACCGCGACACGCCGTCGCCCTGGAGATCGTCAGCCCGTGACCGTGGGCCGCTCGGCGCTCAGCGCCGCCGGCAACCTGCCGGCAACGTTGCCAGCAGCTCCGGCAGATCGCGCCAGCGCAGCAGCTCCGGACACAGCGGCGTGCGGTTGCCATTCTCCGCGTAGCTGGAACCGAGTTCGGGCGCCGTGAAGCTGGTGATGCGCGGGCACAGGTGTGCCGCGAGCAACGCGACGACACCGGCTTCGCCGCGGCCGACCACGTGCACGTCGCCGTCGCCCGGCAAGCTCGCACACACGAGCGCCACGTCGAGCGCCGCCCGATAGCCCTCGCCGCAGCCGAGGAAGATGCCGTTGCGCTGCCACGCCGAGCGGAACGGCGCCCACTCGCCGTACGGCCGTGGATCGACGAGGACCGTGCCGGCGGCCGCATCCGTGTCCGGCAACGCCGCTGCGCTGCCGGCGGGATCGACCACCACCGTGAACGCCTTCGGCGCCACGTCGCCGACGCGGGCCATGCGCAACGGGATCGGCACGCCGTCTTCGGCAACCACGACACCGCGCCGCCATGCGGCGTCGTCGCCATCGCGCCACTCCAGCGGCCGGCGCTGCACCGCGAAGTCGAGACCGGGCGCCACCTCGGCCAGCGTCGCCACCCGCGGTCGTCGCACCAGGTATTCCTTCGCCAGAACTTCGGCAGGCAATGTCGCCACCGGCCGCGCCGCCAGCAGCGGCCGCAGTTCACCGCGAGAAAACGGCTGGAACGCCGGCTCGGCGACGCGCGCGCGCTCGGCGCCATCGGCGGCAGGTCCGAGCAGGACGTCGTGGAAGAAGCCGTAGGCCACTTCGCGCATCGGCTGGTCGTAGTTGTGGCCTTCGTCGGCATGGCGCGCCCGCGGCACCGGCCCGCCCGACCGCTGCCAGTGCGCGACCAGCTCCGGCAGACCCTCGCGTGGGAAGTTGCGCGTCCAATCCCCGGTCACGCTGCCGAACAACACCGGCCGCGGCGCGAACACCGCGCACATCTCCGGCACGTCGGTGCGCGCCGCCAGCCGCGGCACGTGGTTGCAGCCGCAGTGCGCACTGGTGTCGTCGACGATCTCGGCGAGATAGCAGGCCATCACCATCGGTGCGGCGGCGGCGATGCGGTCCTCGAGCGCCATCAGGTAGTAGGTCTGCTGGCCACCGCCCGACGCCCCGGTGCAACCGATGCGGGCCGGATCGACGTCGTCGCGCGCCAGCAGCAGGTCGAGCGCGCGCTGGTTGTGCCACGTCATCGCCCCCACCGAGTTGACGCCACTGGCGACGTGCTCGACGTGCACGGAGTCGATGGCGAGCGCGACCCAGCCAAAGGCCGCGAACGCCGCACAGCGCGCCTGCACGACCGGATGCTGGGCGCCGTCCTGCCAGTGGCCGTGCGGATTCAGGATCGCCGGGCGCCGGCCCGCCGGCGCCGCGACCGGCGTCCACAACCAACCCGTGGCCCGCTGGCCGGGGAAGCCAATCCAACTCACCCGCTGCAGTCGCACCGCACCGCGCACGAGTTCGCCGTGCACCTGCACGTCGAGCGGCGCGCGCGCCGGTTCGGGGACAAGGCCGAGCGCGTCGGCGACGTGCGCGCGCACCGTGACCCGACGCGCCGGCCACTTCGCCGTGGCAGCTTCGGCGAGACCCGGCGACTGCGTCGGCAACCGCTGCGCGCGCAACGACGCCAACACCGCTGCCCGCTCCGCGCGCGACACCACCGGCAGATGGGCCCGCATCGCCTCCTTCGGCGCCACTTCCGGCAACACGACGACCTCGTCGAGGTCGCCGGCGAACGGTTGGTGCGCACCGATGTTGTCGCCGAGCCGCAGCTGCGCCGTGCGCGCTTCGCCGATGCCAAGTTCAGCGTGACCCTGGACCGCGCCATCGACGAACAGCAGCGCGACGTTGCTGTCGGGGTCGAAGCGGACTTCGATCGCATGCCACCTGCCGTCGTCGACGCGCACCCGCGACGCGATGCGCGCCGTCTGCCACGACCACGCTTCGAACGACACCGTGCCCGGCGTGCGGCCGAGCACCAGCGACAGGCCGACCGCATCGCCGTCGCGCGCCATCAACGGCGTGCAGAAGGTCGCCGTCGTCGTGCGCAATCGGCAGCGCAGCGTGAACGGCTGTGCCGACGACACCGGGCACGGCCCGACGTCGATGTGCGCGCGGTCGCCGTCGAACCGCGCCGCCCCGCCGACGGCGCCATCGGCGATCGGCACCGCTCCCCGCCACCGCGCATCGGCGGCGTCCAATGCCTCGTGCACTCGCGCCTGGGCCAGCAGCGGCCCCGACACGGCCAGGACGAACAGCGGCAAGAACCGCCACGACGAGCAAGGCAGCATCCCTTGGACGATAGCGAGGCGCTACGCTCTGCGCGTTCCTCTCTCGTCCTCGGAGCGACTCATGACGCACGGAACGCGGCGCGAATTCCTGCTCGGCACCGGCTCGACCCTGGCACTGGCAGCGGCGGGCCCGTTCGCCCGCAGCTCGTGGTACGACGAACTGCGGATCGCCTGCGTCGGTCTGCGCGGTCGCGGCGGCGACCACATCGAAGGCTTCCGCCGCCTGCCCGGCGTGCGGGTCGTCGCCCTGGTCGACGTCGATCGCGACGTGCTCGGCGCCGCGGCGAAGAAGTTCACCGACCGCGGCGAGGCGGTGGCGACCTACGCCGACCTGCGCCACGCGCTCGAGCAGAAGAACATCGACGCGGTGAGCATCGCGACCCCCAACCACTGGCACGCGCTGCAAGGCATCTGGGCCTGCCAGGCCGGGAAGGACGTCTACGTCGAGAAGCCGGTGTCGCACAACGTGTACGAAGGTGCGCGCCTCGTCGCCGCGGCGCGCAAGTACCAGCGCATCGTGCAAGCCGGCACGCAGTGCCGTTCGAGCCACGGCATCGCCGAAGGCATCGCCTGGCTGGCGGCGGGCAACCTCGGCCCGATCGAGCTGGCGCGCGGCCTCTGCTACAAGCCGCGGCGCAGCATCGGCAAAGTCGCCGCCGAACAGGCCGTTGCCGAATCGGTGGACTACGACCTGTGGACGGGACCGGCGCCAAAGAAGCCCTTGCGCCGCAAGAGCCTGCACTACGACTGGCACTGGGACTTCGACACCGGCAACGGCGACGTCGGCAACCAGGGCATCCACCAGATGGACCTCGCCCGGTGGGCGCTCGGCGAAACCGGGCTGCCGCGACGCACGATCAGCGTCGGCGGTCGCCTTGGCTACGACGACGACGGCAACACGCCGAACTCGCAGATCGTCTGGCACGACTACGCCAAAGCACCGCTGGTGTTCGAAGTGCGCGGACTGCCACGCGACACGAAGGCGCAAGGCGGCGACTGGAACAAGGGCATGGACGACTTCCTCGGCGCGCGCATCGGCGTCATCGTGCACTGCAAGGGCGGCACGCTGCGCATTCCGGACTACACGCGCGCGACCGCCTACGACGACAAGGGCAAGGAGATCCGGCGGTTCGCCGGCGCCACGGACCACTACGCGAACTTCGTCGCCGCGGTGCGCAGCCGCAAGGTCGAAGACCTGCGCGCCGACATCGAGCAAGGCCACGTGTCCAGCGCGCTCTGCCACCTGGGCAACATCTCGCACCAACTCGGCGTGCGGCAACCGCAGGCGGCGATCGAACAGGCGCTCGGCAAGCACGCGGGTGCGGCCGAAGCGGCGACGCGGCTGTGCGCGCACCTGCAGAACAACGGCGTCGACACCACGGTGGCGGCGCTGCACCTCGGCGCCGAACTCACGCTCGATGCAACGACCGGGGCGTTCGTCGGCAACGACGCGGCCAACGCGCTGCAGACCCGCGACTACCGCGCCGGGTTCACGCTGCCCGAGATCGCCTGAGCTTCACGGGCGCGCCGCCCACGCGCGCCACGCCGCGTCGAGTCGTTCGCGATCCCAGCCGTCGCCGTGCAGCAACACGCGGTAGCGCAGCCGCAGCTCGCCGCCTTCCGGCACGACCAGGTCGCCAGTGCCCTTCGGCTTCTTCTCGAAGTCGCTGACGCCGAAGGGATTCGCCGCCAGCAGCCCGTAGGTGCGGGCATGCCACCAGGTCGGGTGCGCGTGGTTGGCGGGATGGTCGAACAGCGCGATGCCGACGGGCGCGCCATCGACGACGCCACGATCGTCGATCCAGCGCGCGCGTTTGCCCCACACGGCCGCATCGACGCGACCTTCGCTGTCGAGCAGATGCCCCGTCGCCGAAGCACCTTCGACGCGCAACGCTTCGTGCACGCGCACCGCGAAGGTGCCTTCCTTGGTGTCGCCGAATCGCCGCGCGGCACCCACCGCGCGCAGCGTGATGTCGATGTCGATCGATCGCGAGCCGGTGGCGGCATCGTCGGCGAACGTCAGCACGCGCTGTTCGCGGCACAACTCGGCGTCGTCATCGACGAGCCAGCGATAGTGGCAGCGCACTTCGACGCCCTGCGCCCGCGCCTCCACCTCGGGCTCGCCGATCCGCACCAGGCGTTCACGGCGTCTGGTGCCGTGCCAGAAATCGGTGCCGTCCACCGCCCCGTGCGCGAACCACAACGACACATGGTGCGGATGGTCCTTCGTCTCGCCTTCGCGCGGCGCGATCGGATAGCCGCGCGTCATCGGCACCTCGCCGGGGCCCAGCAGCGGGAACACGTACGGGCGCGGCTCGGCGGCGGTGTGCACCGACGCGAACCGTTCGCCGGCAATCGTCACGTGCACGAGATCGCGCTCGCGATGCGCACCGACGCGAGGCCCGGCACACGCGGCGAACACCAGCACGCTCGACGCAAAGGCAAACCGGCAGGCGTTCATGCACTCGCTCCCGCTGTCGTCAAGGATCGCAGGAAGGTGACGGCGCGCGGCGCTTCCTCGGCCACGGCGGCCGACACTGCTTCGACACTGATGCGCCCGCGGTAGCCCGCGGCCAGCAACTCGGCGACGAACGGCGCGAATCGCGCATCGGCGCCCTCGGCGCGAGGGAACACGCGGCCACGCGGCTCGGCGACCTGCACGTGCACGAGTGCATCGCCGACGACGCGCAGGACCTTCGCGTCTTCCTGTTCGCTCGCGAGGTGGAAGAAGTCGACGGTCAGACCCACGCCAGGCCGCCCGACCTCGCGCACGATCGCCAGCGCTTCGGCGACGGTGTTGACGAGGTTGCATTCCTGGCGGCGCAACGCTTCGAGCCCGAGCCGCAGCGAGTGCCCGCCGCGTTCGATCGCATCGGCGCACAGACGCAGGAACGCCACCAGCTGCGCGCGGGCGCGCGGCGGCGGGAAGTCCGCGGGGAACGACCGCGACGCCGGGCTGCCGAACACGACGGCCTGGGTGCCGAAGGCATGCGCCACCGCGAACGCACGCGCGACGTACTCGGCGAGGCGCGACTCGTCGACGTCGGGCCCGGTGACCTTCAGCTCCGGCGGCAGGAACCAGTTCATCGCTTCGGCCGCGAGGCCCGTGGCGCGCAGCCGGTCGCGCGCGCGCTCGACCTGGTCGCGCGGCAGCACGGCGAGCTTCGCCAGCGCCGGTTCGACGTAGTCGCAGCCGGCCGCGGCGAGTTGCGGGGCCAGCGCCAGCGGATCGACGGTGTCGAACGCGGCCACGCCGAAGCGGAAGGCGCGCGGCGGCAGCGGCGGAGATTCACGAGAGGGCATCGACACGATTCCTGCGACTCGGGGACCGAGCCGGTGCAGCGTAGCTACTCGGCAGGCCGCGTCGCCAGCTGACGGTCGGGTTGCTGCGCTAGGGAATGAGGTGCAACCACGCCTCGCGGCTCCACAAAGCTCGCGACCAAGAGCCGGCCGCAGGCCTGTCGCTCCAGCTTCCCGCGGTGATGAGGGTGTGGTCGAAGCATGCACATTGTGACGACGACTGATGCTCACGACGCCGCTCTGGTCTAGAGTCCGGCGCATGACGCGCAGGATGTCCAACCGGGATCGCATCGAACACATGCGGGCCGAAGCCGATGCCACCGCCAAGGAAAAGGAAGCGGCGAAGGCAGCGAAGGCCGCAGCTCCCAAGACCGCCCGCTCGTCGACGCGCAAGGCCGCCAGTGCCCCGACGCCACGTCGCGTGCGCATCGTGTGGAGCGTCTGCGACCAGAGCGGCAAGGAAGTGCAGCAGTTCCCCTACGCCCAGGAAGAGCAGGCGCGCGCCGAGGCAGCGCAGCGCACCGCGTCCTCGGGCCGCACGCACTTCGTGAAGCAGGCGGACGTCGCGGTCGAGTGAGCACGGCGGTGGCGACTCGCGCTCGCCGCGGCTGCGCGTCGGTCACTCCGCGCGGATGCGCAGCTGCACCGTGAGTGCCATGCCCAGCAGAGCTCGCGCGCGCCAACGACTGTTCATCGTTGCACCTCCGCCGCACCACCCCGCGCCCGGATCCAGCGATACACGATCCAACCCACCAACAGCGCCACCACGTCGATCGCGAGCGCCTGCGGGTCGGCGGCGAGGAAGCTGCCGAGCAGGAACAGGCCGATCGTCACCTGCAGCCCGACCACCAGGGGCGCCCACCGCACGCGGAACGGCCGCGGCCGGTCCGGCGCCTTGGCGCGCTGCACCAGCACGCCGATCGCCACCAACGCCGTCGTCGCCGAGATGATCGGCACCGTGATCGCGTACAGCTGGTCGAACGTGTTCGTCATCGCGAACGCGATCGCCGCCACCATGATCCACACCGTGCCCGCAATCGGCGCCCCGCTGTCACCGACGCGACCGAGCGCCGGCAGCGCGAGGCCTTCCTCGGCCAGATACCGCCCGATGCGCGGGCCGGTCAGGAAGTAGCCGTTCACCGCCCCGAGCAGCACGACCAGCGCGATGACCGTCAGCACTTGTGCCCCGGACGGCCCGAACGCCCGCACGGCGACGTCGAGCGCCGCGAACTGCGACTTCGCCAGGCCATCGACCCCGAGCACGCACAGGAACGTCACGTTGGCGAGCAGGTACAGCCCGGTGATCGCAATCAACGCGGTGAACAGCGCGCGCGGCAACGTTCGCCCCGGGTCGCGCGTCTCGCCGGCGAGGTAGACCGCATCGGCGTAGCCGTCGTAGGTGAAGATCACGGCCGCCATCGCACTGCCCACGGCCGCGAACAGCAGCGCGGGCGAGGCCGGGAACGCCGGTGCGACGCCACTTGCCGCCGTCGGCGCGGCGATCGCCGCCGCGATGCAGATGCCCGCGAGCAAGGCCACCTTCAGCGCGCTCAGCAACACTTCGAAGCGGGCACCGGCGCGCAGGCCGAGCAGATTGATGCCGCCCATCACGGTGATCACGGCCACCGCGAGCACACGACCGGTCGTCGTCGTCGCGGCACCAGGCGCCAACGTCTCGGCGCCGCCAGCCAGCAGTTCGCCGGTCGCGACCGCGACGCCGGCCAACGACGCCGGCCAGGTGATCAGCAGCATCGACCAACCGACCAGGAACGCGGGGCCGGGTCCGAACGACAGCCGCACGTAGGCGACGAGGCCGCCGACGCGCGGCACCATCGCCGCCATCTCCGCGAGCAGGAACGCATCGAGCGTCGCGACGAGCGCGCCGAGGCACCACACGGCCATGATCCAGGCGGCGTCGGGCAGTGCGGCTGCGACCGGTCCGGGCGTGCGCAGGATTCCTGCCCCGATCGCCATGCCGCAGCACACGGCAATGCCGGTCGCGGGCCCAAGGATGCGGCGCAGTTCGGCGAACTTCATGCGGCGACCTCGCGGCGGTTCCTCGTCGGCATCACGCGCGGCATCGTCGCGAGTGGCATGGCCTGGGGCAACGGCGGACGCAGGCGAGATTCCCGGCGACGAGCGTACGTTCGCGCGTGGGGACCTGTCGCGCGGCGCTCCCGGCGGTAACTTTGCGCGCCGCCCCCGACCCCACGCACGCTCTCGCTACATGCTGAAACGAACGCTCGCAGCGGCCCTGTTCGCAGCGCCGATCCTCGCCCAAGCCAACGCCGTCCCGGGTCTCGACATCCGGATGTGGGAACTGACCGACATCAACTTCGAAGGACGCCGCGGTGCCACCTTCCCGAACGGGGAAGCCGGTTTCATGGTCGGCCACTCGTGGTGCAACGGCGGCACCGTCAACTTGCCGTGGCTGTCGCAGAGCGGCGGCCTGATGGTCGACCAGTACCCGCGCATCGCCTTCCTGTTGGCGCGGGAAAGCGGCGGTCGCATGGTGCAGGTCACCAGCCAGGGCCACAGCAAGCACTCGCCCACCGCCTACAACTTCATGAACGGTCCGTGCGCGCCGTGCCAGGCGGGCGGCAGCTCGTTCTTCTACGTGGGCTGCTCCGACACCTACGGCAGCGGCATCAACAGCAGCCAGTTCGTGCTCGGCCCGAACTACGAACTCAACCCGTGGCTCGGCACGTGGAACCCGGTCGGCAGCTACTTCGATCGCGGCGATCCCGCCGTGGTCGGCCCGGCCGCTGTCGACGGCGTGCGGTCGCTGACGTCGACGCAGGTCGCCGCGTTCGACGTGGTGAAGAACAAGATGATCGTGCGCGAACAGGAATTGGTGGCCGGTGCCGCCTACTACGCGCAGGTGCAGGCCGTCGTGCAGGGTGAACCGGGCAGCGCGCGCGCCAACAACATCATCAACAAGGCCGTGACGATCAGTGGCGGGCCGAGCTGGTCCGCCAGCGCGAGCGGCGTCGACACCGTGGGCTCCGTGCTCACGCGCTGGCAAGGCGCCCACACGAGCAGCAACAGCAACGGCACCGGCGACGGCAGCTTCCTCGTTGCGGTGAAGGTGACCGGCCCCGTGGCGGGCATGTACCACTACGAGTACGCGATCCACAACATCGACAACTTCCGCGGCGGCGCTTCGTTCCGCATCCCGGTGGCGCCCGGGGCGACGATCGCCAACCCGGGCTTCCGCGACCTCGACACCGATCCGCTCAACAACTGGACCTACGCGGCCTCGGCCAGCGAGATCTCGTTCACCGCGGTCGGCACCAACTCGCACGACTGGAACACGATCTACAACTGCTGGTTCGACTGCTCGATCGCGCCCGGTGCCGGCACGATGACGATCGACCAAGCGCGCCCGGGCACGGGAGCATTGGCGGTGCAGATCGCGAGCCACGTGCCGAGCGGCCTCGCGTTCGCGAGCAAGGAATCGGTGGGCACGCCATGCGCCCAGTGTCCGGCTTCGTTCTACCAGCTGTTCCCGGCGAACAGTTGGGACCTGAACGGCCGCACGATGACGATGACGCTGAACAACGGCGCCTACACCGTCAGCGGCGCGCCGGTCGCCTTCGTGCCCGCGGCGGGCACCAATCTCAACCTCACCTACAGCGGCCTCGTGAACGTCACGCTGCCGTTCGCAATGCCCTATCCGGGCGGCTCGACCACGCAGGTGCAGGTGTCGGCGAGCGGCTGGGTGTCGCCCGGCGCCCAGAACCCGCTGCAGATCGTGCCCTCGGTGGCGCAGCTGCTGAACGGGCAACCGCGCTGGGCGGCGGCTTGGAGCGCCTTCGCCCCGAACGCCAGCGGCAACGTCTGGTACGACCAGAACGCCAGCCGCGCGATCATCACGTGGAACAACGTTCCCATGCTGACCGGAGCGGGCACGAGCACGTTCCAGCTCCAGCTCGAACCAAGCGGCACGGTGCACGTCGTGTGGCAGAACGTGACGTCGACGGTGTTGTCGAGCATGGCCGGATGGACCACCGGCGGCGGCCAGGTTGACCCGGGCCCGCGCGACCTGTCGGTGGCGTTGTCGACACCGTTCACGCTGTGCGCAGCCGCGTTCGACGGGCTCACGCTCGGCACCAACGCGTTGCCGGTGCTCGGCACGACGATGCAGTGGCAAATCGGTGGTGTCCCGGCCGGCACCGGCTTCGGCGCGCTGATGCGGTCGCTGACGCAGGCGCTGCCGCCGGTCGACCTGACTGCGGTCGGCATGCCCGGCTGCTTCGCGCACGTGGTGGCACCGGAAGCCTCGGTGTTCCTGTCGCCCGGCACGTCGCTGCAGATCGCCGAAGTGTTGCCGAACAACACCGCGCTGGTCGGTGTGAAGCTGGTCGGCCAGGCGATCAGCTTCAATCCGCCGCTGACGCCGCTCGGCTTCGTCGCGTCGAACGGCATGGTGCTGTCGCTCGGACTGTGAGCCGAGCGCGGCCGCCGCGCTGCGTCACAGCAGCGCGCGGCCAGCGCCCAGCGCACCGCCTGCCACCACGGTGAGCACGACGCCCACGCGTCGGCTCGCCAGCGCTGCATACGCAACCCCCGCGAGCAGCAACGCGGGCACGTCCAGGTGCATGGCCCCCGCGGCGTCGACGGGCAGCAGCACGACCTTGCCGAAGGTGAACGCGAGGTGGGCGACGACGCCGAGCACGGCGGCGGTGACGCCCGCGAGCGCGTGCTGGGCCTTCGCGTACCCACGCAGGCGCTCGACCCACGGCGCCCCGAGGAAGACGAACAGCATGCTCGGCAAGAACGTGGCCCAGGTGGTGACCGCGGCCCCGAGCGTCGCCGCCGCGATCGGCGTGCACGTTCCGGGATGGTTCCAGCCGGTCGCAAAGCCGACGAACTGCAGCACCATGATCAACGG
>SXPB01000308.1 GCA_005776475.1 Planctomycetia bacterium
GGCCGCTTGTAGGGATCGCGGAAGACGAGGCGCGAACGCGCGATCTCCTTGCCGTCCTGGTCGCGCACGACGATCACGGACTCGAGCGAACGCTGCTTGAGTTCGGTCGGGAAGTTGTGGCCCGCTCCCTTGTTGGTGACCGTGACGACGACTTCGTTGCCGACGAGCTTCGCGTCGTAGGCATAGGCACGGGCCACCTGCCCTTCACTGCGCGCGCCGGGGAACGCGTGGCTGTGCACTTTGCGAATCGGGCCGCCCACCGCGATCGGCCGCTCGACTTCTTTCATGTGGCAGTCGACACACGTGTTGCCGGCCGCTTTGCCGTGCTCCGCCAGTTCCCATTGGTAGGGCGTGCCGTGGTTGCGATGGCACGACGCACAGGCTTCGACGGTGCCGACGCGAGGCTCGAACGCCGTCTTGCAATCGGAGCCGCCGAGGAAGCGCGCGTAGTCGACGCCGGGCTTCCAGTGGCACGTCATGCACGTGTTGCCTTCTTCGAGGTGCGTGTAGCGACGCTGCGGATTCTGGCCGATGCCGGTCTCGGCGATCGGCCGCGGCGTGTGGCAACGGATGCAGTCGCCGTGCTCGAAGTTGCCGGTGGCCAGGCGCACTTCGGGATCGGTGAAGGCGCGCCCGTGCGTGTTCTGCGCGTGCTCGGCGTAGGCGTCGGGATGGCATTCGCCGCAGAAGCGGCTGGTCATCACGCGGTCGCGGTGGGCCGCTGTGCCGAGGGCGGTGCCTGCGAACGTCGACGACGTCGCTGCCCCCTTCGACCCGGGGGTCTCGCAGGAGACGACGAGCACCACACACAGGAAGGCGATCGAGGCAACGGTCGGAGCGAATCGGCGCATAGGCGGCAACGGAGAATAGTGCGCCTGCAGAGCAAGTCCCAGGCCGAGCTCAGGGGATGTCGTCCGTCCGCTTCGCCACTCCTGGCGACGCCCGCGGCACCTCGTGATGTTGCGGTGGAGTAACAGCAGCCCCTGCCAGCAGGCCGACGGCCAACACGAGCAGGCCATCGATCTTGAGCCGCAGCCGCATCACTTCGTTGGTGTCGAGCAGCGCGGCGACCACGACGACGTAGATGGCGGTGCCGACCGCGAACAGGGTGACGACGTCGCGCGGCGAGGGCGCTGTGCCTTGCTGGCGACGACGCCAGGAGCGCCACGCGGCGAGCCCGGCGGCGACGGCGGCGAACGCCGCCAGCACCGACCACGCGCTCACGCCGACGAACGGCAGCGGCGCATGCAGCAAGAAGTCGCCGACGATCGCATAGGCCCCAAGCTGCGCGCGCGGCGTCGCCACCGGCCCCCAGCTGTTCGCTGCAAACCAGCACTGCGCGAAGGTCGCCGCAACGCTCGCGCAGTACTCGTCCGGATGGGCCAACACCTGCCGCAGGGCCGCGGCGCGCAGCGCGGCGTTGGCGCGCACGTAGACCGCGTGGTGGTAGTTCGGATGCCCGGTGGCCTTGGTCGGCCGATCGAGCAGCGGCACGCCGGTCGCTTCGGGCATGCCGACCACGGCCGCGAACTCGGCGGCGCCACCGAACACCGGCACCGCGGCGATCGGCGGCAGTTCGCCGGTCTGCAGCCTCTGCGCCCGCTCCTCGGGCGGCAGCGCGTGCCACATCTTGCGCGCGAGTCCAAAACCCATCCACGTCGAGGATGCGAAGGTGCCGTGCACGATCGCGTTCTTCGCGAACGGCAGCACGGTGACGAGCAGCGGCAACGCCGCCACGCGCAAGGCCTGGCGCCACGGCCAACGGACCGCGCGCCAGACCAGCAGCGCCGCGGCGAGCCACCACACCAGATGGAACACGTTGCGCGTCCACACCACCGCCGCGAGCACGAGCAGGAACGTGAACCCGGCGCGACCGCTGCCCGTCGAGACGGTGTTCGCCAGCGGCACGCACGCGAGCAGCAGCAGCGCCGCCACCGGCATCGTCGTGAATGCGTAGTGTTCGTAGACGAGCACTGCGGGCAGCAGCGACCACAGCATCGCGAGGGCGACGGCGAGCCAACGCGCACCACCGCACCGGATCACCACTACGACCATCGATGCGCCGCCCAGCGCCACGGCGCCGTGCAGCACCGCCGCCAGCACATCGGCCCACCGGTCGCCGCCTAGTTGCAGGCACACGCCGAGCACCAACGACGGCAGCGGCGGCTGCCCGTGCAGATGCCACAACGTCTCCACGAGCCGATCGCGCAGCAGGTCGGGCTCCGGGAAGTGCATGAACGCGGCCACGTGTTCCGTGCAGAACGTGATGCCCAGCGCTGCGAACAGGCACCGCGACAGCGTGAACAGGCCCAGGAACACCGCCACTGCGCGCGCGGTTGCCGCTGTCGTCGAGGGCGTCGCAGGCGTCGCCGTCACTGCTTCTTCGCCGGCAGCACCAGCCGCGCGATCTTCCTGGCCATGCCCGCCGGATCGAGATCATCGCGATTGCACAGGCACACGACGACGAGGTCCGCCGACGGAACGCGCAGCAGTTCCGCCCGGTACGAGGCCCAGGCACCGCTGTGCGAGATCGCCGGCGTGCCTTCGAGATCCAGGAACACGAGCCCGGCGCCGTAGTCGATCTTGCTGCCGTCGTCGAGCGTGCCAGGCTCGCCCATCGCCGCGCGCAGTGCGTCGCCGCCGACCTGGCCGGTCGTGAAGTTGCGCGACCACTTGTGCAGATCCGCCACCGTCGTCATCACGGCACCGTCGCCGGCCTGCTCCCAGTTGCTGAAGCTCCAGCGCCAACCGCCCTTCGCCGCGCGCGTGAAGCTGAACGCCCGATCCGGCACCAGCTGCGTGCAGTCGACGTGCACGTGCGTCGAGGCCATGCCGAGCGGTCCGAAGATGCGTTGTTGCGCGAACTCGGCGAGCGAAACGCCACTGGCCCGCTCCACCACCAACGACAGCAGGAAGTAGTTGCTGTTCGAGTAGGCCCACTTCGTTCCGGCCGCGAACTCGAGCTGCGCGACCTTGGCGATCGCCTGCAGCGCATCGTCGGGTGTCGTCTTGTCCTCGACGTCGTGCTTGTGCTCGCCGCCAGCCATCAGGCCGATGTAGTCCGGGATGCCGCTCGTGTGCAGCATCAGATGGCGCAGCGTGACACCAGCGCAGCACGTCGGCAGTTCGGCGATGTGCTTCTTCGCCGCGTCCCGGAGGGCGAGCTTGCCTTCCTGCTGCAACAGCAACAGGCACGCTGCGGTGAATTGCTTGCTGGTCGAACCGATGTCGAAGACCGACTTCGGCTGCAACGGCACCCGCCGTTCGAGGTCGGCGCAGCCATACGCCTTCTGGTGCAACACCGTGTCGCCGCGCGCGACCAGCACGACGGCACCGGGCGCATCTTCCTTGGCGGCGCGCAACAGGCGGTCGACGCCCACGGCGAGGGACTCGGGTTCCTGGGCCGCGGCTGCCGCGACGGCGAAGCAGGCGAACGCAACGAAACGAAGGCGCAGCATGGGTAGGGACTCCGCGACCGGCCGGCGCATCGACGATGCCAACTCACCAGAGCAGGTTCAGCGACATCGCCAAGGCAACCACCGGGAACGTACCGCGCCAGCCGCACGGCTGCATGGCAGAAGCCGATTCGGCGGCGGCACGCGGCCGGCGTGGCACTGGCGATCGAGCAACCGCAACACCACGCAGCCGAAGCCGACCCGCTTCGCTCTCGCGCCCGTCGAAGTTGCGGCCGGTGTCGTTGGTCGTCGACTTCAAGCGCGCTCGCAGGTGGCGAACGCCCCTGGAGTCGTCGCCCAACACGTCGCGCTCGTGCCCGTGCCGGGCGGCAGGCCAGCTGGCGACAGGGCCAGCACGACATTGCCGATCTTCTGTCCGCTGGCCACATACGCGAACGCGTCGCGGATGCCGTGCAGGTCGTAGTGCCGGTCCAGCATGGGGCACCACCCGGTGCGCAGCAGTTCGTCGATGATCCGCAGCGAACGACGGATGTCGACGGGCACCGGAAAGCGGACCTTGGGGCCGGGCAGGAACGGCGCCAGCAGCGCCCGCACCGGGTTCTCGCAGTACGGGCCGAGTTCGGAGGAGAGGTAGACGCCGTCGCGCGGCAGCAAGGCGCGGCAGATGCCGAACGTGCTCTTGCCGACGGCGTCGAACACCACCGGGAAGCGCTCGCCTTGCAACTGCTCGACGAAGGGCGCCTTCGTGAAGTCGATCACCCGAGCCGCGCCGAGGCGACTGACCCGGTCGAGATGGGGTCCAGCAGCGACCGCCGTGACCCGCATGCCGCGATGCGCCAGCAGGGCCACTGCGGCGGAACCGATCGCGCCCGTGGCGCCGTTCACCAGGACGGAATCACCCGGGCGCAGCTGCACCTTGGTGATGAAGTTGATGGCGTAGTGCGCGCCTTCGAGACTCGCCGCGGCGTGCGCATAGCCAACCGTCGGCGGGATCCGCTGGATCGGGCGATCGGCGCGCATGCACACCAATTCGGCATGCGTGCCGAGGCCGTGGTCGTGGAATCCCATCACCCGGTCACCCGGACGGAACTCGCGCACACTCCCGCCGACGGCGACGACTTCCCCCGCGAAGTCGGTACCGGTTGCGCCCACCGGCGGCCGTGGCCAACCGACGAAGAAGCGGAACACGTACGGCTTGCCCGACAGGACCCCGCAGTCGGTCCGGTTGACTGTGGCGGCGTGCACTCGCACCAGGATGTCACCTGGTCCTGGTTCGGGGTTGGCAACTTCGCGCACCGACAACACGTCGGGGGCGCCATAACGGGTGCGGTAGGCAGTCAGCATTCGGCGGCCTACGTAGCCTTCACCGACGCCGGCCCTTCGGCGAAAACGACGGAGCGCACCGGCCACGGACGGGTCGCAGCCTCCGCGTGCCATCCGCTCCGTCGCGAAGAGCGTTGGTCACACCGCTGCCGCTGAGACCTGGGCGCGTCGCCATTTCCATTCCTCGATCGCGCAGACGAAGCAGGGCACGATGAACAAGGTGATGAGGCTCACGGCCATCCCGCCCATGATGGGAATGGCCATCGGCTGCATCACGTCGCTGCCGCGTCCCGTCGCCCAGAAGATGGGCAGGAGGCCGAACACCGCGGTCGCAGTGGTCATCAGGCATGGCCGGATGCGCTTGAGTCCGGCCTCCAACACGGCATCGCGGATGAACGAGCGCGGTCGCCGCCAGCGCCGCAACGGCTGGGGGACGGCTGCGCCGTCCCAGCCTCAGGCGAAATTGCACTCGCGCGCACCGCGCGAAGGGGGCCATCCCTGCCAGGGGAGGCAAAAAATGGAGCGGGTAGAGGGATTCGAACCCTCGACCCTCACGTTGGCAACGTGATGCTCTACCACTGAGCTACACCCGCTCGCAAAGCCACAGAACTTCGTCCGACGGGGTTGACCCGGCGAACGAGGGCGCGCATCTGTATGGATCTCACTAGTGGAAGTCAAGCGCTCCAACCAGGTTCTCCCTCACCCCTTCGGAACCCCGTCGCGCCCGAGCATGCCCCCCTCCGTGCCCACGACGTTCCCCCAGATGCTGCAGCACGCCTGCAGCGCCCATGGCGAGCGGGTTTTCCTGCCGCGCCGCCGTGCTCAGCTGCACGAACCGGTGACCTTCCAGACCCTGCTGCGCGACGTCGAGGCCCTCGCCACGGCACTGCTGACGCTCGGCCTGCGCCGCGGTGACCGCATCGGCGTGATCGCCGAGAATCGCTACGAATGGCTGCTCGTCGACCAGGCCCTCGCCAGCTTCGGGGCCATCAGCGTGCCGCGCGGTTCGGACACCGCCCCGCGCGAGCTGCAGTTCATCCTCCGCCACAGCGCGTGCCGGATGGCGTTCGCCGAAGAAGACCGCATCGCCCGCGACCTGCTGGCCGTCGGCAAGGACCTGCCCGACCTCGGCACCGTCATCGTGATGCAGGACGCCACGACGGTGCCAGGCGCCGTGGCGCTCGGCGATCTGCTCCGCGCCGGGCATGCCGTACCGCCCGAAGCACGCACGCCCTTGGCGAACGCGCGCGCCGCCGTGCAGCCCGACGACCTGCTCACCATCGTCTACACCAGCGGCACCACCGCCGAGCCCAGGGGCGTGATGCTGTCGCACGCCAACGTGCTGTCGAACGTGCGCATCGTCTCCGACGTGTTGGGTTTCCACCGTGGCGACGTCCTGCTCAGCGTGCTGCCGGCGTGGCACATGTACGAGCGCACGATGGACTACCTGGCGCTCGCCGTCGGCGCCGAACTCGTCTACTCCGACCGCCGCCGCATCAAGGAAGACCTCGTCGCGGTGAAGCCGACCGTGTTCGCCGCGGTGCCGCGCATCTGGGAAATGCTGCACGACGGCCTGGTCGGCCGCGCCGCCAAGATGCCGGGCCTGGGCGGCAAGCTGCTGCGCCTAGGCCTGCGGCTGTCGCAGCAGGTCGGCAGCGGCAAGGCAGGGTTCGGCCAACGCCTGCTGCACGCGCTGCTCGATGGCCCGGTGCTGGGCAAGGTGCGCCATGGACTTGGCGGGCGACTGCGCCTGTGCGTCAGCGGCGGCGGTTCGCTGCCGCGCCGCGTCGACGAGACGCTGCTCGGCATCGGCCTGCCGATCCGCAACGGCTACGGCCTCACCGAGACCGCGCCGGTCGCCTCCGTTCGCCTGTTGACGCAGAAGGAACCCGGCCACATCGGCCCGCCCCTGCCGCACACGCGCATCGAAGCGCGGCGCGGCGATGGCACCACGTGCGGCATCGACGAGACTGGCGTGCTGTGGATCCAGGGCCCGCAAGTGATGCGCGGTTACTACGAGAACCCGACCCGCACCGCCGAAGTGTTGACTGCCGACGGTTGGTTCAATTCGGGCGATCTCGGCCACGTCGATCCGCGCGGCAACGTGTGGATCACCGGTCGCGCCAAGGACACCATCGTGCTCGCCGGCGGCGAGAACGTCGAACCGGAGCCGGTCGAGACCGTGATCAAGACGTCGACGCTGGTCGAACAGGCGGTGTGCGTCGGCCAGGATGCGAAGGGCCTCGGCGCGTTGCTGGTGCCGCGCTTCGAAGCGCTCGAGGCGGCGGTGCCGCGCACGCAGTGGGACGTGCGCGACGGCGTGCTGCACGGCGACGCGGTGCGCAGCCTGCTGCGCCGCGAACTGGATCGCGTGCTGGTGCGCGACAACGGCCTGCGCCCGTGCGACCGCGTCGTCACCTTCGCGGTGCTCGCCGAAGCGATGACGCCGGAGAACGGCCTGCTGACGCAGACGATGAAGGTGCGCCGGCACGTGGTGGCGCAACGCTTCGCGCCGGTGCTGGCGACGATGTTCGGCGGCGGCGACTAGCTGCGGCCGATCGCCGGCGGCACCCGCCCGAACGGCAGCAGGCGCGGCGGGGCGTCGGTGCTGGCGGCGGGTCCGAGCACGCGCAGCAGTTGCGCCAGCCAGTCGCCGGCGAACCGGCAGGCATCGCCGAGCGATGCGCCGTGGGCGAGCCGCGCGGCGATCGCCGCGGCGAGCGTGCAGCCGGTGCCGCGCACGCGGCCGACCGGCAAGCGCTCGCGGCGGAACTCGATGCGGTCCTTGCCGCGATGCAGCACGTCGTCGCAGGTGGCGCCCTCGGCGTGCCCACCCTTCACCAACACCGCTTTCGCGCCAGCCTGCAACGCGCGGGTTGCTTCGCCGCCGCAGACCGCGAGCAGTTCGGGGTGGTTGGGCGTGAACAGCGTCGCTTTCGGCACCAGATGCTCGAGATACGCCGCCGGCAGTTCGGGGGTCGCGAGCAAGCCGCCTGCCGTTGCCGACAACACCGGGTCGATCACGATCGGGGTCGAAGCGGGCAGCGCCGCGAGTTCGCGCGCGACGGTGCGCAGGATCGCCGCGTCGGGGATCAAACCCACCTTGACGGCGTGCACGGGGCCATCGGCGAGCACCGCATGCAACGCCCGGCACCAGTGTTCGGGCGCAACCGCATGGCAGCGGCGAAAGCCGGCCAGACTCTGTTCGGTGGTGGCGAGCGCGATCGGCAGTGCTTCCGCGTGGTGCATTGCCACCACGGTGGCATCGACGGTGAGGCCCGCCCCACCCGATGGATCGATGCCGCCCAGCAGCAGGACGCGCCGCATCACGACACGCTGATCAGCACTGCGAGCACGACGCGACCGTCGAGCGTCACGACCAGTTCGTAGGTTCCCGGCAGCAGGTCGGCAGGCACGCGGAACGTCGCCTCGCGCGGCGTCACACGACCGAGCGTGAGCGAGCGGCCGCCGACACTCGCCTGCAGCGAGTCGTCGGGGAAGACGCCGCGCAACGTGAACCACTCGCCGGGGTGCGCCACGGCAGGCGCATGGCTCACGATCGCACGCCCGAGCACCGCCTGGCTGGTCACGAACACCTCGTGCATGGACACCACGCCGTCGCCGTCGATGTCGGCGGCGGCATCGGGGCTGCCGAGCTTGTGCAGCTGGCGGCGCACGTCGACCACGGTCTGCACACCATCGCGGTCGGCATCGCCGGGCAACGCACCGACGACGAACGTGCGCCCGACCGCGCGACCGCTGCCGAGCACGCGCACTTCGGGACCGACACCAGCTCCGATCGCGCGCAGCGTCCACGCGTCGGCATCGACGATCGCGAGCGCCACTTCGACGGTGCGACCGATGGCGTCGCCGGCGACGTCGCCGACGATGCGCAGCACGGCGGTGCCGTTGGCCGGCACCACGCAACCGGTGAGGGCGAGCGCGAACTCGCGATCGTCGACCGGCACCGGCAGCGGGCCCGCGACTTGCGTGGTCACGGCCGGAGTGCCGGCATCGCAGTACACGCGCAGTCCCGACAATTGCAGCGGCGCCACACCCGCGCCCGCAACCACGACGTCGATGGCGTCGACGGCGAGATCGCGCGGCGACACGTTGGTCAACGTCGTGCGCAGCAGTTCGTGTTCGCCCGCGGCGACGAGGCTTGGCGGCGCGAGCGGTTCGGACTCGACGACGAGGGAATCGCCGAACGAACTGACCAGGTCGAGCTTCATCACGACGCCGTCTTCGACGCCGAGCAAGGAACCCTGCAGGCCGGCGGGCGCGATCGGGAAGTCGGACGAGAACACGTAGCCGCCGACCACGGCGATGCCGCTTGGCGCCAGATCGACGGCGTCGAACGAATCCTGGTTCGTGCCGCCGAAGTAGGTCGACCACGCCAGCGTGTTGCCGCCGTTGGTGTAGTAATTGACGAACGCGTCGAGGTTGCCACCGCCGAACAGCGGCTGTGCCGCATTCGCCGTAACCGGCAACGACGCCCCCGCTTCCCCGACCGCGACGAACCCGGTCGGGCCGAGTGCGATGGCGCGCACCTTGTCGCCGGCGGGGCCGCCGACAAGCGTCGAGTAGCCCAGATTCTGGCCGTTGGCGGTGACCTGCGTCACGAAGCCATCGGTGTCCCCCGCGAACGCGGCCTGCGGCGCGCCGGGCGAAGTCGGCCAGTTGGTCGAGGACGTCTGGCCGCCGACCCACACGCTGCTGTCGGTGGCGACGCGCAGCGAGAGCACGTAGTCGTTGCCGAGGCCACCGAGGTACGTCGAGAACACCGCCGCAGCACCACTGCTCGCCAGCCGCAACACGACGCCGTCCGCGGCTCCACCGGAGATCGGCCGCACGGCGTTGGGCGTCACCGGATACTGCGCGCCGACCGTCCAACCGCCGACCACGAAATCGCCGGTCACCGGTTCGCGATCGATCGAGACGAAGGCGTCGCTGAGCCCACCGCCGTAGTGCGTCGAGAACACCAGCGACTGGCCGTTCGCCGCGATCCTCGACACGAAACCGTCGCTCTGGGCGCCAGGAATGCCGGACAACACCGGCTGCACGACGCCCGGCGTCGTCGGGAAGTTCGACGAGCTGGTCCAACCGGTCACCGTCATCACGCCGGTCGCGTCGACGTGCACGTCTTCGGCGATGTCGTCGAGGTTGCCACCGAGATACGTCGACGCCAGCAGCGAACCGCCGTTGGCGGCCAGCCGCGTGACGAAGCCATCACCGAGTTCGAGGAACAGGCTCGCGCCGCCGTAGTTCGGCAGCACGGCACCCGGCGTGGTCGGGAAGTCGATCGATTGCGTGTAGCCGACGACGCAGGCCGTGTCGCCAGGGCCGAGTTCAAGCCCGCGCACTTCTTCGTTGCGCGCGCCACCGAGATAGGTGGCGAAGACCAGCGCTGTGCCGTTGTCGTTGAGTCGCGCGACGAACCCATCCTGGCCACCCACGGTCCGGAACGCACCGGGAGTCGTCGGGAAGTTGGTCGAGCTCGCCCAACCGCCCACCCAGACACCGACGCCTTCGCGCCAGCGCAGCGCATTCACGCTGTCGGTGAGACCGCCGCCGAGGAAGGTGCCCCACACGACGCCCGGATCGACCACCGCGGCGAGCGAGGAATCCAGGTCGGTGGCGACGAACCCGTAGGTGACTTCGTCGAGCAACCGGAAGCGCACCGCCAACGGCCGGGGGCCCTGCGGCGTCTCTTGCCACGCGATCGGCGCTTCTTGCACGAGTTCGTGCTCGGCGCCTTCGAGCGTGAAGCGAGCGCACAGACGCCCTTCGCCGTCGAGCCGCAGTCGCTGCACGCCTTCGACGCGAGCGCGGAAGCGCGCCAGGTCGGCACCGGGCGCCAGCACCAGGTCGTACTCGAACGGCCCGCGCTTGCCCGACGGCAGGCTGCGGAAGGCGACATCGATGCCCGGATGTACGCCGCGCATCGTGACCGACGCGAACGCCGGCACGTCTTGCCGCCACCGGCTGCGATCACCGACGAGGAAGTGGCGGCGCGTCGGCAGTTCGTCGCCCGCCACGAAGCCCGGCGCCTCGACATCGAGGAAGCGCGTGCGCACCACGTTGCCGGTGACGGTGCGCTGGCTCGGCGTGACGGTCGCGTCGGCGCCCGTCGACGGCTTGCACCAGCGCTCGAAGCGCACCGTGAAGCCGTCGTCGCCGATCCAACCGAGCGTGTCGCCGAACGCGGCGTAACGCACGCTCGCATCCCACTGGCCGCGGTTGGGAACGAACTGCTGGCTGGCCAGCGTCGCCGCTACCGTGGCTGGCGCGGCGGGCGCCTGATCCGGAACGGTGAGGCCGCAGTCGCAACCTCGATCGGCAGCGAGGACGACAACGGTGGCGAGGGCCAGGTAGGACGCAGACAGACGCATCGTGGGGTGCAGAAAGCATACCTGCTGCCGCCAGCGTCGCGCGGGTGCCGAGTCCCAGAACGCGGCAGGCGACGCACCGCACCCGGCTCAGTCTTCGAGATCGCCGAGCATCGCTGCGTTGCCGCCCGCGACGCCCATGGCACGGAGCACATTGCGTTCGAGGCGCCGTTCGAGCCGGCGCAGGGCCCGGGCATCGACCTCGAGCTGCACCGAACCACCGGCCACCGAACCGTGCCCGCCGCACGAGCCCTTCTCGCCTTCAAACGCGGTCTGCAGCAAGGACCAGGCGTCCAGGCCGAGTTCGGTGCGCACCGAGACGCAGTAGCTGGCGCCGACGAGACCGCCGCAGAACACCACGCGCACGCCTTCCATGCGCAGCAGCATGTCGGCCACTTCGGCCACCATCTCGGCGCTGGTGGTGCGGCCGAGCGAGCACAGCGTCACCCCGTCGTACATGCGCACCTTCGACAGCGCTTCCTTGAGCGCCTTGAAGTAGACGACGGGCAACTTCGGGTTCGTGATCGCCGCCAACCGCTTGCGGTCGACGTGCGGCGACAGGTAGTCGAACGCCTTCTGGTCGAGATCGCTGACGTCGCGCGACAGGTCGGCGGTGTCGGTGCGGATGCCGTAGGCCAGCGCGGTCGCCGCCTGCACGCTCGGCACGACGCCCGCTTCGAGCAGGTGGCCGGCCACGATCGAGCTGGTGGCGCCGATGTCGTTGCGAACTTCGAAGTAGGCGACGTCGGCGGGCCCGACCACGGCATCGGCGCACACGTGGTGGTCGATGACGATGTCGACTTTGAGATTCGGCGGCACGAACGTGTGGCCGAACCCGGGCTGGGTGTCGACCAATGCGACACAGTCGAACTGGGCCAGGTCGATCGCGTCGAGCCGGTCCATCTCGATCGCCAGCTCGCGGACCATCGCCTTGTTCTCGGCCCGCTGGATGCGGCCGCTGATCGCGAGCCGGCTGGGGATGCCGGCGGCCTTGAGGGCGAACTCCTGGAGCCCAACCGCCCCTCCGAGCGAATCGGGGTCGGGGTTGTTGTGCGTCAGCACCAGGAGCCGCCGACGGCTGCGCAGCAGTTCGAGCAGTGCCTGCGTCCGTGACGTTCCCGTGGGGCGGGGTGCAGGCTTCATCAGCGGTTGGGGGTTCATGTCGAGGTGCCGGCCGCATCGGTCGGCCATCGATACGCTCAGCATCGGTCGGCCGGCCCGGAGGTCTGCACCTACAGGCCGAACTTGTCGAGGCAGGAACGTATGCCAGGCAGCTCTGCAGGGGGTACGCCGGTGTCGAGTTCTACAACGGCCGGCAGGGCTGGTCCGGTCCGGGGTACATAGGTGGCCAAGATCCCATAGTCCACCCCACCAGCCCCCGGCGGCAGGTAGATGCCATCGCTGCTGGCATCCCCCAAAGTCATGCCACGACACCGGTTGGCAAATTTCTCGAGCCATTCCCCCTGCGCTTCGCCAAACACCTGCTCGCGGCGCGCGCACAGCCCCGCATCGTGCCAGTACGACAACCGCAGGTGGCCCAGGTCCTCGAACACGTCCTGCAGCGCGGCCGCGTCCGCCACGGCCCGCGCACTGCGGCTCTGGGTCAGACAGAACTCGATGTCTGGCATGGACTTGACGGCGGAAAACAGCTCGCGGCAGACGCGGTCGAGGGCGCCGTTGCGGCCGACGTTGGCGCGCGCCCGCAACGCCGCCGCGCGTTCGTGGGTCCAGGCGTAGGTCGGGTCGCCGAGGTCCTCCCGTTCGACCTCGCCAAACACCGGGACGACGCCGAGGTCGACCACCACCAACGGGCACTTCACCTGGCGTGCAACTTGCGCCGCCTGGTGGATCGACTTCTGCGCCATGGCGCGTTCGCCGTCCTTGGCCGAGGCGAGCGACTGCGTCGGGGAGCCTTCGGTCAGCGGATTGCCGACCCGGACCGCCCCGAAAGCGAACGGCAGGTCGCGCGATGCGTCGCGCAGTGCCCCCCAATCGACGGCGCGTGGCCCGGGCGCCGCCGCCAACCCCGCGAACCCCGCCTCGAGCACCGAGATCAGCAGACGGCGCGGGTCGGACGACCCGTGCACGGTCGCCCAGGCGGTGCCGAGGAATCTTTGCACATGCATGTGGATTGTTTTGCAGAACCCGGGCGCAGTAACCTGCGCGTCTCGGTTCGTTTCCCCACGGTAGCGGAGCACCCCCGATGCGCAGAAGTCTCGTCTTGTCAACTCTCGTCATCCTTTCCGGCCTGGTCGGCTGTCGCGCGCAGGAGGACCGGAAGAACCTGCAGAACTCGGTCACGCGCCTCGAACAGCGCCTCGCCAACATGGACGACTACCTGAAGTCGTTGCAGGCCGGGCAGCAGAAGCAGAAGGAGGAGCAGTCGCGGGCCCAGGCTTCGCGCGACGAAGAGCTGCACCGGCTGCAGAAGCTGCTCGCCGAGCACGAACGCATGGCGAAGGAGCACAAGGACAAGGCCGAGCGGCAGCGCGCCGAGTTCGAACGGGCTGTAGCCCAGCAGAAGGAAGCGATGGCTGCCGAGATGGCCCGCGTGAAGGACCAGCTCAACGCCGAGCGCCAGCAGATGCGCGCGCACGTTGCAGAAGAGCAAAAGCGCGTCGAAGCCCATGCTCTCCAGGCAAAAGCCGCCGAGAAGGACACCGCCGCACGCATGCGCGCTGAAATGGAGAAGGCCAACGCCAACGTGCGCCAGAACGCCGAAAAAGCGCGCGCCGACATGGAGAAGGCGAGCCAGGTCGCTGCGCAGCGCATGGAGAACGCCCTCAACGACGCCCATCGCCAACGCGATGAAGCGCGCCAACTCGCCGAACGCGCGCGCCACGAAGCCGAGCAGATGAAGAAGCAGCTCGGCGACAGCAAGGCCGCGAGCAAGGATCACGGCAATGATCGCGCGGCACTGCTGGAGGGCCTGTCGAACGAACGCCGCGAGATCAGCAAACTGCGCGCGCAGGTCATGGACGACTTGAAAGCGGCGAAGAGCCGCGGCGAGCAGGGCGACGAACTCGAGAAATTGCGCGCCGAGAACGCGCGATTGAAGGACCGCATCTCCCGCTTCGAAGCCGAGCACGCGCGCCTGAAGGCGGCGGCGGCTGCCGACGCCGAGAAGAAGAAGATGCCGCCCATGCTCGCCGCGCCCGTCGCTGCACGGCGCGTCGCTGCGATGACTTCCGACCTACTGCTGCCGCCGGTCGCGCCCGCCCACTCGGCGCCCGCGACTCCGGCCCCGACCCCGGCCCACGGTCACGCGCCCGGCACGATCATCATCAACAACGAAGACGGCGAGGTGCACATCCACATCCACGGCGGCTCGCCGCACGTGGTGACCAACTCGAACAAGCCCTCGGTTTCGAGCGCAACGCCGAGTGCCGCCAAGAAGCCGATGATTCTCTCGCTCGACGACGTCAAGGTCGTCGGCGCCGAGCCGAAGGTGCGCGCCCGCGCGCTGCCGCCGGCCGTGGTCGAAGTCGAGACCGCGCGCAAGGTGCCGAAGGCGAAGGCGAAGAAGGACGACGACGACGATGGCGACGACGAAAACGACAAGCCGCGCGCCAAGAACGTGAAGGTGATGTTCGCCCCGCTGAAGGCCTCGGACAAGGCACCGGCCACCGTCGAAGGCTTCGACGTCTTCGGCGCGCCACCGAAGAAGAAGACCGAAAGCAAGCCCGTCAAGCCGCCGGCGCGCACCGAAGAGAAGCCGAAAGAGCGCCGCATCAACGACGAAGACGCGCCGCCGATCGACAGCCTGATCCAGGTCCTGCTCAGCGCCTTCTGAGGGCTACTGGTCGAACGGCTGCATCAGTTCCTGCAGCCGCTGCAGCGCGCGCATGTGCAGTGAGCGCACCGTGACTTCCTTGGTGTAGCCGAGCAGCGGCATGATCTCGGCGAAGCTCTTGCCCTGGAACAGCCGCAGTTCGAGCACGCGCTTGTGCTTGTCGCTGAGTTCGCCGAGCGCCTTCTGCAGGCCTTCGCGCAGTTCCTGGTAGCGCACCAGCATGCTCTGCCGCGGGAAGCGATCGTCGGCGAAGCGCTCGCGACCACCCGTCTCGTCGAAATCGCCGAGGTGCTTGAGCTTGCCGCCGCCGCGCTTCTTCGCCCGCGTGCGCCGCCAGTAGTCGTTGAGCTTGCGGTGCGCGATCATGCGCACCCAGCCGGAGAACGACGCGCCCGGCTCGACCTTGAACTCTTCGATGTCGCGGAAGACCTGCAGCAGGACTTCCTGCGTCAGGTCGTCGAGGCTCTTGTCGGTGGGCATGTTCTGCCCGTGCGTCGCCTCGGCCACCCACCGCACCATCTTGTCGTGCAGGTTCGACCACGACACCTCGGCGTCGGCGCCCCCTTCGTGCTGCACCGCCTTCACATGGCGGAGCGTGCTCGACAAACGGTCGTCGTCCGGGGCAGGCACCTTCGGATCCTTGGCTGGCATGAGGTCGCCGAGCTTACCGCAAGGACGGCCCGGTCCGAACTGCGGGCTGCCGCCGACCCCCCGCGTCCGCTAGGTTGCGCAGCGAATGAGCAGCGACACGCGCATCGGCATCGTCGACATGGGATCGAACGCGATCCGTTTCCTCGTCGCCGAGGTGCGATCGGGCGCCACCGCGATGCTGGAGAGTCACCGCCTGCCGATGCGCCTGGGCCGCGACGTGTTCCACACCGGCCAGATCCCCGAAGCGACGCTGGCCGACGTCGTCGATGCGTTCCGTCGCTTTCGCGCCACCTGCGATCGACTGCAAGTCAGCACCGTGCGCGCGATCGCGACCTCGGCGATGCGCGATGCGCGCAACCGTGACCTGCTGGTCGATCGCGTGCGCGACGCAGCCGGCATCGAGATCGAAGTGATCTCGGGCACGCAGGAAGCCTATCTGCTCAAGCTCGCCGTCGAGACCAGGTGTGATCTGCAGAAGGGCCGCTCGCTGCTGGTCGACATCGGCGGTGGCAGCGTCGAACTCGTCGTGGTCGAGAACGGCAACGTGGTCAGCGCCGATTCGTACCGGCTTGGCGCGCTGCGCATGCTCGAGGCCCTGAACGGCAGCGAAGCCTCCGGCGAGACGTTCGTTGAACTGCTGCACAAGCACCTGAAGAGCCTCGAACACCGCATCGCCGACCGCTTCGAGTCGCTGCGCATCGACCGCTACATCGCCGTCGGCGGCAACGTCGAGAGCCTGACCGACCTCGTCGCGCTGCACACACCCGCGCGACGCCAGGACGGCATCGAATCGCACGCGCTCGCCGATCTGCGCACCGAGCTCGACGACCTCGCCCGCCTGCCGTTGGCCGAACGCATCGACAAGCGCGGCCTCAAACCCGACCGCGCCGACACCATCGTCCCTGCCGGCATCGTCTACGTGCACCTCGGCCAGCTCGCCGGCACCGACCGCGTGCTGGTGCCGCGCGTCGGCATCAAGGACGGACTGCTCGTCGAGATCGTGCAGGGCCACCGCGAAGCCTTCGCCGCCGAAGACCACGTCGATGTGGTGCTGTCGTCGTGCCGGGCGATGGGCCGGCGCTTCCACATCGAGAGCGGCCATGCCGAAGCAGTGTTGACGTTGGCGCGCCACCTGTTCGACCAGACCAAGGAACTGCACGGCCTCGGCGGCCGCGCCCGCGTGCTGCTGGAAGCCGCCGCGCTGCTGCACGACGTCGGCGTCGCGATCAACAACGACGGCCACCACAAGCACTCGCAGTACCTGATCCAGGCCAGCGAACTGGTCGGGCTCACCGACGAGGAACGTTCGATCGTCGCCATGCTGGCGCGCTACCACCGCAAGTCGCCGCCGCTGCGCGAGCACGAAGAGTTCATGGCGCTGCGTCGGCGCGACCGCACGCTCGTCGAACGGCTGGCCGCCTACCTGCGCCTCGCCGACGCGCTCGACCGGCAGCACTCCGGTGTCGTGCGCGGCGTCAGCGTGAAGATCCGTGAAGAAACCGTGGAGCTTCGGCCAATTCTGGCCGGCGATCCGCGCACGCGATTGACCCTCGAGGCCAAGGCCGTGGAAGAGAAGGGCGCCCTGTTCGCGCAGCTGTTCGGCCGCCGCCCGGTGCTGCTGCCGCCATAGCCGCGCTCCGCCGAGCCTCGCACCATGACCGACAGCATCGAAACCGAATTCAAACTGCGCGCCCGGCGCCCGCTCGAAGTCGCGGCCGTCGATGCCGCCTTGCGCGAACTCGGCGTCGTCTGCCGCACGCAGGCGAGCAGCCAGCACCTCGACGTGTATCTCGACGACGAGGCGGGATCGCTGCAGCGAGCGGGCATCGGCCTGCGCCTGCGCCGCGGCGCGAACGGCAACCGGCTCACCTGCAAGCAGCGCACGAAGGGCCGCGATGGCCTCTTCGTCCGGCTCGAGGACGAAGCCGACTGGAGCGCGCCGTCGCTGCCGGCAACGGCGCGCGACCTGCCGGGCCCGATCCGCGACGCCGTCGAACCGTTCGTGCTGGACCGCCACCTGCTGCCCGTGCTCAGCCTGAGCACTTCGCGCGACACGCGCGTTATCACCACGGGCGACCAGGATCTGTGCGAACTCGCGATCGACCGCGTCGAAGCGAGCGCCGCCGGCCGCTCCATCGCCTTCCAGGAAGTGGAACTCGAAGTGGTCGACGACACGGCCGCCAACGAACGGCTGACGCTGGCCCTGCGCGAGCGACTGCCGCTGCAGGCTGCCGACGACGACAAGCCCGGCCACGCTTCGCATTGCCTCGGCCTGCACGAACGCACGACGGCGCCGCTGGTCGCCGGCGCCGAAGTTGCCCTCGCCGATTCCGTCGTGGCGCTGACGCTGCAGCACTTCGACGCCATGCAGAGCGCCGAAGTCGGCGTGCGCGCCGATCGCGATCCCGAACCGCTGCACACGATGCGGGTGGCGGTGCGCGCGCTGCGCAGCATCGTGCGGGCGTTCCGCGACCTGTGGCCGCAGGACGTCGCCGAACGCCTGCTCGATCGCCTCGCCGAGCACGGTCGTCAGCTCGGCTCGGTGCGCGACCTCGACGTGCTGCTGGCCGGACTCGCCCGACAGCGGCGGCGATTGCCTGCACCGATGCAGGCCGCCGCCGACCGCACGCTCGCCTTCTTCGCCAACCAACGCACGACCGCCAACGCCCGACTGCAGGAATGGCTGCGCAGCGACGCTCGCCTGCAGGAACTGCGCGCGCTGGCGCAATCGCTCGCCGCCGTCGACCGCGCCGCCGCCGCGGCAAACCTGCGCACCGCCATCGCCGTCGTGCCGCGCCTCGCTCGCGCCACCGCCGGCCTGCGCAAACTGCTCGGCAGCATCGATCCCGAACTGCCGCTGGAACCGGTGCACGCGCTGCGCCTCGCCGGGAAACGGCTGCGCTACCTGGCCGAGCAGTTCGCCACGCTGCCCGGCCACGACTACGACAAGTCGCTGCGCGCCGTGGCGCTGCTGCAGCAGTCGCTCGGCGCGATCTGCGACCACGAGAACGCCGCCCAATGCCTGCTCGGCCAACTGCACCAGGCCGCCGCCGCCAGCGCCGACGGTGCGATGACCGCAGCGACGATCGGCGCGTTGGCCACACTGCACGGCCGCGCAGCCGCGAAGGCGCGCCGGCGGGCACGCAAGGTGATCGCCGCGGTCGATCGCAAGAAGGTGTGGCGCCGCTTCCCCGGCGTCGCGGAACCGGACGCCAACCTGGCAACGTGAGCCAAATCGTCATGGGCCCCTTGGCGTAAAACGCCACCAGGAGGGCATTCGCAGCGTGGGTTGCGGCAGCACCGCCGCCGCCCCTTCCACGGCACGACCCTTGCTCCTGCGCCGGGCAGTCCTAGTGACGGAGCCCAACATGCAGAAGAGCAACCAAGCGACCCTTCCCCAGCCCCGCGACCCGTTCCAGACCCTGTTCAGCCGCCTGTTCGGCGACGCCGCACCGGAGTTCTTCGGTGCCGTCGAGAGCGCGGGCGCGCCGCGCACCAACATCGCCGAGAACGAAACGGCGTACGAGCTGTCCTTCGAGCTGCCTGGCCTCGACGAGAAGGACATCCACGTGCACATGCAGGACCACACGCTGACGATCACCGCGGAACGCAAGGACCAGCGGGAGACGACCGGCAAGCGGTGGCACCGCGTCGAGCACCGTTACGGCCAGTTCGCGCGCACGATCTCGCTGCCGCAAGACGCTGCCAACACCGGCATCGAAGCCGTCTACCAGAAGGGCGTGCTCGTGGTGACGGTGCCGAAGGCACCCGAATCGCGGCCGACCAAGATCCAGGTGCGCGGCAACTGAGATTCGACCGCAGCCGCGCCTCACCGTAGCCTGCGCCCGTGATCACCCTGGTGCAGCGCGTGCAGAAAGCGCAGGTGACCGTCGCCGGCGAAGTCGTCGGCGCGATCGCTCAGGGCCTTGTCCTGTTCGTCGGTGTCGAAGCTGGCGACACGGAACTCGACGCCGACGCGACCGCGACCAAGGTCGCGGCGCTGCGCATCTTCCCTGGCCGCACGCCGACGGATCTCGCCGTCGGCGACGTCGGCGGCGGCTGCCTCGTCGTCAGCCAGTTCACGCTGGCAGCCGAACTGCGGCACGGCAACCGGCCGGACTTCACCGCCGCCGCACCCCCCGCCCCGGCCGAAGCGCTCTACCTCCGGGTCGCCGAACAACTGGCCCAGAAGGTCCTGCCCGTGGCCACCGGGCGCTTTGGCGCTGCCATGCAGGTCGAACTGCACAACGACGGCCCGTTCTCGGTGGTGCTGACGGTGCGCGGCGGCAAGGTCGTCGCGCGTTCGGGTCCGCCTTCCTGACGTCCCTGCCCTTTCGATGCAACGCCCCGGATCGCATGATCCCGGCCCGCGATGCACGTCCTCTTCCTGGCCCCGGATACGCACGTCTACAACCATGGCTTCCTGCGCGCCCTGAAGGGCCTGGGGGTCAAGGTCTCGGCGATCGGCATGACCGGAGTCGACAAACTGGCGCCGGCCGCACGCCACCTGCTCGACGGCTACCGCCACTGCGACCGCATGCTCGACGCCGCAGCCCTGCAGAAGTGCGCGCAAGAACTGGCGACACCTGGTTTCGATCGCATCGAGACGATCGACGAACCGCTGGTCGAGCCGGCGGCAGCCCTGCGCGAACACTTCGTCGTACCGGGCCTGCCGTTGCGCACCGCGAAGCTGTGCCGCGACAAGGTCGCGATGAAGGCGTTCTTGCGCGAGAACACGATCCCGTGCGCGATGTCGGCGTCGGTGGCGAGCGCCGCCGAAGCGCACGCCTTCGTCGAACGCGAAGGCTTCCCGGTGATCTGCAAGCCGATCGCCGGATTCGGTTCCCTGGCCACCTACCGCTGCGCCAACACGAAGGAACTCGACGCCGCGCTCGCGAAGTCGAAACCGAGCGCCACCAACCAGATCGCCATCGAGGAGTTCATCGAAGGCCACGAAGGGTTCTTCGACACCATGTGCGACGAGGCCGGCGTCCGGCACGAGTTCGCCGCGCACTACTACCCCGGGTGCCTCGAAGCGGCGCAACAGCGCTGGATCTCGCCGCAGATCGCCGTGACCAATCGCATCGAATCGAGCGGCTACGCTGAATTGCGCGCGCTGAACCGACGCGTCGTCGATGCGCTCGGCATCCGCAACGCCGCCACGCACATGGAGTGGTTCTTCGGACCCAAGGGCCTGAAGTTCTCGGAGATCGGCGCCCGTCCGGCCGGCGAGAAGATCTGGGACATGTACGGCGTCGCCAACGAGTTCGACGTCTACCGCGAATGGGCCTTGGCGATTCTCGGCCGCCCGAGCGAACAGCGACCGACGCGCCGTTTCGCGGCCGGTTCGATCCAGGTGCGGCCGGGCACGGACGGCGTCTACACCGGCCATCGCGGCCTGCCGGAGGCGTTTGCGCGCTGCGGTGCGTGGCTCTACGAACATGCCGTGCCGACGCCGGGGACGCCGACCAAGGCCCTCGACAAGGGCTGGCTCGTCAACACCTGGTTCCGCCTGCGCCACGAGGACTACGACGAACTGCGCCGGCTGATGACGTTCCTCGGCGAGACGGTGAAGGCCGACGCGCGCTGACGCGCGGCGACTGCCGCCGATCAGGCGAGGCCGAGGTCGTCCATGTCCTCTTCCTCGAAGCCGAGGTAGTGGCCGAGTTCGTGGTAGAGGGTGATCCGGATCTGCTCGATCAAGTCGTCGCGGTCCTTCGCCGCGCGCTCCAGGTTGCGCTGGAACAGGTAGATCGTGTTCGGACTCGTCTGCGGCATGTCGAACTGGCTCGTCTCCGGCAGCGGCACGCCGTCGAACAAGCCGAGGATGTCGGGCGCGACTTCGTCGCGGTCTTCGCCTTCGGCGAGCTTCTGATCGGGCACGTCCTGCACGACCACCGGCACGCGATCGAAGCACGTGCGGAACTGGCGCGGCAGCTTGCGCGCGGCCTTGCGCACTTCGCGATCGAACTCGGCGCGGCTCATGCGCACCGGCGGCGGGTACTTGTCGGGTGCTGCGGCCGACGCCCGCAGGAAGAACGGCTCGGCCTCGTCGAAGCGACCGTGCCGCTCGAGCAACGCGCCGTGGATCACCTCGGCATCGACGATGGCGCCGGGGCACTCGCGCGCCGCCTGCACGGCCGTCTCCGCCTCGGCGAAGCGCCACTGCAGGAACAGGCTCATCGCCAGCCAGCAGCGCGACGACGGGCAATCCGGATCCTCGCGCAATACGGCCCGGAACTGCGGCTCGGCGTCCTTGGCCCGACCAAGGCCGAGGTAGGCATCGCCGAGCAGGAACGTCAGATCGAGCGTGTTGCCCTGCCGCTTCGCCATCGCATCCTGGATCGCCTCGATGCCTTCTTCGAGCTTGTTCTCGTCGAGCAGCTTTTCGATCTGCTGCACGACCGGGTCGCGGCCAACCTGGCCGTCGTTGTCGGGTGGCACGATGCCGAGCGGTTCGAGGTCCATGAGCGCCGAGAGACTACGTGTGGCCCGGGCTCGGCCGAAGTCCGTATTCTCAGGCCAGCCACCATGGCGCATTCTCGGTCCCCTCGGAGGCCCCCGATGACGTTCCAGCGGATCCTGTGCCCGATCGACTTCTCGCCCGTCGCCGCTGCGGCCATGGCGCACGCCGTCGGCCTCGCGCGCACGTTCCAGGCCGAGTTGGTGCTGCTGCACGTCGTGCAGACGTTCGCCTATCCGGCGTTCGATCTCGGCCTGGTCGGCGTCATGCCGCAGTTGCAGGACGAGCAGATGCAACGCAGTCGCGAACGGCTCGAACAGACAAAGACGGGCCTCGGGACCGGACTCAAGGTGCGCACCGAACTGCGCATCGGCGATCCCCGCGATCAAGTGCTCGCCGCCGCGCGCGAACTGAAGGCCGACCTGATCGTGATGGGCACGCATGGCCACACCGGCATCGCCCACATGCTGCTCGGCAGCACGACCGAACGCGTCGTGCGCCTCGCCGATTGTCCGGTGCTGACGCTGCGCACGAAGTCCGC
Organism: Planctomycetia bacterium; assembly: GCA_005776475.1. Taxonomy (GTDB): domain Bacteria; phylum Planctomycetota; class UBA1135; order UBA1135; family UBA2386; genus UBA2386. The sequence goes on from SXPB01000308.1 coordinate 22,577, forward strand.
CTGAGCTGGACTGCCGCCTCGCGGCCGTGCCGGCTCAGATCGTGAGCAGGCCCTCGCGGATCGCCAGCCGCGCCAACTCCGCCGCCGAGTGGCAGTCGAGCTTGCGCTGCAGGTTCTCGCGGTGCTTCTTGACGGTGCCGAGCGACAGGCCGAGTTGGGCGGCGACTTCCTTGTTGGCCTTGCCGAGCGCGAGCAGCTGGAACACCTCGCGCTCGCGCGGCGTCAGCGCCGCCAGGGCACTAGTGTCGTTCGCGCCCCCCGCTGAAATGCGGGGGCGCGACAGGTGTTCTGTCGCAGAGACTACCGGTCGGAGCCCCATGAGTTCGCAATGACACCCTGGATCGATTCTTTCATCTTCGGCGCCGCCAACTCGCTGCACTGCGCCTGCATGTGCGGTCCGTTGGCCTTGGCGTTCCAGGGCGGCGCCAAGGGAGCGATGAGCTACCACCTTGGACGTACGATCGCGTATGGGGCGATCGGCGTAGGACTCGGGGGGCTTGGCTCCGTACTCGGTACGCAGGAGCTCGGCACACCGACAGCTTGGGTTGCCTTCGTGCTCGCGGCCGGACTCGTGGTCCTGGCGTTGCTCGGCGAACGTGGCGCGCTCGCGATCCCTGGACTCGGTCGCGTGCTGCAGAACACGCTGGCACGGACCCGCGCCTGGTCACCCGCGGCCCGCGCCGGCGCGCTCGGCCTGTTCACGCCACTGCTGCCGTGCGGGCTGTTGTGGGCCGCGTGCGCCGGCGCCGCCCTCGCTGGCTCCAGTCTCGACGGCGGCGGCGTGATGCTCGGCTTCGCACTCGGTTCGTTGCCGCTGCTGCTGCTGGCGCAAACCCAAGTCGGCCGGTTGGCGCATCGCTTCGGGCCACGCACGTTGCAACGCGTGCAGCAGGGCGCCATGTTGCTCGCCGCCGCGACGCTCGTGTGGCGTGGCGTCGTGAGCATGCAAGGCCAGTCGTGTTGCCACTGAACCTGCGCCTCGTCAGTTGGAACGTGCACAAGTGCACCGGCGGCCTCGACCGTCGCCACGACCCTTCGCGCACTGCCGCCGTGCTCGCCGCCGCGGCGCCGGACATCGTGCTGCTGCAGGAAGTCGCGCAGAATGGTCGCTGGTACGGCAACACGCGCCAGATCGACGTGCTCGGCGACGCGCTAGGCTTCCCCCACCGCAGCTACTTCGTGAACGTCCGCTTCGGGCCGCGGCGCGGTGAGTACGGCAACGCCATCCTGAGCCGGTGGCCGCTCGCGACGAGCGCGAACATCGACTTGACGCTCCCGGGCAAGAAGGCGCGCAGCGTGCTGCACGCCGAAGTGCGCCTGCCGACCGGCACGGGCGGCCACCGCACGCTGCACTTGTTCAACCTGCATCTCGGTCTCGGCGAAGCGGAACGGCGCGAACAGCTGCGCCGCCTGCTGGCAGCGCGCGCGCTGCGTTCCATCCACAAGAGCACGCCAGTCGTCGTCGCCGGCGACTTCAACGACGTGTGGGGAACGCTCGGTTCCCGCGTGCTGGCGCCGGCGGGGTTGCGTGGCCCCGCGCGGCCGCTGCGCACGTTCCCGGCCTGGGCGCCGCTGCGCGCCCTCGACTCGTTGTGGGTGCGCGGCGACGTCCATCTTGCCTCGCTCGAACGGTTGCGCGGGCAAAGAACACGCACTGCATCCGACCACCTGCCCCTGCTCGCCGAACTCCGACTGTTCGTCTAGGCCGAGGATGCACGACACCGTGACGCCGCAGCGTTCGTACGCCAGCTTCGTCGACTCGACGCAACGCGATCCGCCCCGCGTCTCCGATACTCGGGCCAGTCGATGCCTGCCTTCCACGATCCCGCCAACTTCGCCTTCGTGCCGCGGCTGCAAGCCGCGCATCCACGCATCCTCGCCGAACTCACCCGGCTCGATGCCCACGACTTCGTGGCCAGCCCGGATTCGCTGACCACGGTCGCCGATGGCTACGACGAAACCGGCTGGCGTTGGTTCGCGTTGTTCGACGACGGCGCCGTGCCCACTACGGGTGCCGCGCGCTGCCCCGAGACGATGCGTGCCTGCCGCGAGGTGCCGGGCCTCGTCAACGCCGGCTTCTCGATGCTTCGTCCTGGCACGCACCTGTATCCGCACCAAGGCGAACGCGATGGCGTGCTGCGTTGCCACTTGCCGCTGCTGGTCCCGAACGGCGACGTCGCATTGCGCATCGCCGACGACGTTCGCCACTGGCAACTCGGACGCTGCCTCGTGTTCGACGATCGCTTTGTGCATGACGCGTGGAACCGCGGCGGTTCCGATCGAGTCGTGCTGTTGCTGACGTTCTCCACTGCCGAGGCACGATGAAGGCACCACGGCACGGAACCCGACGTTGGCGCCGCCGGGTCTTACTGCTGGCCATCGCCACTCTGGTCGCCCTCGCCCTGCTCGAAGTCGGCATGCACGTTCTCGATGTTCGGCGGCCAATTGCACGAGACTGGCCCGGCGACCACTCCGACCGAACGCACCCACACTTCGAACGGGATGCACTCGTGGGGTGGCGGATGCGCGCTGGGATCGAGTTCACCCACCACGATGAAGGTGTGACCACCCGCTACCGGGCCGACGCCAACGGACTGCGAACGGGCGACGGTGCGCCACCGCCCAACGCGCCGATCATCGTGCTCGCTGGAGACTCGTTCGTCTGGGGCGCGAGCGTCGAACATCCGGCAACGCTGGCTGGCCGGCTCGCCGACCACTACCGCGCCCACGTGGTCAACCTCGCACAACCCGGCTTTGGCATCGACCAAATCGTCCTAGCCGCGACGAAACAGGGACTGCCGCGACAGCCGAAGCTGCTCGTCGTCGGCATCTACCCACAAGACCTGCTGCGCAGCCACACCGCGTATCGAACCGACTTCGGCCTTAACAAGCCGACGTTCCGACTCGATGGCAACACGCTGGTCGCGTTGACATCGCAGGATGCGCCGAGCTGGTTCGGACGTTGGCTGGAGAACGACTGCCGGCTGTTCGGCCTGTGGCGTTCCGCGGAACGGAACCTCGGCACGCAATACGGCTTCGGCGGCTACTGGCGGCTCAACGCAGCGCTGTTGGACGACCTGGTTAGCGAAGCGAAGCGAGCGGAAGTACCTTTGCTGATCGTGCACGTGCCGATGCACTCCTGGCAGCCTCTTCCGGCGCTGACGGATTGGTGCCGCCAACGTGCCGTTGCGCTGGTCGATCCTACAACCGCACACGCGGAGAAACCCGTTGGCACTTACTTCGAGCCGGCCGGGCACTTCACACCGGTCGGCCATCGCATGTTGGCCGACCTCGTGATCGCCTGGATCGATCGATCCGGAATTGCTCGCCTGCGTTGACCGCACCACGCAGCCGAGACCGGCCGCCGCCAACAACGCCTAGCGCGCTGCCGATGCGACGCCAGTTGCGATCGTGATCGCCCCGTCGGCGACCCCCACGTGCACCACGCAGCCGTCCGGAATGTCGCCGGCGATCAGTTTGCGGCCGAGGCGAGTCTCCAGTTCGCGCTGCAAGTAGCGCTTCAACGGCCGCGCGCCGTAGACCGGGTCGTAGCCCTGGTTGCCGAGGAACGTCTTCGCCTCGTCGCTGACGTCGAGCGTGATGCGGCGATCGGCGAGGCGGGCGCGCAGCGCCACCAGCAGCAGGTCGACGATGCGGCGGATCTCGGCGCTCTGCAGCGGCTTGAACAACACGATGTCGTCGATGCGGTTGAGCAGCTCGGGCCGGAAGTGGCGGCGCAGCTCGCCCATCACCTGGTCGCGCGCCGACTCGCGGATCGTGCCGTCGCGCGTGATGCCCTCGAGCAGGATCGGCGCGCCGATGTTCGAGGTGAGGATCAGCACGGTGTTCTTGAAGTCGACGGTGCGCCCCTGGCTGTCGGTGGCGCGGCCGTCGTCGAGGATCTGCAGCAGCACGTGGAA
>SXPB01000309.1 GCA_005776475.1 Planctomycetia bacterium
GCTGACCGGCCGTCAGCCCGGCGGCCAACTCACCATCACCAGCGAAGTCGAGAACTACCCCGGCGTCCCCGAGGGCGTGATGGGCCCCGAGATGATGGAGAAGTTCCGGCACCAGGCGGCGCGCTTCGGCACGCAGGTGCTCGATGAAGTCGGCATCGCGCTCGATCTCAAGAAGCGGCCGTTCACGGTCACCGGCGAGTCGGGCACCGTGTGGAAGACGAAGACGCTGATCGTCTCGACCGGCGCGTCGGCGCTCTACCTCGGGCTGCCGAACGAGAAGGCGCTGCAGGGCCGCGGCGTGTCGGCGTGCGCCACCTGCGACGGTTTCTTCTTCAAGAACAAGGTCGTCTACGTCGTCGGCGGCGGCGACTCGGCGTGCGAGGAAGCGAACTTCCTGACCAAGTACGCGAGCAAGGTGTTCCTGGTGGTGCGCCGCGACGCGCTGCGCGCTTCGAAGATCATGCAGGACCGCGCGCTCAAGAACCCGAAGATCGAAATGCTGTGGAACCAGAACGTCACCGACGTGCTCGACGTGTCGAAGGGCAAGGTGACGGGCGTGGAGTTGACCGGCACGCTCGACGGCAAGAAGAAGCAGGTGCCCGCGGATGGCCTGTTCCTGGCGATCGGCCACCAGCCGAACACGCAGCTGTTCAAGGGCCTGCTCTCCATGGACGACAAGGGCTACATCAAGACGGTGCCCGGCAAGACCGCGACCAACATCGAAGGCGTGTTCGCGGCCGGCGACTGCCAGGACAGCTACTACCGGCAGGCGGTGACCGCGGCGGGCACGGGCTGCATGGCGGCGATCGAGGTCGAGCGCTTCCTCGAAGGCCAGGGCGGGCACTCCTAGAACGGCGAAGCCGCTGGCATGCCCGACCAGGTTGGAGCCGACGCCCGCGGCGGGCGCGGCTCAACGGCGATGACGCACCTACGGGTTCGGGGCGCTACTGGATGCGCAGCAGCATCAGCTGGTGCGGATGCGCGGGGTCCGGCGTCGGCATCGGCAGCGTGAGGCCCGGCGCGAGCGGCGGCGGGTTGGCGATGTTCCAGGTCGGCGGCAGACTGCCAGCTGTCGTCGATGCGTTCGGCATCAGCATCATCGCGCACAGGTACGCACTTTCGAACGTCACCTCGTCGTAGACGACGACCAACTGGCTGCCGTCCTGCACCGCGTCGTAGCCGAGGAACGCAACCTGCTTGCAGCGCCAACTGTTCGCGAACGGCGGCGCCCCACCCCACAACGGGCCGGTGTACGGCACCGCCTCCAAGGTCGCTCGCGTCAGCGCTTCGTCGATGCGCGGACTCGCCGGCCAGGCCGTCCAATGCGACCGATGCAGCTCGGTGCCGCTCGCGCGCTGCGCCAGGTAGAGCACGTCGACGCGCGTGTTGCCGCCGATCTCGCGCGCAAACACCGACGGCTGGTAGTCACCCGGCTGGCCGAACGCCGGCCCACGCACGAACGTCTGCCCCGCATCCGCACTGACCGCGAGCCGCAGGCCGTCGCGCACTTCGTAGGCGTAGAACACGCGCAGCGAACTGCCCTGGCCGAGCACGGCGACGGTCGGATCCATGCCGAGAATGCGTTCCTCGTCGACCAGCGTGTGCACGAACGACTCGCCGTAGCGCCGCGTCGAACAGCGAAACTCGGTCGTCGACATCCAGCCGACGCCGCTGTTGTCCATGCGCGAGCAGGCGTAGCCGATCGCGAGGTCGCCACCCATGGACCAGGCGATGCCCGTCGTCAGCGGCGTGACGTCGGCGTTGGTCGCGTAGAGCACTTCGGCCGGCGAGAACTGGAACCACGTCGGCGAACCGAACGCGTCGAACGCCACCGCGCGCCCTTCGACCAGCACGAAGTCGGAACCACCTTCGGGGCGCGACCGCCACGCCGCCACCGCGATCGAGTAGTCCGCCGCCATCGCCGCCTGCACGAGGCGCGTCTGCGTGAAGCCCGGCAACAGGGCGACTTCCTGGGCGAACGTCGCGCCGCGGTCGAACGACAGCCGCACGCGCACGCCTTCGGCTTCGCTGCGCACGACGCCGAGCACGTTGTAGAGCGCGACCACTTCGTGATCGCGCCAGTACGAGTACCCGGTCGGTGGCAAGAGAGCTGCGCCGCCAGTGACGACACCGCCCACGGCTTGATGCTGCAAGCGCTGCTCGTAGCGCGGCTCCGCCGTCGGGTCGCTGCGATCGCCCTCGTAGCAGACGATGCTGGTGCGATCGCCCGACACCGCGATCGTCGGGATGCCGAACTGCCACGAATCGCTCGAATAGAGGGTGTCGCGCAGGATCACGCCCGAAGCCTCGGGCTCGCCGGCGAGCGGGCGGTTGATCGCGCTGGCGGCGCCGATCGCGAGTTCGACCACCGTGACGCCACTGCCTTCGGTGTGCACCGCGAGCACCTGGTTCTGCGTGATGCGGCCTTGGAACGTGAGCCGCACGAACCCGCTGCCCTGGGCGTAGGTCCATTCGCCGTTCGATTGCAGCCCTTGCCCCGCGGGGATGAGGCCGACGCGCGCCAGGGACAGTGGATCGGCCGTGACTTCGGCACCACCGTCACGCACGTGCTTCACACCGATCGTCGCCATGCCGGCGGCGTCGGCGGTCCAAGACACGAACTCGAACTGGAGCGGCGTGTCGGCCGGGGTCGTGAGGCGGTAGTGCGATTCGACGCGTTCGAACGTGGTGCCGGTGAGGTCGATGACCGGAGCCGCGCCGGTTGCGGGCTCGACGACGTCGGTCCCGGCCGTCACCGCGAGGCGCGCCGTCGGTCCTGCGGGCGGTGTGGTCGCGTCGCCGGAGCCCGAACAGGCGGCGAGGATCGACAGCACGGCGAGGAACAGTGCGCGCGACGGGGCCTTCAGCATGGTCGCAACCATAGCCATGGGACGCTGGTGCGTAACGGGGCTGATTGCCCGCGTTGGCATCCGAGGGTCTCGGTCGAGCGCTCCCGTCACTTGCCGGTGACCGCCGCCGCCGTCGCTTTGGCGAGGAACAGGATCGCGAACGACGTGCTGTCGAGCAGCAGCGTCGACGAGTGTTCGGCGCGGAACGAACCGTTCGGCTGCTGCTGCGCCAGCATCTGCAGCGCCCCTTCGTGGTACCAATCGCGCCCCTGCAAGCGCGCCACGCCGGCGAGTTCGCACGAACGTTCCAGGCAATAGAGCCAGTAGTACCAGTGGTTGTCGGCGCGCTCGGCGAAGCCCGGATTGCAGCGCACCGAGAACTCTTCGGCCAGCCACGCGTAGCCATCGCGCACGGCATCGTCGATCGCCTTGCCGAGCGCCTTGTCATCCTCGCCGCGCGCCGCCATGCCTGCACGCGCCAACAACAACCCACTCACGCCGGCCGCCGTCATCGACCCGAACGCAGGCTCGCTCGCTTCCTGGTAAGCAAAACCGCGCGGCTGCGCTCGCACTTCGGTGCACTTCGGCACCCCCTCGGTCCACACCGCGGCGCGCATCTGCGCGTAGTCGGACGTGCGCAGCGTGACAGCCGCGCGCGCGCGCCCCTGCACTTCGACCAACTGCCGGCCGGCCCGCGTGAACGCACCGCGCGGCACATCGAGCCCGCACGAATGCGCCGCCCACAGTCCAAGCAAGCCGTACTGCTGCAGCGACGTGTCGTAGCGCGGACCGGCGGTGTAGTTGAAGCGCAGCACGTCGGCGGCCTCGCCGCGCGGATCGACGTTCGCCAGCAACTGCGCGAGCCACTTCTTCGCCAACGCGAGGTCGCGTTCGGGCAGCGTGCGCACCGGCAACGCCGCCAGCGACCCTTCGCGCAATCGCGCCGCTTCGCCCGGCGGCGTGTGCAGCGCATGCAGAGCCATCAGCGCCGCGGCCAACGAGTAGCTGTCCTCGAGCTTGCGCTTGCGCAACTCGGTGAAACCACGCTGCACCACCGCGTCCGTCGCCGGAATGCCCCCGTGCAGCAGCGTCAGCAGCCCGAGTGCCAACCGACCGCTGCCGTAGTTGCGTTCGTCGCCGCCCTTGTCGACCAGGAACGACTTCTGTTCGTCGATTGCATCGCGCACCCACGCGGTGCCGGCTTCGATCGCCAACCGCACCCGTTGCCGAAACTCACCGTCCTGGTTCTCGTGCACGGCGACCAGCTGCCAACCGTCATCGACGACGAGGCGCCGAAAACTCTTGTCGCCCTCGTCGACGACGAGATCGAATTGACCCTGCCACACAGCGACCACGCCACGTTTGACGTCGAAGCGGCGCGTCATCGTGATGGATCCCGACGCGTCGGCGATGCAGAACGGGGCCAGCAGATCGAGCACGTCGCGCCCTTCGCCTGCACTCGGCGCGGGCGAACTGGCGGCGAAGGTGCCGCGCAGCGTCTGGCTGCCGTCAGCCGCCGGCGCCGTCCACGCACCGCTGACGACGACGTCGCCGAACGGGAGCAGGCGCGGCAGCTTGATGCGCACCGAAGAACGCGCGGCGACATCGCACGCAATGGCGCGCAGCGCGTCGCGCAAGTCGCGCACCGGCCCGGCGAGGGCCCGCTGGTCGGCGCGCAGTTCGCCCTGGCACACCCACGGCGCCGGCGGCAGTCGCGGCAGGTAGCGATCCGGCGGCTTCGCCGTGGGCCGCGCCACCTTCGCCGCCGCCGCGGTGCGCTGCGGCTCGCTCGCCGCCGCATCGTGCTCGCGGCGAAACGCGACGGCGCCGAGCGGCGGCACGCGCCACGCCCACTCCTGGCCCGGCACCGGCGTCCCCGCCAGCACGGCACTGGCGAGCACGAACATCCTTGCTGCACTTCCCATGCCTACAAAGTGGGGCAACGGGGGCAAAGCACGCGGCGATTCCCTGGCTACCATCGACGCCCCGGCACCGCGGCCAACTCCATGACCTTCTTCGCCAAGAGCTACGTCGACTTCTTCAAGAACCTCGCCAAGAACAACACCACGGCTTGGTTCGACGCCAACCGCGCCACCTACGAGGCCGCGGTGAAGGCCCCGTTCGCGGCGTTCACCACCGCGATGATCGAACGCATCGCGGCCCTCGACGATGAAGTGAAGATCACCGCCAAGGACGCGATCTCGCGCATCAACCGCGACACCCGCTTCAGCAAGGACAAGAGTCCGTACAACACGCACCTGTCGGCGGCGATTTCGAAGTACGGCCGCAAGAACAAGGAGTACCCGGGCATCCTGTTCCAGGTGTCGCACGAGGGCGTCGGCATCTTCGGCGGCGCCTACGCCCCCGAGCCCGAAAGCCTCGCCAAGATCCGCGCGTTGATCGCGAAGGACGGCAAGGGCTTCGTGAAGGCGATCACCGGCAAGGCGTTCGTGGCGCATTTCGGTGAGCTGCAAGGTGAGGCGATCAAGCGGATCCCGCCCGAACTGGCGGCGGCAGCGGCGAAGGAGCCGCGCATCCTGCAGAAGCAGTTCTTCTACGAAGCGCACCTGCCGGCGGCGGCGGTGACGAGCCAGGACCTTGGCGACCAGCTGCTGGCGCACTGGCACGCGGCGCGCGAGGTCAACACGTTTCTGCAGCGCGCCTTCGGCTGAGCCTGGGCGTGCCAGGGCAACGCTGGGGCAGTAGTCTTCGCCGCATGGATCGCAACGACATCTCCCGAGCACTGGCAGCCCGGCTGCATGCCCGCCGGGACATCGTTGCCGCCTGGCTGTTCGGCAGCACGGCGCGAGGCGACGACCTGAAAGACAGCGACGTCGATGTCGCCGTGCTGCTGGCCTCCGGGCCGCCATCCTCGATTGCGGACCACGTGGCGTTGACGAACCTCGCCGACGAACTGCAAATCAGCGTGCCTCGCCACATCGACGTAGTGGCTGTCAACGCGGCCCATCCAGAACTCGTGCACCGCGTCCTTCGTGACGGGATCCTGCTGCACGAAACCGACCACCATCGCCGCATCCTGTTCGAAGTGAAGGCGCGCAACGAGTTCTTCGACATGCAGTCGATCTGGGATTCCTACCGACACTCCGTGCTGGAGAGTCTCTGATGGATCGAATCCTGATCGAGAAGCACCTGGTGTTTATCGGGGAAGCCGTGGCCGCTCTCAGGCTGCATGGCAAGCCCGCCACCATTGCCGACGACCCGGTGCAATTCGGCTTCGTCGTGCACACTCTGCAAACGGCCGTGCAGGCGGCGATTGATGTCGCCGCAATGATCGTCTCCACGCGCAAGTTGGGCGAGCCAGCCACCAATCGCGAGATGTTCGAGAAACTCGCCGGCGACGGCTGGGTCTCCGCTTCGGCCGCGGCAACCTGGCAGCGGATTGTCTCGTTCCGCAACATCGTCGTGCATCGGTACCTGCAGGTCGATGTGAAGGTCGTGCGCAGCATCGTCGAGAACCACACCGAAGACCTGCTGGGCTTTGCGCGAAGCGTGCGCGACCGCCTGCGGCAGGGCTGAGGCCGCGCCCGGCGCGAAATCACGACCCCGTCGCCGGAGTGCGGCAGAGCCGTCTTGCAGGCAGGCCTAGGCCCCGCTCCCATGCTCGCATGTTCGCGCACATCACTCCGCTGGAAGCCCCAATCGTCTGGTTTGCCTTCGCCGCCGGCGCCGCCCTCGGCGCCTTCGCCACCTGGTTCGTCATGCACAAGCGCCAGTCCGTGCGCGGCTGATCGACGATGGTCTACAGTGAGTTCGAACGCGCGCTGCTGCAGACGTACTTCTCGGTCGTCGATGGCCCGGAGCACGCCGACATCTACCTGGTGCGCAACCTGCCGGCCGAGGTCGCGGCCACACTGAACGGCGTCTACTCGCGCTCGAGCAAGTCGATGCGCGACCAGTTCCTCGACCGCCTGCAGCAAGGCCTGCAGGCGCAGGGTCGCTCGCTCGAGTCGCTCGGGCCGCCGGCGCCCGCCGTCGATGCGCTGTCGTCGGTGATGGCCGACAAGTCGGGCCAGTTCCTGAAGACCTACGCGATCGACCACGGCCACAATTCACTGCGCGAAGGTTCCGTGGTGCACCTCGCCGTCGAACGCGTGTCGCAGTTGGTGACGCGCTTCGTGCAACGCGAACGGCGCTGCAGCTTCGAAGAGTCCTCGACGCGCTACATCCCGTTCACCGCCGAGATGCACTGGCGCGATCCGGACGTGATGGCCGCCGGTGGCGACCTCGCCGCCGCCTACGAGGCGACGCTGCGCGAGACCTTCGCGCTTTACACGACCGCGACGGAGCGCTTGCTGGCCCACCTGCAACGGCTGCGGCCGCTGGCAGCGGGCGAGAAGGAAGGGCCGTGGCTGCGCACGTTGAAGGCCGAGGCATTCGACGCGGCCCGCTACCTGCTGACGCCGGCGATCTTCACCAAGTGGGGCATGGTCGTCGACGCGCGCACGCTGGGCGACGTGATCACCGAGCTGAAGAGCCACCCGCTCGCCGAGTTCCGCCTGGTCGGCGAACGCATGCAGCAACAGGCCGAAACGGCGCTGCCGACGCTGCTGCGGCACGCGAAGGGCAACGCGTTCGCGCAGAGCCTGCAGCAGCTGCTGCCAGGGATCGTGCGTGAACTCGGCGTCGCCCCGGCACCCCGGCACACCGGGCCGGCAACCGGCCACACCGAACTGCTCGCGTTCGATCCGCAGCTCGACGACCGGTTGCTGGCCTCGCTGCTGTTCGAGCATTCCGACCAACCGTTCACGGTGCTGTTGCAGCACGTCCAGGCGATGACCGCCGGGCAGCGCCAGGACCTGCTGACGCAGGTCATGCAGAAGCGCGGGCCGCACGACGCGTGGCCGCTCGGCTTCGAAGGCGCCATGCCGTTCGAGTTCGAGACGGTGCTCGACTTCGGCGCCTACCGCGACATCGGCCGCCATCGCAAGGGACTGCAACAGCAGCAACTGCTGACCACGGCGCACGGCTTCGCGGTGCCGCCGCTGATGCAGGAAGCGGGCCTCGCCGGCGACTACACCACGGTGCTCGAACGCGCCGCCGAACGCCAGCACCTGCTCGCGCAGCGCTTCCCGCACGCCGCCGGCTACGTCACGCCGTTCGCGTTCCTGCAGCGCGTGCGCATCGTCTTCGACCCGCGCCAGACCGCCTACTTCGTCGAACTGCGCAGCGGACCGGAAGGGCACTTCTCGTACCGCCAGGTCGCGCTCGACATGCTGGCGCACGTGCGCAAGGTGACGCCGCTGTTCGCACAGTGGATCCGCGCCAAGGAAGGCAGCGCGTTCCTCGGCCGCCTCGACAGCGAGATGACCGCCGACGAACGGCGGCAACGCCGCATGCAGGCTGCCGGCGACGCGTGACCGGACCGCATCACAAGTAGGTGAACGTCGCCGTCACCGCGCAGCCGCCAGGCGGCGTCACCACGACGGGGCGCGGACCGGGCGTGCCCGGCGGCGTGGTGAAGACGACGACATTGGTGGCGACGGCGACGATGTTCGCCGCCGCACCCCCGACCGTCACCGTCGTGCCTTGCGCGAAACCAGTGCCCTGCAGAACGACCAGCGTGCCGCCCGCGGCCAGCCCCGACGTCGCCGACATGGAGGTGATCGTCGCCTGCGGGTTGATGCCGATCGACGCCTGCTGCCCATCGGGGTTGCGCACGACGAGCGTGCTGTTGCACGCAAGCCCGCCCGGGTAGGCGAACGTCACGTTGGTCGGATTGACCGCGATGGGTGGGATCGACAACGCCCCCACCGACAAGGTGAGCCCGGGCAGGAAGCCGGTGCCGTTCAACTGGCACACGGCCCCGGTCGCCGCACTGGTCGGAACGAGCGCCGCGGTGGTCGGCGCGGGCGCCGGCCGGACCTCGATGTCGATGGCGTTGGTGACCCCGAGCGTGAACGGCGCCAGCGACGACGCCAGCACCGCTTGCAGCGTGAAGTCGAGCGGCGCCAGTACCAGGTTGGGTGGCACGACGAGCGTGAACGGCGCTGGTCCGGCGGTGAACAATGCCGGCAACAGCCCGAACGTGTCGGCGACGACGAGTTCGTTCGTCGTGCTCGGCAACACCGGGAAGCAGGTCTCGCCGAATCCCAACTGCGTGCCGAACGCACCGGGCTGCGGCGCCAACGACGCGAACAGCACGTACGGCAGGCCGGTGCCGCCTGCGGGCGGATTGATGCCGATGCCGAACGACTGCGCGGCGCCGAGGCGGATCGTTCGCGTGATGCCACCGGACTGGCCCTGCACGGTGAGCAGGTTCGACGCGAACGTGCCCTGGTAGCACGGCGCGGGCCCGGGGTTCACGGTGCACGACCAGGAACCGATCTCGACCAGCTGGGTCAAGCCGCCGGAGCCCGTCGTCGCACAGAAACCGACCCACGCGAGGTCGTTGGTCAGCCCCAACCCGGCGACCGGATTGCCGTTGGCGAGCATGCCGCCGCTCGTGTGCGACCACGCGCGCGACAACAGGGGCGTCGCCGCACCGTCGAGGAACACCTCCAACACGCCGAGCTGGTAGGTCACCTGCAACGTGTGCAGCAGGCCGTCGGCGAGCGTCGTCGCGGGCGTCACCCGCGCCAGCGAGGCAATCTCCCATTCGCTGTTGCCGGAGTTGCCTCCCGTGTGGAGCGACACCTCGTTGGCGCTGGTATCGCCGAGGAACACGTCGCGGTAGGTGTCGATCTCGACTGCCAGCGAGCGGCGGATGCCGATCGCCGCGTTCGAGCCACCGCCATAGCCGAGCCCCCACGCCGCACCGCCGATGGCTTGCGCGCCGAGCGGATCGCCGTGCAGCACGAACGCGAAGCCCTCGCCGCGCGTGCCAAACGCCGACGGCGCGATGCGGAACGTGAACGTCGTCGAGAAGCCGAACGTCAGCGCCACGGGAGTCTGTCGCCACGCCCAGCCGCTCTGGAACGGCGCGTTCGGCGTCAGGCGGAGCGCCCCCGCCACCACGGCGCCATTGCCGAGCATTTGCAACTGCGCCGGGTTGGCGAAGTCGGGATAGCTGAACGACTGCGCCGCGAGCGAGCAGAGGCCGGAGAACACGGTGCACGCGAATCGGGACAGGCGCATCGCCGTGCACCATATCAGGCCGCCCGCTCCCGTGGTCGGGCCGCTACGCTATGGCGCCCGGGAGCCCCCTGATGACGCCACGCCTGCTGTTCCTGTCGACTGTGACGTTTGCGTTCGCCGCGCCTGCCGCGGCCCAATTGCCGCGCATCATGCTGACCGGCTACTGGCCGCCGAGCAACGAGGCCGTGCGGCAGTTCAGCACCGACCCGCTGCTCAACCCAGGCGGCTGGCAAGGCGGCAACTGGGAGAACCGCGGCTACGACATCCATTCCTACTTCCCGACCTTCACGCCGCCGACTTGCACAAGCTGCGGCACCGGCAGCGGCCACCTGGAGGTCGACTACCAGGACACGAGCCAGGACTTCTGGCAGCTCGCGAACGCGCTGCAGCCGATCGCGATCATGACCTTCTCGCGCGGCAACGTCGGCAACTCGTGGGAGGTCGAGATGAACCAGTTCAACCGCACGAGCTGGATCCCCGACTACGTAGCGCCGGTGCTGCCGACACCGTCGCCGCCCGACGCCAGCATCGCGCCCGACGCGCTGCGGCCGAGCACGCTGCCGGTGCAAGGCATCGTCAACGCCGTGCTCGCCTCGGCCCTGCCGCTGGCACCCGCGATCTGCGCCAGCGGCAACGGCGGTGGCTTCCTCTCCGAGTTCATCGCCTACCACGGCGTCTGGTACCAGGACATCCACAAGTGGCCCGGCGATCCGGCCTGGTGCGTGGCCGGCGGTCACATCCACGTCGGCACGACGATCTCGTTCGTCATCGCGCGGCAGGCCGCCGAAGTGTCGCTGCGCGAATTGATCGCCCACGTCGATGCGGTGCGCGCCAACACGACCTGCCAGGCGAACCTCGGCTTCGCCGGCCCGGGCAGTGCGAAGTTCGAGGTCTGCGGCGGCCACCTGAACGTGCCGGGCAGCATCGCCGAATTGCGCGTCACCGGGGCGGTGCCGAACGGCATCGGCGTGCTCGCGGTCGGCGCCACCAACAATCCGACGCCCGTGCTGGGCGGCATCGCGGTGCCGACCCCGACGTTCTTCGTCGGCCTCGTCACGTTCGACGGTCAGGGCAACTGGCGCTGGCCAAACGGTCTCACGACGCCGCCCACACCGCTGCCCGACATCTTCGCGCAGGTGGCGTGGCACGCCCCGGCGTTGCCGCAGTCGTTCGGCTTCACCAACGCGCTGCGCATCGACCTGCAGTAGTCACTTCACCGCAGCATCACGTCGCACGGCGGCGTCGCGGCCCCGGTTGGCGCCCACGGCCCATCCCACACGAACGCCCCCAGCGAGAACGCGAGCCCGTTCAGCACCTGCGGCACGGGCCCCACGCTCGCAAGGTCGAAGGTGACCGTTGCATTGCCCGCCGCATCCAGGAAGCCGAGGAACCCGGTGAACAGCGGCGACGGCCCCGCTGCCGCGGACGTGAGCACGAGCCAGTCGGCATCGATGGAAATCACGTCGTTGAGGTACGGGATTCCCGGCCCGTGGCCGGAGAGACCGACCATCGCGAAGTAGGGATATCCACTGCGCGCAGCCCCGCCGCGCACGGTGGCGACGATCGGCGCCGGGGTCGCGAGATCGATCTGCGCCGGCAGCGCCGTCAGCCGCGGCCGCGAGGCTTCCAACGGCACGTCGAGCCACGAGCCGGTGCCGACCCCACCCTGCTGCACGTCGACGCGGAAGTTGTGGAAGAACGGTGCGGCCTCGAGCGACGGCGCCATCGGGGCTTCGCGCACCCACAGGTTGCGCAGATGCAGCCGCAACAGCGACCCGGCCGGCAGCCGCATCGCCACCGGCGGCAACCGCAACTCGTGCGCTTCGACGATGCCCGGCACGCTGTTCGTCGAGGCGATCGCGTTCGTCGCCAGCATCACTTCTTCCGCGGTGCCCGGCGCTTCGACCGTCAGCAGCGCCGCCAGCATCCAGTGCGGGCCATCCGGTTCGACGCGAAGGTGCACGGTGGCACTGCGCGTCAGCAGCGCTTCGTCGCCGACGACGAACGTCCACACCCGATCCTGCAGCGGGCAACGCGAGAGCACGCTGGTGAGGGTGCGCAACGACGGTTGGGTGAGGAAGTCGAGCGCGTTGAAGTCGGTCGCGAGCGGATCGACCACCTGCGCGAGTTCGGCCTCGACCTGCGGCGTGGACGGCGGCGTCGCACGCAGCACGAAGTCGTCGTGCAGGAACAACCGCGTCGCATTCGCTGGCGTCGCCAACGAACCGGCGTGGGCATGGCTCCACGCATGCGCCGGATCGTTGCGCTCCGCGGCAGTGGCGGGCAGGTCGGCGAGCACGCTGCGCGCTTCGAGGTCGACCTCGTTGGGCACGTTCCACAGGAACCGATGCAGCCACCGCAGGAACAGGGCTTCCCGCGCGGCCAGTTCGCCGATGTTGCTCGGCGATCCGTGGCCAATCGTGCCCAGCACGACCCGATGCAGGCCCGTGCGCGCTTCGCCCCGCACGACGGCACTCAGCGGGTTGGCGACGTTGTCGTGGTAGGCATGCGAGTGCAACACCGGCACCATCGACGTCTGCAGCAGGGTGCCGATGCCCCGTTGCTCGGCGGCGAACGAGGCAACGAGCAGGCTCGGATCCTGCTGGAGGAACGCAGTGCGGCAGGCGAGCAGGAACGCGGGATCGACGGCGACGCCGGTGTAGCTGCCCGAGATCGCCTCGACGAACCACTGACTGAACATGCGCCCACCGCGCAGCCAGTCGTCGGTCGCGTCGGCGACCAGATCAGAGGCGACGACGCACGCCACCGGCGGAAACAGGATGCCGGTACGGCCCGGGGCCGCGATCGGCTGGCCCGACCACGCGGCCGCGTTCCAGGCATGCGCGCCACCCATGCTGCTGCCAACGACGGCCACGCGACTTTCATCGACGATGCCGTTCCAAGCCGGGTTGGCCCCGACGAACAGGATCTGTTCGGCGAGATCGAAGCGTTCGATCGGCCCCCACATCGTCGAGCCAGCGTGCGGGTGCGTCGGATTCAGCGCCACCGCCTGGCCGTGCGCGCGCACGTCGTAGTTCCACACCGCGTAACCCTGTGCCGCAACCACCGTCTGCAAGCCGAGATCGAAACCACGCGACTGCCCGTACGGGTGCACGAACACGACCAGTGGCCAGCCACACGTGGGCGGCGCGCCGACCGGCAGGATCATCGAGCCGAAGGTCTGGTAGCCATCGCTGTAGGCGACGGGCACCAGCAGATCGACGTTCGTCGCATGCCCGCCCGGCGGCGGCACGGGCCGCAAGCATGACTGTGCCATGACTCCGGCCGAAAGCAGGCCGGCGGCGACGACGAGGAGGCGCATGGAGGTCGAAGCAGCATATCGACAGTCGGCAACTGCGTCGCCCGACCGGACGAATCGCGTCGCCGGCGGTCGGGCCATTGCCACCGACCGTGTCAGCGGGGCAAACAGCGCGACAGCATCGAGGCAACGTCGGTGTCGACGACCAGCGTGGCCACCGGCACACCGAATGCGACCAACCGCTGCTGGTCCTCGATCGTCGGCACGAACGTCGCCTCGGTGGCCTGCAGACTCGCGACCAGCAGGTCCGCCCGGTTGCGGAACGCGTCGGCGTGCGGTCGCCGCCAGAAGGACGGCGCGCAGCAACGCCGACAACGTTCGGGATCGTCACTGCGCGTGCACGCTTCGCCATCGGCCTGCACCAGATCGCCGCGATGGCACTCCACCTCGGCCGCCCGCACCACGGCGAACGTCGGACTGCCCAGACGCGACGCGAGCCAGCACAGGTTGGGCGAACCGCGCGCGCCGACGCCCACGTGCACGACGCGGGTGGTCGGTTCGTGCCGCAACACCGCCGTCAACGCCGCGTCGGCGCCCGGATGTCTCGTGTCCGTGGCGATGCAGTGGTGCCGGCCGCTGCCCGCGAAGGCAAACACCTCCAGCGCGACTCCCGGCGGCGCCACCAGCGCCGGCGACCCCGCCGGCAGCGCGGCGAACCAACGCACCTGCGCACCGCCAGCCGACGCGACACCGGCCATCGTCGCCGCCATCGCGTGGCTCCAGTGCAGCACGGTCCGCTCGCGGCCGGGCGAACTGACGAGCAGCAACTTCATGCCGATGCCTCGCCGAGCAGTTCGCGCCACAACGCCGTTCGCTGCGCCAGGGACAGTTGGTGGTCGAGCGCCCCGTGCCGCAACAGGAAGTGCAACGCGACCAACGCGCAGTTCGGCTTCCACACGTCGTCGCCGGCCAAAGACGTGGCCACCTGATGCCACGACCACGCCGCGAACGACTCCACTTCGCCGTCCACCGGCACCGGCGCGAAGTCCGCCGGCAATTCGAGGTCGAAGCACGCCAACGTGTCCGCCTTGCAGTCACGCCCTTCCTGGAAGGCGTAGCGGATGCTGCCCACTGCGACGGCGCGCGCGGCGAGGGCGGCGCCAATGCCCGCTTCTTCCTGGCATTCCTTGTGCAACGTTGTCATCGCATCGAGATCGATCGACTGCCCACCGGCGACCAGGTTGTCGAGATGGCCGGGATAGGTGCGTTTGCCGCGCGCCCGCCGCGCCACCCACATCTCCGGGCCAGCCGCCGTGCGCCGGTAGCCGTTCAGGTGCACACCGCGTGCGGGCACGCCAAACCAGGTGACCACCGACCGGTCGATGCGCAGCAGGGTCGGCCCGTCCGGTCGCGCGGCGACCGGATACAGCTCACCCAGCGGTGGCCGCGCGAGCCCCGCCGCGGCGAGGCGCGCCGCCACCTGCGCCAGCGCCGCGCTGCGCACTTCGGCGTCGAGGCCGTCGAGCACGATGCGGTCGCCCGCGCGCCGGAACGGGGTCGGTGGCGCCAACAAGGCGTCAATGCGCTCGCGGTGGATGCGCCCGACGACTTCGCCTCCCACAGCCCACGGCACGAACGCCGCCACGTCGAGCGTGCGGCAGACGCGAACGCGCTGCAGGTACCGTTCGAAGCTCATCGCACGATCGCCGGACTCGGCGAGCCGGAGTATGGCCGCTCGCCGCGAACGCCGACAACAGTTCCGGCGGCGCTGGAGAATTGCCGTCGGCGAATCGCTCCCTACGCTACGTGGATGCAGTTCCACCGCGCGCTCGCGACCGGCGCCGACCTCGAAGCCGCGTGCCGCGAAGTAGTGGCGTCCTTGCGCAGTGGACTCGGCGCCGGCCCGATCGACCTCGCGTTCGTGTTCGCGTCGCCGCGCTACGGCCTGACGATCGACCGCCTGCCGATCCTGCTGCACGATCTGCTCGGCGCGCGCACGCTGGTCGGTTGCAGTGCGGCGGCGTTGTCCGACGAAGCGAACGTGCTCGACGTCGGCCGCCACGGCATCGCCGTGCTCGCCGGCCGCCTGCCGGGCGCCCACATCGACACCGTGGCACTCGGCACCGGCGACCTGCCGAGTCCCGATGCGCCGCCCGCCGCGTGGCGAGCGCTCCTGCCGGCTTGCCCGCACGAACGCACGGGCATGATCGTGCTCACCGAACCGTTCCACTGCGACACGCGCGCGCTGCTCGCCGGCCTCGATTTCGGATTTCCCGGCGTGCCCAAGGTCGGCGGCATCGCCAGCGGCAGCCGCCATCCCGAAGGCCATTCGCTGTTCCACGGCCGCTCCACGCAGCGCGCCGGGGCCATCGTGCTGTCGTTGGCGGGCAATGTCGAACTGACGACGATCAGCACGCCGGGTTGCCGCCCGTTCGGGCGCGTCGGCCGCGTCACCGCCGCCGGCAAGAACCGCCTGCTCGAAGTCGACGACCGCCCGGCGCGCGCCTTCATCGAAGAACAGCTCGAACAACTCGACGACGACCAGCGGGCCCAGGCGCAGCAGAGCCCGCTGCTGCTGGCGATCACGCCCGACCCCTTCGCCACCACCGATCCCGGCGACGGCGAGTTCCTCGTCTGCAACATCCTCGGTGTCGACCAGGCCGGCCAGCTCGTCGTCGCCGAGCACCTGCCGACGGGGCGCACGGTGCGGCTGCTGATGCGCGACGAGAGTTCCGCCGGCGCCGATCTCGAGCAGCGACTGCGAAGTGGACGGCAGCCGCGCGCGGCAGGCGCCTTGCTGTTTCGTTGCCTCGGCCGCCAGGGCGCCGACCACGCGGCGTTCGCCCAGGCTGCCGATGGCGTGCCGATGGTCGGCTTCCACTGCAACGGCGAAATCGCACCGACGGCAGGCCAGACGCACCTGCAGGCCTTCACCGCGGCCTACGGCTTGTTCCGCCCGCGGAGCGACGCATGAACAAGGCCCTGGTGCTGATCCGCACCTGGTTGCTGATCGACTTCTTCGGCGATGCGCGCCGGGCCGGGGCCGGCCATTCGAGCAGCCTTACCACGACGATCTTCGCGCAGGCGTTCTTCGGGTTCGTGTTCGCGGCGCTGCTGTATCCGGACACGCCACCGGTGCCGTTCGCCGCCGCCAACCTGTGCTTGTCGTCGCTGCTCATCGCGATTGGTGCGCTCGGCGACGAGAGCCGGCCCGAACGTCGCGCCGCCGACGAACACCTGCTGCACGGCACACCGGTCAGTCGCCTCGTGATCGCGCTCGCGCGCGGCGGCCACGCTGCGTTCGCCGTGGTGTTGGTCACGATCGGCATGGCGCTGGCGCCGGCGATCCTGCTGGCGCATCTCGCGGGCGAAATGTGGCTCGCGCCGGCCTACATCGTCGGCGCTTGCGCCAGCAGCGGTCTTGCCAGCGGCGTGCTCGGCGTCTTCGGGCGCGCGTCGTCGCGCTGGCTCGGCACCGCCCGCACGGCCTTGCTGATGGGTTCGACCAAGGCGCTGCTGCTCGGCGCGGGCCTCGTGCTGTTCGCGACCAGCCTGCCGCGCCTGCAGGGCACCGCCGATGGGCTGCCGCTCGGGCGCAGCCTCGTCGAATGGATGCCGCCGTATGCGATCGCGCGCTGGCTTGCGGCGCCGAGCAGCGAATGGTCGCGGCTGGTGCCGCTGGCGATCGCCGCACTCGCCCTGCTGGCGCTGGCAATGCTCACGTCGGGCCAGGGTTCGCCGGCGAGCCGCCGCGTGCGCGGCCAGGGTCCTTCGGGCTTCTTGCTGCAGCGCCTGTGCGCCGACGGTCGCCACCGCGGCATCGCCGAGTTCGTCGCCGTGTCGATGTGGCGCAGCGCCGCGTTCCGCGCGCGCGTGTTGCCGCTGCTCGGCATCCCGGCGGCGATGGTGTTGCTGGTGGCGCGCCGCGAGCCGGGCCCCAACGACTTCACGCTCGCGTGCGTGTTGCTGCAGTTGCCGGCGATCTACCTGCCGTTCCTGGTGGCGTTCCTGCCGCGCGGCGACCAACCGGGCACCGCGTGGATCTTCGGCCAGGCACCCGGACTGTCGCGCGAACTGGTGCACGATGCGACGTGGCGCGCCCTGGTCACGCACGTGCTGTTGCCGGTGCACGCGATCGGGCTCGCGCTGGCGATCGCCAGCGGCTCTCACTTCCTGGACCTCGCCGCCGCGTCGGTGTTCGCGTTCGGACTGGCGGTGCTGGCGGCGCGCGGCCAGGTGCGTGCACTCGCGACCGTGCCGTTCACGCAGGGCAAGGAACTCGAAGGCGGCCTCGAACTCGGCGCCCTGTTCGGCAATGCGCTCACGCTCGGCGCGGCTGGCCTCGCCTTCGCCCGGTGGGCGCCCGAAGCGCTGCGCTGGCCGCTGGCGGCGGTAGTCGTCGCGGCGGCGACTTTCTCGCTGCGCCGCCCGTGCCCTGCCGGAACGACTCCGCTCGAGGATCTCGGCGCCGAGGGACCGGCCCCCGAAGGCGGCGAGGAAGCCAAGGACCGCAGCACCGAACCCACTGCCCCGGCAGAGGATCCGGACGAACCGCCGGCCAAGGCCCCGCCGTCCTTGCGCGGCGAACTGCGCGCCATTGCGACCCTCTACGTCATCCTGTGCGTGCTCCCCATGCTGGTCGGCACGATGTTCGCTCCATGACGGGCGGGTTGTCGGCGGCGACCGGCCGGCTACCGTTGCCACGTTCTCACCGAGGTCTGCCCATGAACTCGAATCCCGAGGTGATGCCGGAGCGCGCGTCGACGACGCCGCCCCTCTTCGTGCACGATGCCAAAAGCAAGGAACGGAGCGTGCGCGACGGAAAAGTGCGCCTCGACGATGTGCAGGCGCAAGCAGCCGCGCGGATCAGTGAGGATCCGATGCGACGGACGGATCGCTACCGGTTGGTGATGCCCTGGTCCAATCGCGTCTGAGCCGCGGCTGAAATCGGGGTTTTCCCCGACATCAGGACTCACGCGGCTGCGGGAACATTGCCGATTCCTGCCCCATGACCGACGAAGACAACCGGCGCCGCGCGCCTCGCGTGCGCATTGCTGCCATCGCGGCGATGGAAACCAAGGGCCAACTCAACGCCTGCAACCAGGCGCTCGGCACCGTGCGCAACGTCTCCAGCACCGGCATCGGGCTCGAAACCGGTCAGCCGCCGCTCGCCGGCCAGACCGTGATCCTGCGCATCGCGCGCGGTGACCACGTGCACGAACTCAAGGCGCGCGCGACGCGCGTGCAGCGCGGCAAGGGCAACTTCTTCGAGGTCGGGCTCGACTGGTCCGGCTGCTCCGGCGCCGACCTGGCGTTCCTGGACGACGTGCTGCGCGAAGTGGCCGACCAACCGCTGGCCTGAACGCATTCCCCGACCGGCCCGCGCCGCGCACCGTTGCAGGCTTTCAGTCCAGCAACCGCTGCATGTCGGCCGGCAGTGGCGCTTCCAGCGTCATGTCGCGGCCGAGCATCGGGTGGAAGAACTGCAGCGTGTGCGAATGCAGCGCATGCCGTTCGAGCCCGAGCGATGCGCGCTGTGCCTCGTCGAGCGTGCCTTCGATCTGGCGCAGGAACAACTGCTCGTCGCCGCCGTACAGCTTGTCGCCCACCAGCGGGCACCCGATCGAAGCCATGTGCACGCGAATCTGGTGCGTGCGCCCCGTCTTCGGCCGCACTTCGAGCAGGGTGTGGTCGGCATTGCCGCGCAGCACGCGGTAGTGGGTGATCGCCGGCAGCCCGTCGTCGCCTTCGCTCGTGGTCAACTTCAGCCGCACCGCCGACGTCTTGTCGGGAACGATCGGCCGATCGATGGTCCCTTCGCGCACCTTCGGCACGCCGCGCACGACCGCCAGGTAGCTCTTCTGCACCAGCCGATCCTCGAACTGGCGCGACACCATCTGGTGGAACTGCTCGTCGAGACCGACGCCGACGAGACCCGACGTCTCCAGGTCGATGCGATGCAGCAGGCGCGGCACCACGTCCTTCGCCGGATCGTCGGGGTTGCGGTAGCGGCGATGCAGTTCCTGCATCAGCGTGCCTTCGAGGTGGCGTCCCGACGGATGCACGGCCATGCCGGGCGGCTTGTCGACCGCCAGCATCCACTGGTCCTCGTAGAGAACCCCGAACGTGGTCGGCGCGCCGGCCGGCGGCGCCGGCACCGGACGCGGCGGCAGGTCGATGACGATGGAGTCGCCGATGCGAACCCGCCGCGAGGCAGGCAGCTCGCGGCCATCGACCTTGACGAGGCCCGCCTCGATCAGGCGATGGATGCTCGCCCGCGATCGCCAGGTCAAGACCGCGGCGAGGGCCAGGTCGAGACGCATTCCGTCGAGGCGCTGGTCGACGAGAACCTTCACCGACTCGAGCGGCTTGCTCAGGTCGCGAGGACCCTCACCCGGAATCTTGGGGAGCATCGCAAGCGCCTTCGTGGCGGCCACACAGCCAGCTGCGAAGCTGGCCCTGCGACTATCCTTCCGACTTCTGGATCGTCGTATCGGCCGTCAACGGATCGAAATCCGGCTGGTCGTTGTTGCGACGATCGTTGCTCTTGCCGGGCTTGGCACGGCGCTTCTTGTTCGAGCGGCCCACCGGCGCACCACCACCACGCTTGCGTTCGGCCATGACGATGTTGCGCAGGCGCTCGCGTTCTTCGCGGCGACGGCGATCACTCGTCTTCTCGTGGTAGGCGTGCTTCTTGGCGAGACGGAAGATGCCGGCGTAGTTGCACTGGCGCTTGAAGCGACGCAGAGCAGCTTCCAACGGCTCGTTCGGACGGACCTGGACTCGGATCATGCGAAAGGGAGGACGCTCGGAACTGACAAAAGCTCGGCAAGGCTGCTGGTTGGCACCAGTGAGCCGGGTCGCGTAACGTGACCGGCTCTGCCCGGACGGGCGAAAGGGCGCGACACCATACCGATTCAGGCCGCGAGGGCAATGCCGCCGTTGCCCCGTCTCGCGGCTCCGCCCACCGCCACCCCGATGACCAAGGACTCCGACGAACGCGACGTGACCCTGACGGGCACGATCGAACGCTTCACGTTCCGCAACCCCGACACCGGGTATGCGGTCGTCAAGCTGCTCGACGAAGCCACCAAAGCGCCGGTGACAGCGGTCGGTCCCATGGCCGAACTCAAGGAAGGCCAGCGCCTTGTGCTGTCCGGCAAGCAGAGCAACCACCCCCGGTTCGGGGTCCAGGTCAAGGTCGAGCAATTCGAGGCGATCGCGCCGTCGACCGAGGAGGGAATCGAGGCCTACCTGGCTTCCGGACTCGTCAAAGGCATCGGCCCGGCGACCGCCGAGAAGATCGTGGCGGCGTTCGGCACCGACACGCTGCGGGTGATCGAGCACGAACCGGACCGGTTGCGGGGCATCCGGGGGCTCGGCAAAAAGAAGATCGACGACCTCGGCACCGCGGTGAAGGCGCAGAAGGACCTGCAGAACGTGATGGTCTTCCTGCGCACGCATGGCCTCGGCTCGGCCTTGGCGGCGCGCATCGTGCGTCGCTACGGCGCCTCGGCGTCGGCCCTGGTGCAGGCCAATCCGTACCGGCTCGCCGACGAAGTGGTCGGGGTCGGCTTCAAGATCGCCGACCGGCTCGCCGGCCAGCTCGGCATCGCGCCCGAGGCGCCGGAGCGACTCGACGCCGCGCTCGAGTTCATGCTCGGCCAGGCCAGCAAGGACGGCCACTGCTTCCTCACCGAGGACGAACTGCTGCGCCGCACCGCCGAGTTGCTCGCCTGCCAGGAGCAGGCGCTGCGCGTTCGCCTGCCGGAACTGGCGGCGAACGGCCGCATCGTGCGGCAACTGCCGCCTGGCCCGGTGCTGCTGCACGACGATCCGCGCCCGATCGTCTATCCCGTCACGCTGGCGTTGGCCGAAGACGGCACCGCGCGCGCGCTGCATCGCCTGCTTTTGCGCGGCCGTTCGACGTTGCCGATCAAACCGGAAGCGGCGGTCGCGTGGTTCGAGCGCACGTCCGGGATGGAACTGCCCGAAGGCCAGCAGCAGGCGCTGGTGCGCGCGCTCGGCGAATCGGTGTCGGTGGTGACCGGCGGCCCGGGCGTGGGCAAGACCACGATCGTGCGCGCGCTGGTGCAGGTGCTGGCGCAGAAGCAGCAGAAGCTGCTGCTCGCCGCCCCCACCGGCCGCGCCGCCAAACGCCTCGAGGAGTCGACCGGCCACGCCGCGTGCACGCTGCATCGCCTGCTCGAATGGAACCCGATGGGCGGCGGGTTCGCGCGCGGCGAGGACAACCCGCTCGAAGGCCAGATGCTCGTCGTCGACGAGGCCTCGATGCTCGACATCCAGCTCGCGTATTCACTGCTCGCCGCGGTTCCCGCCGGCATGAGCCTCGTGCTGGTCGGCGATCGCAACCAGCTGCCGTCGGTCGGCCCGGGCAACGTGCTCGCCGACGTGCTGGCTTCGGGACGCGTCGCGACCACGGCGCTGACCCGCATCTTCCGCCAGCAACAGGGCAGCGAGATCGTGCGCGTGGCGCACGGGCTGCTCGCAGGCGTTGTGCCGGAGAGCGGCGGCGAAGGCAGCGACTTCTACTTCGTCGAAGCGAAGGACGGCACGCACGCGCGCGCGCTGATCCGCGAACTGGTCACGCAACGCATCCCGCGCCGCTTCCACCTCGATCCGCAGAGCGACGTGCAGATCCTGTGTCCGATGTATCGCGGCGAGATCGGCGCCGACACGCTCAACCGCGACCTGCAGGACCTGCTCAATCCGGGCCAGATCGAAGTCGAACGCAACGGCAAGCGCTACCGCACGGGCGACCGCGTGATGCAGATCAAGAACGACTACGACCGCGAAGTCTGGAACGGCGACGTCGGCCGCATCACGCACATCGACACGGGCGCCGCGAAGGCGTTCGTGCGCTTCCCCGAGGGCGAGCACGAGTATCGCTTCGAGGACCTCGGCGACCTGGTGCCTGCCTACGCGATCTCAGTGCATCGCGCCCAGGGCAGCGAATACGCGGCGGTGGTGATGCCGGTGACGACCGACCACTTCCTGATGCTGAAGCGCAGTCTGCTCTACACGGCGATCACGCGCGGCAAGAAGCTGGTGGTGCTGGTCGGGACGCGGAAGGCGCTCGAGATGGCGGTGAAGAACGACGACGACGGGCACCGCAATTCGGGCTTGTGTGAACGGCTGCGCGATCTGCTGCGCGGCGATGGGGTGCGGCCGGAGCGCGTGCCGCCGGGGTGAGGGCGCGGTGCGGACGCGGGTGATCCTCAGGACGGACTGGCTGCCAACAACCACTCCGGGATTGCCTGCACGATCACGTCGCCCACAGCGAGCCGTGCCTCGCTTCGATCACCGATCAACAATCGTTGGGTGGCGTTTGGATACTCTTCTCTCGCTGATTCGAGCGCACGCAACTCGCGGGCGAGAGTCTCCGGGTCTCCGGCATCGGCGCACACCTGAATCAACTCCTCCGTGGCACCTGGACGTCGGACGAGAAAGTCGACTTCGGTGCCATCCGCGTTGCGCACGTAACCCACGTCGGCGCGCCGCCGGCGCAGTTCGGTGTGCACGACAACTTCGAGGTGGTGCCCCAGATTGCTCTTGCCACTGGGATCGAACGCCGCGATCAGGCCATGATCGACAGGGTAGATCTTGCGCGGATTCGAGTTCTGCCGGCGCACGGATTCGGTTGCCAACGGCACCGCGGTGAAGAGGAACGCGTCCTGAAGGTGCGAGACCATCGCGTGCACTGTGTCCTTGCCTACCGCGTGACCTTGCGCTCGCAGATCGTTGCACAGGCCATGCACGCTGAGGAGTCGACCTGGATTGCGCAGACAGTGGCGAATCAACCATCGCAGAGCCGCGACCTGGGTCAGGCCGTGCCGCTCGACTACATCGCGAAACATCACCGTCTCGACGTACCCTTGCAGCAGAGGAATGCGCACCGAAGCCGGCATACCTTGGGCCTCGGGGAAGCCTCCTTCGGCAAGAAAGCCGCGGAACGCTTTCTCGACGCGAGATCGCTCGGCAGCGGTCCATCGAGTCGGCGCCCGCTCGGGCTCGCTCCCGCGATGCCGCAGGTGCTCGCGGAACCCGAACGGCTGCACCTCGGTCTCGATCCCGCGCCCTCGCAACGACGTGTGGACTTCCCGCGACAACATCTTCGCCGAAGAGCCCGAGACGACGACCTCGACCAATTCACTGTCGAGGATTCGGCGCACGAATCGCTCCCAGCCCGGCACGAGCTGGATCTCGTCCAACAACCAGGTCACCTGGTGCTTGCCGCGAAGGTCCGGATACCGCCGATAGTGCTCTTCCAGTAGCAACGACAACTGCTGCACTTCGAGCGTGCCAAGACGCTCATCGTCGAAGCTCAGGTAGATCGATCGCTCCGGCGGCGCCGTCGCGCGCCGCTCGGCACACAGCTGTTTGAGAAACGTCGTCTTGCCGGCGCGTCGCATGCCGATGACGCTGTGCACCTTGTTGCGAATCGCCGGCAAATGCACGTCGCGAGGCGTCGCGGCGGCAAGTGAGGCAGCTACGGCTTCGGTCAGTTTTGCGGCCAGGACGGGATGAAGGCTCACTATCCCATTCTCGTCAATGTGTCCTTGCCACAAGGACACATTTTCCAGAATCTGTCCTTCCACCAAGGACACCTTCATGTAATCCGCCGTTTCGGCCCCAGAGGCGACAGCCACCTATTGCCTCCGTTCGCAGCACGTTGTTGAGCGGCTGGCAAGCGCCGTCGGCCAGCCACCAGCCCAGAAACCGACACCTTGCCGACGACCACACCGGAGCCCACGATGCGCCTTCCCGTGCCAAGCATCGCCAAGGTCTGGATCGAAGCCGGCTGCATCGCGTGCAAGGTGTGCCAGGACATCGCGCCCAAGGTCTTCCTCGTCGAAGACGGCCAGGACTGCATCGTGCAGGCCGACGCCGGCGTGCACTTCGGGCCGATGCGCGACGACATCGAGCAGGCGGCGCGCGACTGCCCGGTCGAAGTGATCAAGGTCGAACATGCCGGCTGAGCACGAGCGTCGCGGTTGGTTCGCGCGCCTGCTCGGCAACGCGAAGACCTTCGAAGCCTCGCTGGAGACGAGTGTGCGGCCGTGGGCGCTCCTGATCGGTGGCCTCGGCGGCATCTACCTGATCGGTGTGCTGGTGCTCGTGCTGCGCGGCAGTCCGTTCGACGATCGCCCGTTCGACGCTACCGTGTGGCGCACTTCGCCGATGGAAGGCGAATCGCCGCGCGGCCAGATGCTCGACGACTTGATGCAGAAGCACCTGCCCGTCGGCATGCCGCGCCCCGAAGTGCACACGCTGCTCGGCGAACCCGACGCCCGCGGCAACCACGTCTCGATCTGGCGGCTCGGCGATTGGAGCCCGAACGGACTCGATCGCCTCGCCGTGTCGTTCGACGCGGCCGACAAGCTCAGCCGCCTCGAACACGTGCGGCCGTGACGCCCGCGCGGCTGCGGCTCACTGCCGCATCGTCGAGCGCCAGTTCGTCGTCGGCAACGGGAACGGCGTCGCCGTCACCGGATCGAAGATCGCCGCCTGGAAGTAGGCGGTTGGCCATGGCAGCGGCGGGATCTGCCAGAAGGTGGCGCGGCTGGCGTCGAACAGCTGGAAGTCGGTGACGAGGATGTCGGTGAACTGCGCGCCGATCCACAGATCGACGATGCCAGGCGCGTAGGACGGCTGCAGGCTCGTGCTGATCGCCAGCGCGGCGAAACTCGGCGTCGGTAGGCTGCCGGCCCCGGCGTAGACGCGGAACGACTGCGCCGGCGTCACGGTCGATGGCGCCGACAAGTACGGCCCACCGGTCGACATCGTCAACTGCACGAAGAACGTGCCGCTGGTGCCCTGCGCGTTGGCGACCGAGAGCGCGCGTGAGCCGCCGAGTTGTCCCTGCGGCACGTAGAACTCGAGTTGCGTCGGGCTCAGGATGCGGAACCAGCCGTTGTGCCAATTCGCGGTCGTCGTCGCGGTCACCGGGGTGCCGCCGAAGTTCACGCTGGTCACGGTGTCGAGGCGTTCGCCGGTGAGCACGAAGGGCGTGTTGGTGACGTTGGGCAGGGCCCCAGTGTTGACCGAGGTCAGGACCGGGCGCCGCGGGAACGTCGGCATGCCGTAGTTCGGAAACAGATCGTCGGTCGGCCAATTCGTGACCTGTTCGACGAGGTTGTGCAACGACGAATCGGACGTCGACGAGCCACCCTTGGCGACCAGCACGGTGATGCTGATGCCGTCACTGCGCCACATGGTCCGCGTGTGTGCGTCGCTGAGCGTGCCGCCCTTGTGGTAGGCCCACACGCCGCTCGGCCGCTGCGACCAGCTGAACGACCCGGGCGTGACGTCTCCAGGTCCTTCGTCCCACTCGGGGAACGAATGGCGCGCCAGCATGCTGGCGGTGCGCGCCGGGCTCAGCGTGATCCAGTCCGAGTCGAGCCCAAAGGTGCCGGCCATCAGCCGTGCCCAATCGACGACGGCGAACGCCATGCCGCCCGAACCATCGGCCAGCGCGAAGTCGGTGGTCCACTGTTCGGGCAGCAGGCGCCGATCGGTGTGCAGGTTGCTCGGATACAGATCGAGCTGGCTCGGATAGCCGCGGATCTCGGTGCTGGCGAGGTTGGCGATCTCCGAGGCGGCGACGCGGGCACGGGTGATGCCGAGCGGGTTGTAGAGCTGCGCCTGCAGGTAGCTCTGCATCGAGCTGTACCCCGACGTTTGCCGGACGACCTGCGACGCAAGCAGGAACGCCGCGTTCGAGTACTCAGCATAGGAACCAAGCGGGTGCCGCGGCGCCTGTGCCGCCAGCCACTGGATGCCCTGCCAATGCGTCGCCGGGAGCACCGGCGTGCCGGTCGTGGCGTAGTCAGCGATGTCGTAGCCGTTGTAGTTGCGCACCAGTCCGCTCGTGTATTCGAGGCAGTTGAGCAGCGAGCAGTTGTTGAAGTTCCAGCTGCCGCTCGGCGCGCCGATCAGCGTGCGCGGCTTGTCGGCCAGCGACACGAGTCCGTCGTCGACCATCTCGTGGACCGCCATCGAGGTGAGCACTTTGGTCATGCTGGCGATGCGGAACAGGCTCGTCGGCTGCGCGACCTGGGTGCCTGCTTCGCCCCACGTGTAGCCGCGGGCGAACACGAGCCGCCCGTCCTTGGTGATCGCCAATGCGGCGTTGCGCGCCCCGGACCCTTGCATCGCATTCGTCATGTAGGTGTCGAACGCGGCGAACTCCGGACGTTGCTGGCCGGTGTAGGTCATCGTGCGCGGCAACGGCGTCGGACTCTGCGCGAAGCAACCGGAGACGCGCAGGCCAGTGCCGGAGCCACCCGACGCGATCACGATCGGCACGTAGCCGGCGTTGGTCAGCGTCGTGTACTGCGTCGCGTAGCCGGTCGTCGTGTAGTTCGAGCGCGCCGCCCACGCCCCCACGCGATCGTCATGCCACACCGAGATGTAGCGCTGGCTGTCGGACATGCCGAGTGCGGCGATGCGCGCGTTCACCGGATAGTACGCATTCCACGTGTCGGCGAAGTCGGCGTGCGTGTCGTCGAACTTGAAACCCCACGGCAGGTTGCTGGTGTTGAGCTCGAACACCGCGCAGTAGAGCGGCGTGGCCGCGGTGCCGTGGATGTCGACGCTCACCAGGATGCGCCCCAGGTCGCGCTGGAGGGCGACGATCCCTTCGAAGTTCGACTCGCTGGAGTCGGTGTAGTAGACGACCGCGGCGCCGTCGTTGACCATGACCGCGGCGAACACCGTGTCGGCGCCGGAGCCGGCGGCGGTCACGATCTTCAGCCGGTAGCCCTGGTTGATCCAGCTGGTGCGCCACGTCGTGTAGGTCGCCTGGCTCATGTTGTGCGAGCTGACCCACGACGGGCCCGCTTCCTGGGCCCAGATCGCCGAGTAGCGCGGCGAGGCGAGGCCCCCGGCGACCGACAACTGTTTGAGTCGATAGCCCTGCCCGGCCAACGACGTGAAACTCGACTGGTGCGAAGCCGCGGACACGTCGTGGTAGCCGACGACCTGGGCAGGAAGGCACGCGGCAACCGCCAGGACAGCAAGCGCACCGAGACAACGAAACAGGTGGCGAACGTTCATCGTGCCTAGGCAGCGAACCCCGGCCCGATTGCGTTCGTGAAATACTCGCGACAACCGCGGCCCGGAGGCATTTTCGGCCGAGCAATCGCGGCAACCCGCACGCACAGCCGCAGCCTGGACAGTAGATTGCGACACCTCGTCCCCTCTGAGACCACGCCGCCACGCGTGGAGGTTCCCATGCCGCAGCGAAACACCTTCCCGAAGCTCCACAACGCGACCTGGCCCGGCCTCGTCGGCAAGGAAGCCGGCACCGACCATCCGCCGATCGCCCTCGACCGCATGCTCGACTTCACGGCCCGCGCGCGCGTCGACGGCCGTGGTTTCGATGGCGTCGACATCTTCCTGTCGCTGCCGCACACGAGCATCGATGCGACCGACGAGGAACTGAAACAGCTCGCCGACAAGGTCAGCTCGCGCGGCCTCGTGATCGGCTCGTTGGTGGCGCCGGTCTGGGGCGGCACCGGCGGCGGCTCGGCGATGGGCGACGCCAGCCAACGGCGCGCGTTCCTGACCCAGGTCGAGAAGGCCTGCGGCATCGGCCAACGGCTGCGCGAACTCGGCATCCGCAAGTACGGCATCGTGCGCATCGATTCGGCGAGCAGTGTCAGCGAATGGGCCAAGAACCCCGACGCCAGCCAGAAGGCGATCGCGTCGACGTTCCGGGCCGCCGCCGACATCGCCAAGGACCACGGCGAACGGCTCGCGGCCGAGGGCGAGATCTGCTGGGGCGGCATGCATAGCTGGCGCCGCATGGTCGAACTGCTCGAACTCGTCGATCGCCGTTCCGTGCTCGGCTTCCAGGCCGACATGGCGCACACGCTGCTCTACACGCTCGGCTACAACGCGCCGGACGATCGCCTGCTGCCGGCCGACTACGACTGGCGCGATCGCAAGGTGCTCGACGCTGCCTACACCAAGCTGACCGATGCGCTGCGGCCGTGGACCTTCGACTTCCACGTCGCCCAGAACGACGCGACCGTGTTCGGCTCCGGCTCGCACGACAAGACCGGGCGCCACTGCCTGCCGAAGGATCCGAACGGCAAGCTCGACATCTCCCACCACGCCGGCTTCTGGCTGCGTCCCGGTGGCCAGCCGAACCGAACCATCGCGCACATGTGCTGGGACGGCTGCATGTTCCCCAACGCCGTGATGGAGACGCAGCAGACCTGGAACGACATCCTCGGCGCCATGCTCGCGGTGCGCGACACGCACGGCTGGTCGTAGGCACCACTTCCCCGAGAGTCCTGTCATGCAGAAGAAACCCTGGAACGTCGGCGTCATCGGCTGCGGCTTCATGGGCCGCGCCCACAGCAACGCCTATCGCAAGGCCGCGAACTTCTTCGACCTGCCGCTGCAGCCGGTGCTGCAAGCGTGCTGCGCGCGCACGCGCAGCGATGCGGCGGCATTCGCCGATCGCTGGGGCTTCGCGTCGTTCGAGACCGACTGGCGGCGACTTATCGATCGCAGGGACATCGACGCGATCGACATCTGCACGCCGAACGACACCCACCTGGAGATCGCGCTGGCGGCGGCCGCTGCCGGCAAGGCGATCCTGTGCGAAAAGCCACTGGCGCGCACGGCGGCCGAGGGCGCTGCCATGGTCGCCGCGGTCGAACGCGCCAAGGTGCCCAACACCGTCTGGTACAACTACCGCCGTATTCCGGCGGTGACGCTCGCCAAGAAGCTGATCGACCAGGGCCGGCTCGGTCGCGTGTTCCACTACCGCGCGCAGTTCCTGCAGGACTGGACCATCGCCGCCGAACTGCCGCAGGGCGGCACCGGCCTGTGGCGCCTCGACAAGGCCGTCGCCGGCAGCGGCGTCACCGGCGACCTGCTGGCGCACTGCATCGACACCGCGATGTGGTTGAACGGCGGCATCGACAACGTCACCGCGATGACGGAGACGTTCGTCAAGGAACGCAAACACAACCTCACCGGCAAGGTCGAGAAGGTCGGGATCGACGACGCCTGCGCCTTCCTCGCCCGCTTCGGCAACGGCTCGCTCGGCATCTTCGAGAGCACGCGCTACGCGCGCGGCCACAAGGCCCTCTACACGTTCGAGATCAACGGCGAGCACGCGTCGATTCGCTGGGACCTGCACGACCTGCACCGGCTCGAGTGGTTCGACCACAAGGACGAGTCGCTGGTGCGGGGCTGGCGTTCGATCCACGTGACCGACCGCGAGATGCCGTACATGAGCCACTGGTGGGTGCCGGGCCTGCAGATCGGCTACGAGCACTCGTTCGTGCACCAGGTCGCCGACTTCGTCGAAGGCATCGCCGCGGGCACCGCCGTCGCGCCGACGTTCGCCGAAGCGCAGCGCACGCAGCACGTCTGCGACGCCGTGCTGCAATCGGCCGCCAACGGGCAGTGGGCCAGCGTTCCCGGGCACTGACATGACCTGCACCGTTCCCGCAGTGCGGCTGGTCGGTTCCGCGGCGATCGATCCGGCGACGGCGTCGTCGACCGGCAACCTCGCGATGGCGGACGTTGTCGTCGGCGATCCGGGCCCCGGCGAAGTGCTCGTCGAACCGCTGTTCGTCGGCGTCTGCGGCTCCGACAACAGCGCGTCGCTCGGCAAGGCGAACTTCGCGTGGGTGCAGCGGCCGCGCACGCTCGGCCACGAGTTCTCGGCGCGCATCCTCGCGTTCGGGCCCGGCGCCGAAGGCCACGCGGGCCTGCGCGTCGGCGACGTCGTCTGCGCGCTGGCGATGCGCGGCTGCCAGGATCCGCGCTGCCGCGGCTGCCGGCGCGGCAAATGGAACTACTGCCGGCGCAAACGCATCATCGGCTTCCACCGCGACGGCGGCCTGGCCCGCCGCACGATCCTCGAAGTCGATCGCTGCGTGCCGCTGCGGTCCGGCATCACGCCGCTGCAGGCGGCGCTGATCGAACCACTGTCGGTCGTCGCGCAAGGTGTGCTGCGCAAATGCGGCATCCAACCCGGCATGGACGTCGTCGTGTCGGGCTGCGGCATCATGGGCCTGATGGCGGCCGAGCTGGCGCGCCATGCCGGCGCCCGCGTCGCAGTGACCGGCGTCGAACGCGACCGCGAAGTCCGGCTGGCGCTCGCGGCCCAGCGCGGCTTCCTGCCGATCGTGGTGTCGGCCGAACAACCGCTGCACGAACGGCTGCGCCTCGGCCTCGACGCGCTGGACGGCACGCGCTTTGGCGACACGTTCGACGACGGCCTCGTCGACGTGCTGATCGAGTGCTCGGGCGCGCCGTCGTCGCTGGCGACCGCCGGCCTCGCCGTGCAGCCGGAAGGCACCATCTGCACGATCGCGACGTACCCGTGCGACGTCGCCTTCGGCGCCACCGCGTTCACCCGTTCGGGCCAGCAAATGCAGGGCGTGATGGGCAGCAGCCACGAGGACTACGACAACGCGCAACTGCTGTTGCAGCGCGGCGTGCTGCCGGTCGAGGCCTACGCGACCACGTATCCGTTCGCGAACGCACTCGACGCGCTCGCCGACTCGATCGCCGCGAAGACGACGAAGGCAATCGTTCAGGTGCACGGCTCGTGAACGGCGCCACCGTGCTGGTGACCGGCGGCACCGGCTGCATCGGTGCGGTCACGGTGCGCGATCTGCTGGCGCAAGGGGCGGAGCGCGTCGTCGTCGCTTCGCGCAGCGGCGGCATCGGCCTCTTGTCGTTGTGGTCGAAGACGACGCGCGACCCACGCCTCGTCTGCATCGTCGCCGACCTCGGCGAACCGGCGGCACTCGTGCGCGCGATCACCGAACATTGTCCAACCCACGTTGTGCACCTCGGTGGCTTGCAGAGTCCCGATTGCGACGCCGATCCGGCGCGCGGCCTCGCCGTCAACGTCGGCGGCACGCAGGTGCTGCTGGAGACCGTCGAGCGCATGGCCGCACCGCTGCGGCGCTTCGTGTTCGCCAGTTCCGCCGCGGTCTACGGCCCGCGCAGCCTGTATCCGGGCCCGGTTGTGCATGAAGGCGATCCGCTGCAACCGCCCAATCGCTACGGCACGTGGAAGCTCGCCGGCGAGCACTTGTGCCGGCTGTTCGCACAGCGCACCGGCGTAGCAACGGTGTGCTTGCGGCTCAACACCACGTACGGACTCGGCCGCGCCCGCGGTCGCACGGCAGCACCGACGACGGCGATGAAAAACGTCGCTGCGGGTGCTGTGCGCGGCACCGTGGTGCCGTTCGTGATGCCCTACCAAGGCCGCGAGAACTACCACTACGTCGAAGACGTCGGTGCGGCCTTCGCGGCAGCGACGCTGGCCCCGTTCACGGGCTTTGGCGCCTTCAACATCCGCGGCCAGACGATCGAGGTCGCCGCGTTCCTGGCGCTGGTGCGCGACGTCGCCGCCGAACTCGGCATGGCGCACGCCTGCAACCTGTCGATCGCCGCTGATGCGACGCCGAACCTGTTCGTCAGCGACCTCGACGACCGCGCGATCCAGGCCCGCTTTCCCGGCCTGCCGTGCACGCCGCTGCGCGAGGGCATCGCCCGTTCGCTGCGCGAGTTCGCGGCGCGGACCTCCTGAAGGCCCGCGACGAACGAGAATCGCCGCCGGTTTGTCCACCGGCGCGCGCGCCGGGTCATTTCGGAAGGGTCGGGCATCTCCGCCCGGAACGACCGAGGACCCACCGATGTTCCGCTCCCCACCACTCATCGCGGCGCTCGCCGCATTCCTGCTCGGCACCGACGCCTTTGCCCAGATCGTGCCGCCCGGCGCCGCGGCCGCACAAGCGACGTTCATGACGCGCCACGCTGTCGCGAGCGGCGGACGCGCGTCGGGCGGGAGAGCCGAAAACTGTCGCGGCACGCGACGATTTGCGGCGCTCGCGGCCCAACGTCGCGGTCACCACGGCCCCGCGTCAGAACTCGCCGAGTGACAGCTGCAGGCCGTTGCTGAACGCCACTCCGGCGGCGTTGGCGGCGACCTGCGGCGTGAACGCCTGCAGGTAGATCTGCGCACTGCGCAACGTCAGTAGATTCGGAATTGCGATCACCAGCGTGTCGGCGCCAACGCCGGGCGTCATCGCCATCCCAGGCACCTCGTGGCCGGTCAGCAACCAGCAGCCATTCATGCCCAGCCACCCCATCGGAATCGGCAGCGAGCCGCCCAACGACGAGAAGTCCTTCTGGAAGCCGAGCGCCAGCGCAGCGACTCCGGGCGCGCCGCCCGTGAGCGCGACGGTGACGCTGGTGCCGAGCACCGGGCGCGAACCACCGACGACGTCAAGCGACGGCACGGGCGCACCGCAGCCCGCGCCATACAGCTCCGCACTCGCGGGGATCGGCGGCACCACGAACTGCCACGTGTCATTCATCAGCACCGACTGGTTCAAGTGGTCGATGCGCCAACCGCCGAACATCAGCATCACGCCGCGCACCGGGTCGTCGCACATCGCGTGTCCGCTGCGGCCGCGTGGACTCTTCGCCGTCGCCACCTGCTGCATCCCGCCACTGAGCCGCCACGTCTGCGATCCCGTCGGCGCGTAACCGTCGTAGCCGCCGTACAGCATCAGCGCACCACCACGAGTGCACGGACTGATCGCTTCGCCACTGCTGTAGGCAACGCCGCCGCCAACCGACGCTGCCGACCACGCGACGCCATCCCATTGCCACAGCTTCCACCCGATCGCCAGGTACGGGTTGTAGCTCAGCACCTTGAACGGAACGTGGAACACGCAGCGGGCGAGCCCCGGGTCGTAGGTGAAGTTCGACTCGCCGACCCAACTCTGCACCGCCACCGGCGACGTGATCGTGGTCCACGTCGTGCCGTCCCATTCATCGACGGTCGAGTCGTCACGCGCAACGCACAGACGCGAACGATTGCTGTCATAGGCGACCCGCAACCGGCCGGTGGCGCCACTCACACCACCGGGACATGTCGTCGCCTGCGACCACGTGGTGCCGTTCCATTCCCACAAAGCACCGTTCGCCAGCACCAGCGCGGTGACGCCGCGCGCCGAATCGAACGCCATGCCATTGGCCGACTGTGCCGGCGGCGACACCGGCGGCGTGCGCAAGATCCAATCGCTGCCGTCCCATTCCCAGGTGTCGTTGAGCGGCACCGACGTTGCCGACCGTCCGCCGAACATCACGATCCGCGACCGCACGCTGTCGAACACCATCGCATGCGCCGAACGCGCTGGCGGTCGATGCGCCGGTTGTCGTTCCACCCAATTGCTCTGGGCTTGCAGTCCGCCCCACGGAATCGTGGTTGCGCCAACGAACAGGATGGCGATGCAGTGCACTCGCGACGATGGGCGCATTACGGCAACAGGATACCGCGTCGATTCCCGGTGACGGGGCGCTTCGGCGAAGTCGCGGGCCAAGCGTCCAGATCCGCCGCCGCTAGCATGTTCGCCATGCTGCGCCACCTCGCCGCCCTATCTGCATTCGCCGCGTTCGCGACACTCGCTGCTGCCCAATGCACAACGGCCATCGTGCCGATGCCGGGAGGGACCAATGGCGATGTGCTTGTGCTCCGCCACCTCGCGAACGGCGACGTCCTCGTCGGCGGCACGTTCACCACACTGCTCGGCGTGCCCGCCAACCGCATCGCCCGATGGAACGGCTCCACGGTGATCCCGCTCGGTTCCGGTGTCGATGCTGCGGTTCGCGACGCGATCGAACTGCCGAACGGCGACCTCATTGTCGGCGGCGCCTTCACCACCGCGGGCGGCGTCGCCGCGAACTACCTGGCTCGGTGGGATGGCGGCCAGTGGTCCTCGTTGGGCACCGGCCCGGGTACCCAGGTGTGGTGCGTCGCCGCTCGTCCGAACGGTGAGATCTACGCCGGTGTCAGCGCCGTCGATCGCGTTCGGCGTTGGAACGGAACTGCGTGGAGCGGGATCGGCGTAGCTCCGTTCCCCCTCGCAACCCTACCGGTGTCGGCGATGCACACGTTGCCGAATGGCGACATTGTGATGTCCGGGTCCTACTTGGTTCCGCAGCCTGGCGGCTACCGGGACATGGCGATCTGGGACGGCACGACTCTGCACCCGATGCCCGGCCTCGGCATCGGCACGCCATCGCAAGCATCCGGGCAGGCTGCGCGCTTCGTGACCCTGCGCGACGGAACACTGACCGCCGTCGGCGCGTGGACCGGCTGGATGGTCGTGCAATGGATCGGTGGCACGTGGACCGGGATGCCGGGTGCATTCGCTGCCTTCGGCGGCGCCAACGATATGTGCGAACTGCCCGACGGCGACCTGGTCCTCTGCGGCGGCTTCTTCTACATCGGCCCCAACCAGCTGGCGCGCGGGGTCGTGCGTCGGCACAACGGTGCTTGGGGCCCGTTCGGCAGCGGCATCACCGGCGGTGCGTGGACACTGCTGCCGCTACCGAGTGGCGAAGTCGTAGTCGGCGGCAGCTTGTCGGTCGTCGATGGCCAACCGGCGCAGAGCCTCGCGTTGCTAGTGCCGACCTGCCCCGCGACCGCAAACTCGGCCGGCAACGGCTGCATCGGCAGCGGCGGCCTGCTCACGCTGAAGCCGTTGTCGTTGCCCTACTGCAGCTCAATCCAGCGTTCGCGCGCAACGGGCCTGCCACCGAACGCGATCGGCGTCGGCATTCTCGGCTACACCGTGATGGCGGTGCCGCTGTCGACGCTGCTGCCGCAAGGCATCGCCGGCTGCAATCTGCGCACGAGTCCCGACGCACTGACGCTGCTGCTGCCGAACGGTGGCGCCGTCGAAACCGCACTCGCCATTCCCAACCTGCCGGCACTGGTCGGCGCGGTGCTGCAGCAACAGGTGGCGTCCGTCGAACTCGGCGCCGGTGGCGCGATCACCGCCGTCGCGGTGACCAACGTCCTCGCACTCACGATCGGTTCTTTCTGAACGATCGAATCAGCTGCCGGGCGCCATCACCGAGACGTTGAAGTACTTCGCCGCCGGATGATGGCAGATCACCGCCGAGGTGCTCTGTTCGGGCGTCAGCTGGAACTCCTCGCTGAGCGAAACGCCGATGCGCGGCGCCTCGAGCAGCGGCAGCAGCTTCTGCTGGTCTTCGAGGTTCGGGCAGGCGGGATAGCCGAACGAGTAGCGGCTGCCCTGGTACTTCTGCTTGAACAGGTCGTCGATGCTCGGCGAATCGTCGGCGGCGATGTCGAGCTGCTGGCGCATGCGCTTGTGCCAGTACTCGGCCAGCGCTTCGGCGCCCTCTACCGAGAGGCCGTGGAAGTGCAGGTACTCGTCGTAGCGGTTCTCGCGGAACAACCGCTCGCTCTCGTGCGTGGCGCAGGCACCCATCGTCACCAGCGAGAAGCCGACCACGTCGAGCTCGCCACTGTCCTTCTTGCGGAAGAAGTCGGTGAGGCACAGGCGCCGACCCGCCGGCTGGCGCGGGAACTCGAACCGGCAGATCTCGGTCTTGCGGTCGATGTGGTCGAGCACGACCAGCGAGTTGCGGTCGGCGAAGCACGGCCAGTAGCCGTAGGCGACCCGCGGTTCGAGCGTCTTCTGCGTCCGCACCAGCTTGACCAGTTCGCGGAACCGCGGCTCGACCGTCTGCTCGACGAACTTCGCGTAGTCCTCGTCGGTGCGCTTGGCCTGCTTGTATTGCCACTGCAGCCGGTAGAGCGCCTTCTTGTTGACGTACTGCAGAACAGTGCCGAGGTCGAGTTCCTGCGGCGTCACCACGGACGGGCCCCAGAACGGTGGCACCGGCACGCGCGGCGCTGGCGGCACACCGCTGTCGGCGTACTGGGCGAAGGCGCTGGCGAACAGCTCCTCCTTCTGCGCCCGCGTCATGCGCCGATGGCTGGTCACGCGCTTCTCGGGCGACGGCGACTGCGTCAGCGTCTTCGCCTTCGAACGCCCGGTCAGCTCATCCATGATGTGCAGACCGGAGAACGCATCCGAGCCGTAGTAGACGGGTCCGGTCGTGTAGGCGGCGCGCAGGTCCTCTTCTACGTAGTGGCGATTGAGCGCCGCGCCACCGCAGATCACCGGCACGGTGATGCCGCGCTGGCTCATCAGCTCGAGGTTCTCCTTCATCACCACGGTCGACTTCACGAGCAGCCCGCTCATGCCGACGGCGTCGGCCTTGTGCTCCTTCGCCGCTTCGAGGATCTGGTCGACCGGCACCTTGATGCCGAGGTTGATGACGCGGTAGCCGTTGTTCGACACCACGATGTCGACCAGGTTCTTGCC
>SXPB01000310.1 GCA_005776475.1 Planctomycetia bacterium
GCCGCCGCGGGCGTGGCCGCCGCCACCGCCCCCGCCGCCGCCTGGGCGGGGGCGGGGGCCGTAACCGCCGCCGCCACGGTGGCGGGGGCCTGGGCCGTAACCCCCACCACCGCCCCCGCCGCCGTCACCGGGGCCACCCTGGGAGCCGCCGCCGTAGCCGCCGCCACCACCGCCTTGGCCACCGCCGCCGCCACCACCACCACCACCGCGACGACGACGACGCCGCCGGCCTCCGCGCCAGCGCCGCCGCTCAGGGCCCCCGCCATCGGGAGCCTGTTCCATTCCACCGGGGAAATCGTTCTCCGAAATGCTCATGCAGTTCTGTCGCGGCCGCTTGGCGCGCAACGTCCGTTCGCAAACACGTGCCCATGGCACGCGGTCGTGCATCCAGGCGACAGCCAGAACGTCTCGCCGCCCCCCAAGGGCGCGGCCAGAAGACTGCGTTTCGCCACGTCGATCGTCCGCAGGCCGAGCCGGGGAACCCGGTTCGAGGTTCGCTCGCGGACCTTCGCCACCGGGCCACCCGGCGACGAAGGCGAAGGAACTGCACGAAGCCCGCGTCAGCCCAAATCGGGCAAACCCGGAATCCCTGCCGATCCCATCGCCATGCTCGCCTCGACCCGAATCCTGCCGAATGCACGAAGCCGGAGGCTTCGATTTCGTCAGGACTTTCGCACGCATCGGCAACCTGGCCGATGGCGCGGGCTCGGATTGGCGGCATCTGCTCCACCAATCGGCGGCGAGTTGCTGCGGGCCCGCTGCATCTCCAGCGAACCGGCAACGAGGCGGAACCCTATCGACGAACCCGCTGCCATGCAAGGCAGCGGTCGGGATTCCCCGACCGGGGGTTGCCGAACCGCCCGAGGCGTCGCCGTCGAAGCACCGGTGCCACAGAGACATTCGCTCTGTTGCCTAGTGCCACCTGCTGCGTTATCCACGGCCCATTGCGATCGGCGGTTCGGACTCAACTTCCAGCCGTCGAACTCCGAAAACCAGCCGCAGCGGGCAACGACCCGCCACCCACGCGAGCGAACGCACGATGGCAACCAAGAGCGACTTCGATCCCCGCCCCATTCGCCTCGATGAAGACGAGGACGACGACCACGAATGCCCCGACAAGAAGGGCGAAAAGGAAAGTGGCGGCGGGCCGAATCCCTACGAGAAGGCCCTGTTCGAGGCCCGCACGCTGCTGCTCAGCGGGCCGGTCGACGACAAGATGCTGAAGGAGGCGACGATCCGCTTGCTCGCCATGGAGCAGAAGGACGCGAAGAAGCCGATCACGGTGTTCATCAACTCGCCGGGCGGCAGCGCCGACGCGGGTTTTGCGATCTACGACCTGCTTCGCTTCATCAAGCCGCCGGTCAACACGGTCGTGAACGGCCTGTGCGCGTCCGCTGGCATCCTGATCCACCTCGCCGCCGACAAGAAGCGCCGCTTCTGCCTGCACGAGAGCCGCTTCATGATCCACCAGCCGTCGACCATGGGCCGCGGCACCGCTTCGGACCTCGACATCACGGCGAAGGAGATCCTGAAGCTGCGCGACCGCTACAACCGGATCATCGCCGACGCCTGCGGCAAGAAGCCGGAAGACGTCACCGAGTCCGCGCGCCGCGACTTCTGGCTCGATGCCGGCCAGGCCCTCGAATACGGGCTGGTCTGCAAGGTCGTGAAGAAGCGCGACGAACTGCCGGAGTAACGGCAGTCGTTGGCCGACGCTGGCTGGCGCGCCGGGCGCCCGCCACAGCAAACGGGGGTTGAACCGGTGGCGAACCTCGCCGTTACTGGCGTCATGTTCGTCCACCGGCTCGCCCAGGCCCTGCTGCTCGCGAGCGGCCTCGCGGCCCAGAGCCCCGAACAGTGCATCGCGTGGCTGCGCGACCAGCACGGCAAACCGGTGCCGGCGGCACACGGCACCTTGCTGTGCGCGCCGCCGTTCACGTTGCCGGCGCTCGCCGACACCAGAACGCCGTTGCTTGCCGGGCTGCTGCCGGCGACGCGGGTGCTGTCGGCAACCGCCGACGCGCACGGTTGGATCCGCTTCACCGACCCGGATCGCTTGCCGCTGCACGCCGGCTCCGGTTTCGTCACGACCAGCGCCGGACTTGGCGCCCTGCTCGTGCGGCTGCGTCCAGGGCAAGCGCAACGACTGCAGCTCGAACCCCTCGGTGCCGTCACCACGCACAGCGGCAGCGAAGAGTTCACGCTGTTCGCGCGCGCCGTGTTGCCTGCCGGTGTGCTGGTGCCGCTGCCGCCGCTCGCCGGAACCAGCGTGCGGTTGCCGGCCGGCATCTATGAAGCCTGGATCGCCAGCGCCGACGGGTTTGCGTGGCAACGGCTCGAGGTGCGGTCCGGCCAGAATCTCGTGCTGTCGCTGCCGACTTCCGGACAGGTCGTGGCGACGAGCGCCGGCACGACGCTGCATCCGGTGGGACGACCCGACGTCGACCTGCTCGCGCGCGGGCCGCAATGCACGTTGCTCGGCACGGCGCTGGCAGCACCGCTCGTCACCTGGCACCACGGTGTCTGCCTCGCGCCCGGCGTGTTGCCCGGCCCCGCGTCGCCGAAGCCCCTGGCCTGGCCGCCAACGACGTCGGAACCAGCACCGCTCGTACCGGTGCCGGCGACGGGACTGCCGGCGGACGCCGTCGCCATCACGTTGCTGCGCAACGCAGCGGGCGACTACCGGGTGCTCGGGGCGAGCGCCGTGCGCGACGACGCGTTCCACCTGCCGGAACCACCGGCCGGCGACAGCTGGGTGTTGTTTCTCGCGAAGGGCAGGGCGCC
The DNA here is from genome assembly GCA_005776475.1 of Planctomycetia bacterium. Lineage (GTDB taxonomy): Bacteria > Planctomycetota > UBA1135 > UBA1135 > UBA2386 > UBA2386. Next base: position 2,785 of record SXPB01000310.1, read on the forward strand.
GATCGCGGTCGCGTGGTCGCTGCTTCGCACCGCACGCGAGGCCACGACCGCGGGCGTGCCGCTGGTCGTCTCCGCCCGCGACGAGCGCGGCCTGCCGCTCGCCGACGTGGCCCTCGAATACGAACCGGGCGGCATGGCGCCGGCCACCGTGCGCGGCCACACCGATGGCCGCGGCCGCGCCGACCTCGGACCAGCGCTCGGCCCCGGCGTGCTGCGCGTGCGCGACGAACGCTTCGCCAACCAGACGGTCGAACTCGACGCGATTCCGGCCGCGGGTCTGCAACTCACCGTGCAGGCGGGCAGCGAACTGCGCGGCAAGGCGACCTGGGCCGATGGCAGCGTCGCCCGCGGCATCGTGGTGACGCTGCGCGATCCGCGCGGCCTGTTGCAGCCGACGCAGCGCGCCGTCGCCACCGACGACGCGGGTGCGTTCGTGTTCACGGGACTGCCCGAGGATCACGCGTTGGTGGTGTTCGCATCGACGCAGCGCGAGGGCCGCACCTGGACGGCGCGCATCGCGGCGGCGCGTGCTGCCGCCGAAGGCTGCGAACTCGTGCTGCGCAACGAAGACCCCGTGCTGCAACCGCCCGCGGGCCGCTGACGAGCCAGCCCGGGCAACGCAGCTCGTCCACAGCGTTCAGTTCACGACGCGCCACTGCGCGCCATCGCGCCCGGCTGCATTCGCCGCCACCGCCGCATTCATGTGGCCGGTCGATTTCGCCTGGAACGCCGACGAGGCGGCCGGGCCCTTGTCGACGCCGCCATACCCGTTGTCCTGGTTCGGCATCGCCAGCACGTCGCCGCTCTGGTTGATGAAGAACGCCCGTTGGCCGCTGACGCCCGGCTCCACCGGCCACGCGTAGCAGCACCACATCGTCTCGGCCTGCGCCGGATCGACGGCCGCAGCGTCCGCACCCCCATCGGCATGCTCCGCCACGGCGACCGCCGCCTGGTCCGGCAGGAACATGCGGAAGCAGTAGCCACTGCGCACGACGACGCCGCCTTGCACCCTGCTGAACGCCGTCGACAGCACCGGCGGCGAGATCTTCTGGTCCGTGCCGCGCACGCCGTCGCGGCCACTCAACTCGGCGAACATGCCGTATTCGCCGGCGCCGTTCTTGTTCGCATCGATGACGCCGCTCGCCTGGCACTGCGCCTGGGCCGAACTGATGTTCTTCAACGTCGCGATCGCCGCGGACTCGTTGCGGCGCAGGCGCGCCTGCTGCATCGCTGCACGCGGCGCCCGGATCCGCACGCTCTGGCCTTCGACGGTGACGTCGGCCGGCGGCACCGGCACCGTCAGGCCTTCGATCTCGAGCACGAGGCCAAGCCCGCGCGCCGGCACGCCGACCAGCACCGCATCGCCTTCGAGGCGGGTCCGCGTCCGCCCCGCCGGCAACACCACGTCGAGCGCTTCGGCACCGCTTTCGGCGACACAGTGCACCTGCACCATGCCGAACGGCGCGCCGGCTTCGTCGACGACCCGCACGTTCATCCGCACGGTCTTCATCATGTCGCCGGGAAACCACAAGTTGCCGTCCTGGCCGCGGCCTGGCGTGCGCGGGAAGTTGCGCGGCGAAACCGGCCCACCCTCGCCGAGCACGTCGCCAGGTTCCAGCGGGCGGCCGTCGCGCTGCGCCGTGCCGACCACGTTGTCGGTGAACGCGATGACGCCGTCGCCGCGCACGCAGAACATGCGACGGGCCGCGTCGCCCGTCGTCACCGGCAACACGTAGAGGAGCCGCGCGGCAGCCCCGTCGTTGGTGTTCGGCTGTGGCTTCTCCGACGCCAGCGCCGGCAGTTCCACCGGCGTGATTCCGTAGCCGGGCACGACACCCACCTTTTGCGGTGGCAACCCTGGCATGCCGTTCAGTCCGTTTGCCATGTCCAGGCAGAACGCGAACGCGTGCGCTTCGGCCGCCGTGAACACGACCTTGCCCTCGCCGGCGGGAGCGGCCGGCGTCTGCTGCGCCGCCAGGCCACCACAGAGCAACAGCATCCCAATGCCAAGGCGACTTCGTTCCATGCCCGAACGTATCGGCAGCCCCCCGGGCGGGCTGCACGACATTTCCTGGCTCACCGGCGCGTCACTCCCACTCGCTCGTCGCCGGCGGCTTGCTCGAGATGTCGAGGCAGACGCGGGAGAATCCCTTCACCTCGTTCAGGATCCGGTTGCTGATGCGCTTCAGCACCGGTGCCGGCAGCAGTTCCCAGTCGGCCGTCATCGCGTCCTGGCTGGAGACGAGGCGCAGCACGCAGACATCTTCGTAGACGCGCGCATCGCCCTTCACGCCGACCGACTTCTGCGGCAGGTAGACCGCGAAGTACTGCCAGAGGCCCTTGTGCAGGCCGTTCTTCTCGACTTCCTCGCGCACGATGCGGTCGGCGCCGCGCAGCGGTTCGAGTTTGCCACGCGTGACTTCGCCGAGGCAACGCACGGCAAGGCCCGGACCGGGGAACGGTTGGCGGTCGACCAGCGAACTCGGCAGTCCCAGTTCGCGGCCGAGCGCGCGCCCCTCGTCCTTGAACAGGTCGCGCAGCGGTTCGACCAACGTCATGTCGAGGTCCTTGGGCAGGCCACCGACGTTGTGGTGGCTCTTGATCGTCGAAGTGGCGCCGCCGTGCGCCGCGACCGATTCGATGACGTCGGGATACAGCGTGCCCTGGCCGAGGAACTTCGCGTTGCCGCAGCGTTCGCGTTCGCCGCGGAACACGTCGATGAACACGCGGCCGATGATCTTGCGTTTCTGTTCGGGATCGACGACGCCCTTCAGTTCGCCGAGGAACTGCTCGCTCGCGTCTTTGACCTTCAGGTCCATGTGGTAGTGGTCGGAGAACAGCTCCTGCACGCCTTCGCGCTCGCCGGCCCGCAGCAGGCCGTTGTCGACGAACACGCAATGCAACCGCTTGCCGATCGCGCGGTGGATCAGCACCGCCGCGACGGAACTGTCGACGCCGCCCGACAAACCCATCACGACTTCGCCCTGCTCGCCGACCAGCTTCTTCACGGCGGCGATCTTCTGGTCGACCATGCTGCCGGGATTCCAGTCGGTCCGGCACTTGGCGATGCCGAGCACGAAGTTCTTCAGCATCGTGCCGCCGTCCTCGGTGTGCGCGACCTCGGGATGGAACTGCAGGCCGAAGAAGCGGCGCGTGCGGTCGGCAACGAC
>SXPB01000311.1 GCA_005776475.1 Planctomycetia bacterium
GATCGGCGGGTCGAGCGCGAGCGAGCGGGCGATGCCGGCGCGCTTCTTCATGCCGCCGCTGACTTCCGCCGGCAGCAGGTGCGCCGCGGTTTCGAGCCCGACCAGGCGCAACCGCGCCAGCGCCACCGCCGTCGCCGCATCGAGCGGCAAGCGGGTCCACTTCCGCAACGGCAGCAGCACGTTCTGCAGCAGCGTCCACGAGCCCAGCAGCGCCGACGACTGGAACAGCACGCCGAACTGCGGCGGCGTCATCGCCTGCGCCGGCGACCCGATGCCGCGGAAGTGCACGCGCCCGGACAAGGGTTCGTGCAAGCCGATCAACGTGCGCAACAACGTCGACTTGCCGCAGCCGGAGCCGCCGAGGATGGCGAACACTTCGCCGCGGCCGACGTCGAACGCGACCTCTTCGAGCAACGGCACCGCGCCGTAGCCCACCGCCAGATCGCGCACTTGCAGGACGTTCGCCATTTCACCAATCGAGCAGGGAGAAGAGCCATGCGAACAAGCCGTCGAGCACGACCAGCGTGAACAGCACCACCACCACCGCCGACGTGGTCGAACGACCGACGCCGTCGGCGCCGCCGCGCGTGGCGAGACCACGTTGGCAACTGATGAGAGCGATCGCGCCACCGAACACGAAGCTCTTCAGCAAGCCGGTGCCGATGTCGCCGAGCGACACGGCCTGTTGCAGCGACTGCAAGTAGACGACGACGGGTTGGTCGAGGTACCAGACGGCGATGCACAGGCCACCGAGCGAGCCGAGCAGGTCGCCAACCAACGTCAGCACCGGCAACACCACGAGCAGCGTCAGCACGCGCGGGAACACCAGGAACCGTTGCGGGTCCTGGCCGAGCGTGCGCAGCGCATCGACCTCCTCGTTCACCGTCATGGTGCCGAGTTCGGCGGCGTAGGCAGCACCGGAACGGCCGGTCACCAGGATCGCCGTCATCAGCGGGCCGAGTTCGCGAATCACCGCGAGGCCGACGAGGCTCGCCAGGAACTGGTCGCCGCCGAAGCGATGCAGCTGGATCGCGCCCTGCAAACCAAGGATCACCCCGACCAGGAAGTTGATCAGCATCACGATCGGCAGACCGTCGGTGCCGGCGCGTTCGCACAGCACGCCGAGTTCGCCGAAGTGCACGGTGCGCGGGCGGCGCACCGCCGACACCAACCCGACCACGAGATCGCCGAGGAACGCCAGGATCGCGCGCACCGTCTGCCAAGCATCGTGGGCGAAGTCGCCGATGTCGCCCAACGTGCTCGACGGCGATGGCTCCGGCGGCACGCAGGTGCCGGTCCGGCTGCAGTCGTACAACGCCAACAACCGCGCGACTTCGCCGGTCGCGCCGACGATGGGAATGGCGGCCACGCCGCCACCCGGATTGACGGCCAACGCGGTCAGCAGCGCCGCGCCGCCGCCGTCGAGGCGCGTCACGCCCGCCACGTCGACGGTGATCGGTCCCGCCGCCGCCGCCATCGAGCGACGCAGGCGTTCCCAGAACTCGGCGCCCTCAGCCAGCGTGATCGAACCGGCGAGCACGAGTCGGCAGCTGCCATCGGCAGTCACCTGCGGCGCTACGGAGAACCCGGGTTCCGGCATGAGGCGGCCGTGGCGCGACGGTCAGTTCTTCCTGCCCTTGCCTTTGCTCTTCTCGGCCTTCGCCGGCTTGCTGGACTTCGCAGCAGCCAGTGGCGCAGCGGCGATCGGGGCTGGCGCCGAGACGGCGGCAACCTTCGCCGCCGGAGCCGGAATCGAAGCGGTCGCAGCCGCCGGCGTGACGCTGGCAACGGGGGCGACGAGAGTCGGCGCCGGCGCCGCGCGCCGGGGCGCCGTGATCGAAGCGATCGTCTTCAACACCGAGCCACCGTCGAGACCGGCCGGTCGGGTGTGCGCGACGCGAACCAGATCGCTGATCGACAACATGCCGACGACCACATTGCGCGCATCGACGACGGGCAGGCGATGCACCTGGCGCTGCTGCAGCGTCTGCATCGCGGTCGCCACCGGATCGTCCGGCTTGCAGGTCGCCGCGTTGCGCGCCATCACCGCCGTGACTGGGATCTCACCGAGCGGACGGCCCTGCGTGTAGGCCGCCATGCACAGGTCGCGGTCGGTGACGACGCCGACCAGCGCCTGGTTGCCGTCCACCACCGGCACGATGCCACAGTCGTTCTCCCACAAAATTCGAGCGGCCGTGTCGAGGCGATCGACCATGCGGATGGTCTTCGTCTCGCGGCTCATGACTTCCTTGACGTTCATGCTGCGATCCTGCCCAAAGGCCCCAGGTGGCGCACGCTATTTCCCACGGGCGGGCAACGCGCTTTGCGCGGCCCTGCGTCTTTGGGCACACTCGGCAGCGTGGCTGCGCCTGCAACTCGCCCGAACGTCGCCTCGCCGCGGTCGAGTCTGCGCGCCACCGCGTGGGTGCTCTACGACCTCGCCAACACGGTCTACGCGGCGACGTTGACCTACCTGCTGACGCCGTTCGCCAAGCAGGAACTCGGCGACCTGCGCGCGTTCGGCCTGGTGTCGCTCGCCTCGATGGTGCTCGCCGGCCTGCTGGTGCCCGTGCTCGGCGCCTTCGCCGACCAGACCGCGCGCGCCGGCCGCTACCTGACGATCGCGACCCTGCTGTGCATCGGCGCCATCGCCGGGCTCGGCCTCGACGCCGGCGGCAACGTGCTGCTGCTGTGCTTCTTCGTCGCCAACGTCACCTACAACACAGGCCTGCTGTTCTACAACATGCTGTTGCCCTCGGTGGCGACGGCGGGCCGCGAAGGGCGCCTGAGTGGCATCGGCACCGGGCTTGGCTACATCGGCACGCTCGCCGTGCTGTCGACGTTGATGCCGCTCGACGTGGCCGAACGCACGCGCTTCCCGCTGGCCGCGTTGTTGTTCCTCGCCACCGCCGCACCGTGCCTGCTGTGGGTGCGCGATCGCCGCGCGCCGCGCACCGGCTCGTCGGCGCAGGCGGTGCGCGACGCCGTCGCCGACCTGCGCCGCACGCTGCGCGAACTGCCGAGGCACCGGGCCATGGCCTGGTTCCTGCTCGGCAACTTCTGCCTGCTCGACGTCATCAACACGGCGATCCTCTACTTCGCCGACTTCACCCGCTCGGTGTTCGCGGCGAACGCGCGCGACGGCACGCTGGTGTGGCTTGGCACCACCCTGCACGGCGACGACGGCCTGCTGACGCTGGTGATGCACCTCGGCGTGTTGTTGAACACGCTGGCGCTGGTGTTCGGCATCGCCCAGGGCGTGTGGGCTGACCGCGCGCCGCTCGCGGTGCTGCGCGCGAGTGGCGTGGCCCTGGCGCTGGCCTTGGGGCTCGGCGCGTGGTTCGGCGGCAACAACACGCTCGGCTACGCCGCGGCACTGGGCGTGTGCGGCGCGTTCGGTCTCGCCGGCGTGCAGACCGCCGGCCGCAAGGTGGTCGTGCTGCTGGCGCCGCCCGACCGCGTCGGCAGCTACTTCGGGCTCTACGGCATCACGGCGAAGTTGTCGGTGCTCGGTTCCGCGGTGTACGGATTCGTCGAGTTCCATGCCGGGGCGAAACCGGCGATGCTGGCACAAGGTGTGCAGTTGTTGCTCGGCCTCGGTTGTCTGGCGATGGTGCGCATTCCAGCTTCTGCTTCCCCACCAGCCGCAACCGCCGAACGATGAGCGACGACGACGACGACGACCTGAAGAAGCCAGCGCGCGAAGCGCTCTGGCAGCGCCTCGTCGTCGGCTGCGTGGCCGGCCTGATCGCGCTCGTCGGGGCGCTGCCGACCTGGCTCGCCTATGGCTGCGGCACGCTGCTCGCGGTGCCGTGGTTCCTGTGGTGGTCGCTGCAGGACCGGCGCGGCCGCCGCACCAGCGGCTACTTCCGCAACTGCCGCATCGCCTTCCGCCCGGGCTCGCCCCTCGGCCCGGACCGGCCGCCGCGCCACCTGTGGCGTTGGTCGAAGCACATCGCCTGGCTCGCGATCGACTTCTGCCGCATGCGCCGCATCACCGCGGCGAACCTGCGCACCCACTGCGACCTGACCGAGTTCCCGACCGTCGATGCCGTGTTCAAGGAAGGCAAAGGGCTCGTCTTCGCCACCGGCCACCTCGGCGTCTGGGATGTGGCCGGCCATGCCGCCGGGCTGCTCGGCGTGACGCTGACCTCGGTGTTCCGGCCGAGTCCCCTGCCGGCCCTCAATCGCCTGATCGAACGGTTGCGCACCGGCAGCGGCTCGACGGTCGTGGCGCGCAAGAACGTGCTGCGCACGCTGCTCCGCTTGCTCGGCGACCAGCGCGCGGTCGGCATCCTCGCCGACGGCGGCGGCAAGCATTCGGCGGTCGATGCTCCGTTCCTGGGCACCAGTTCGCGCACGGTCGCGAGCCCGGCCCTGCTGCACCTCGCCACCGGGGCGCCGATCGTGGTCGTGGCGATGCTGCGCACGGGGGCCATGCGCTACCGGCTGCGCGTGCTCGACGTCATCCGCGACGCCGCCACCGGCGATCGCGATGCGGACATGCTGTCGATCACCGCGCGCATCAACCGCGGCCTGACGCAAGGCATCAAGGAAGCGCCCGAACAGTGGTTCTGGCAGAGCCGGCGCTTCCGCCATCGCCCGGCCGGTGAAACACCGCTACTGGACGGTTTGCCACCGCTGGCGACTTGATGCACGCCGCAGACTGGCGAAGACCTTTACGGAACCTTCATCATTCCCTGCGAGCTTCCTTCACCGTCGACTCCCAGACTGCTTCCCGTGAGCTTGTTGAAGTCAACTCGACGCCTCCAGCACCTGGTCGCCCTGGGCCTGCTCTCGACGCTGGTCGCGACCACGGCCGGATGCTGGCGCAGCGGACTAACCCGCACCGAAGTGAGGAACCTCGGCTCGGACACGATGCTCGAAGTGGCCGGGGCGTGGGCCGAGGCCTACGACAAAGTAGCCGAGCATTCGGTGATCACGGTGTCCGGCGGCGGATCGGGAACGGGAATCGCGGCATTGATCGCCGGTTCGATCGACCTTGCCAACAGTTCGCGGAAGCTGAAAGACAAAGAGCGAAAACGTGCCGAAGCCCGCGGCCGCAATCCGATCGAACACAAGGTCGGTTACGACGGCATCGCTATCTACGTGCACAAGGACAATCCCATCGCCTCGATCTCGATCGCGCAGCTGAAGGCGCTCTACGGCGATGGCGGCGAGATCACCCGTTGGTCCCAGCTCGGCATCGATCTCGGCGACCCGAAACTCGATCCCATCGTGCCGGTGAGCCGACAGAACAACAGCGGCACCTATGAGTACTTTCGTGAGTCGGTGCTCGGCGGCGCCTCGGGTCGCTTCAAGCCACAGTGCCTGAACCTGAACGGCAGCAAGGATGTCGTCGAGTTCTGCGGCCAAGCCAAGAGTGCGATCGGCTACAGCGGCCTTGCCTACGCCACGAAAGCCGTGCGACTCGTGCCGGTCATCAAGAAGGACGGCAGTCCCGCCGTCATGCCGAGCAACGACTCGGTCATCGACGGCAGCTATCCGATCTCGCGCCCGCTGTTCATGTACACGAACGGCGAACCAACCGGCGCCACCAAGACCTATCTCGACTGGATCCTCGGCGACGATGGCCAGCGCGTGTTGCAGGCGCACGGCTACCCGCCGCTGCGCAAGCTCTAACCCCTAGACAATTCAACGAACGCCGTGGCCTCGCACTACGAAGAACGTCTCCAGCGCGACCTGAACTGGATCCAGGAACTGGTCGGCATCGTCGGCGCTGCAATCACCAAAGCCATCGACGACGCGGTGTCGACGGTGATGAACCTCGACAAGGACCTGGCCGCGCTGACGGTGATCGGTGACTACACGATCAATCGGCAGACGCGCGAACTGGACCGGCTGTGCCACGCTTTCGTCGCGAGGCACCTGCCCAGTGCCGGCCACCTGCGCTACGTCTCCGCGGTGCTGCGGTTGACGATCGGCCTCGAGCGCATCGGCGACTACGCGGCGACGATTTCGCGCACCGCGGCGCAACTGTCCACGCAACCACCGACCGTAGTAGCGCGCGACATCGAAATGATGTCCGAGCATGCGCGGCGCATGCTGACGGAGAGCCTGCGCGGCTTCCAGTTGCGGGACGTCGCGGTGGCCAATGCGACACTCGCCGCCGCGAAGCAATTCACCCGGTACTTCGACAAGGTGTTCGCCGACCTGGTCAAAGAAGGCGACTCGCACTCGCGGCCGAGCAACGAGCTGTTCGCCCTGATGGCGACGTTCAATCGGCTGGAGCGCGTCATCCACCAGGCCAAGAACATCTGCGAAGAGACGATCTTCGTCGCCACCGGCAAACAGAAAGACGAGAAGACCTTCCACATCCTGTTTGTCGATGGCCCCAACAACGGCGCTTCGCAACTCGCCGAGCACTTCACCCGCAAAGCGTTTCCGCAGAGCGGGCGCTATCGGAGCGGTGGCTGGCACTGCACGGAGGAGATCGATCCGAACTGGGTGCGCTTCGCGCAGACCGTTGGCATCGACCTCGTGAAAGCCTGGCCGACGCCGCTGGCGACGCTGCTGCCGCAACTCGACGACTACCATCTGGTGATCGGGTTCGGGACAGAGTCGCGCGATCGAGTCGGCCGCCTGCCGTTCCACACCACGATGCTGACGTGGGACGTCGACGTTTCGGGGCAGCCAGAGACGGTCTACCGGCAACTGACGCCGCGCATCCGGGAGCTGATGGAGCGGTTGCGCGGGGAGCAGGCCAGTTGACTTCGCCAACTGACGCAACGGCGGCGGAGGCTCGAACGACTTCGTTCGCTGCGATCGCAACCGGTTTGGACCGACGCGATCGCGCCTACTGGGTGGATCGAGCAGCCCGCCTGGTCGTCACCGGCGGCGGCGTGTCGGCCATTCTGTTCATCGCCGGCATCTTTTTGTTCATCGGCAGCCAGGGCATGGAGTTCGCCTGGAATCGCCTGTCGATCACGGAACTGCTTTTTGGCGACCGATGGGAACCAACCGCCGACCCACCCAGATACGGCGCCTGGCCACTCATTGCCGGCACGGCCTGGATCACCGCCGTGGCGATGCTGGTCGCCGTGCCCCTGTCGTTTGCCGCAGCGATCTACGTCGGCGAGTTCGCCAAAGGCAAACAGCGCGAGTGGCTGAAGGTGCTGATCGAGTTGTTGGCCGCGATCCCGTCGGTGGTCTGGGGCGTCATCGGTCTCCAAGTCATGGGCCCGATCCTGCAGTCGGTGTTCGGACTGCAGTCCGGCCTGAACGTGCTCAACGCCGGGATCATCCTCGGTCTGATGGCGGCGCCGATCATGACGACGATCGCCGAGGACGCCCTCAAAGCGGTTCCCGAGAGTTACCGTGAAGCCGCCGAGGCGCTCGGTGCCACCCGCTGGCAAGTCGTCCGGAAGGTGGTGCTGGCGCACGCCCGCCCAGGCCTTTCCGCCGCAGTGTTGCTCGGCATCGGCCGTGCCTTCGGTGAAACCATCGCCGTGCTGATGGCAAGCGGGCACCGACTGATGCCACCAGGCAGCGTGTTTGACTCCGCCGCCACGATCACCGCGACGATCGCCGCCGAACTTGGCGAAGCTGCGGTCGACGGCGACCACTACCAGGTCCTGTTCGTGCTCGGCCTCGTCCTGTTCCTGATCACGTTCTCGATCAATCTGCTCGCCGACTGGATCGTGCGCGGACGGAGGCGAGCGTGACCACGGTGCCATCGCCCTTCCTGCCAACCGCCCACGAAGCGGGCGCCTATCGTTGGCAATCGCTGGTTCGCTTCCTGTTCTTGAGTCTCACGGTGCTGCTGCTGGTGCCCGTGCTGGGCATCCTTGGGGTCCTCGTCGTCGAAGGCGCACCGGCGATGACGCCGTCGTTCTTCCTCGACAAGCCGAGCAAGCTGGGCGCTGCCGGTGGTATCTGGCCGGCGCTGGTCGGCACCATCTGGTTGACCGCCGTAGCACTGATGGTGGCCCTGCCGCTCGGCGTGGCCGCGGCGATCTACCTCGCGGAGTACGCCCGCGACAACTGGCTGACGCGGTTGATCAACCTCGCGATCGTCAACCTGGCGGGGGTGCCCTCCATCGTGCACGCGCTGTTCGGCGTCGGCGCCTTCGTCTACTTCCTCGGTTTCGGCGAGTCCATTCTGGCTGCGAGTTGCACGTTGGCGGTGATGACGCTGCCCGTCGTGATCGTCGCCACCCGCGAATCGTTGCAGGCGGTGCCGAAAGCCTTCCGCGAGGCGTGCTGGAACATGGGAGCCTCGCGCTGGCAGACGATCTGGAACATCGTGTTGCCGAACTCGGTCAGCGGCATCCTCACCGGCCTGATCCTGGTGGTCTGTCGCGCCGTCGGCGAAACGGCGCCGATCATGTTCACCGGGGCCGTGTTCCTTCGCATGGTGGCGCCCGAGTCGGTGTTTGATCGAACGATGGCTTTGTCGTTCCACCTCTACACGGTGTCCACGCAGGTCACCGAGGTGCCGCGCGCAATCCCGTTTGCGGTGGCCTTGACCCTCATTCTCGTGGTGTTGTCGATGAACGCGCTGGCGATCTGGTTCCGCATGAAGCTACGCGGGAGGAAGAAGTGGTGAGCCCCTCCTTGCACGCCACGCCCACCGCCCGCGACACGGCGCCAGCTCTGGTCACGGTGCGCGGGCTTGGCATCCGCTACGGCGCGAAGGTCGCGCTGCAGGGTGTCGATCTCGACATCCGACGCAACGAGATCTTCGGCATCATCGGCCCGGCCAACGCCGGCAAGACGTCGTTCCTGCGCGCTCTCAACCGCATGGACGAGTTCGTGCCGCACATGCAGATCGACGGCACGGTGACGTTCGCCGGCCGCGACGTGCGCACGATCCGCAACCTCTACGCGCTGCGCTCGCACATCGGCGTCGTGTTCCCGCTGCCGGTCGGCCTGCCGCTGTCGATCTACGACAACGTGGCGTTGTCGCCGCGCCTGCGCGGCGAACGCAGCAAGGCCGTGCTCGACGAGATCGTCGAACGTTGCCTGCGTCGCGCGGCGCTGTGGGACGAGGTGAAGGATCGCCTGCAGGGCCTCGGCTCGTTGCTAAGCGGCGGCCAGCAGCAGCGCCTGACCATCGCTCGCGCACTGTCGCAAGAACCTGAGCTGCTGTTGCTCGACGAGTTCTCGATCGCCGTCGATCCGGTCACCACGATGCGCATCGAAGAGGTGCTGAAGGAACTGCGCCGCGAACTCACCATCGTGCTGGTCACGAACCTGGTGCAGCAAGCGCGGCGCCTCGCCGACCGCACCGCGTTCTTCCTCGGCGGCCGCTGCGTCGAGATCACCCCGACCGAACGCATGTTCAGCGGCGGCGCCACCGATCCCCGCACCGCCGACTACCTGGAGGGCCGCTTTGGCTGATTCCCGTCGCGATCCCGCCGAGGACACCGCGGTCCTGCAGGCGCTCGAACGCACCCCGGCGATCGAAATCGTCGACCTCAACCTCTGGTACGGCAAGTTCCAGGCGTTGTACGAGGTCGACCTGATCGTGCGGTCGGGCATCGTCACCGCGCTGATCGGCCCATCCGGCTGC
>SXPB01000312.1 GCA_005776475.1 Planctomycetia bacterium
AGACGCGCTGCTGGCGTTCCCGGGCGCGTCGATCGTGGTCAGCCACGACCGCTGGTTCCTTGATCGCATCGCGACGCGCATCGTGCACCTCGACGGCAGCGGCGACGTGCGCGTGCACCAAGGCGATCTGTCGCTGCTGCTCGAACGGTTGGCGGCGGAGGCTGCCGCGGTGGCCGCGGCGAAGTCGAAGGCCGAGGCCGCTGCGAAGCAGAAGGCGCAGGCGGCAGCCGCGGCGGCTGCGGGCGGCAGCAAGCCGAAGAAGCTCAGTTCGCGCGAGCAGCAGGAACTCGCGGAACTGCCGGCGAAGATCGAAGTCGCCGAACGCGAACTCGCCGCGGTCGACAAGGGGCTGCAGGATCCGGCCGTCTACACGGCCGCCGGGCGCGCGCGCTACGACGAGCTGACGAAGCAACGGCAGGTATTGCCGCCCAGGATCGCCACGCTCTATGCGCGCTGGGAAGAACTGGAAGCGATCGCCGAGCAGATGCGCAGCTGACGCTCTGGCTACCGCGCGTCCCCGACGATCACTGCGGCAGCACGGGCGGCGTGAACTCGACCTTGCCGGTCAGCGTTTCGAGGAACGCGACGATCTGGTCGATTTCGGCGTCGGTGATGCCGCGATCCATGAGCATCGGATCCTTGTGCTTGTTGTCGATGCCGCCCTTGCACATCAGTGCGACCGCTTCGCGCAACGTCGCGACGCTGCCGTCGTGGAAGTAGGGCGCGGTCTTCGCCACGTCGCGCAGCGTCGGCGTCTTGAACGCGCCGGTCTTCTCCGGGTTGTCGAACGCGGTCTTGCCGGCGGCGCCGACATCCGGCTTCTCGGCAGTCATGCCGATGCCGACGTTGTGGAACAGCTTGTCGGTGAACAAGGGCGGCTGGTGGCAAACGTTGCAGCCCGCCTTGCCGGCGAACAGCTCGTAGCCCGCCTTGGCCGCCGGCGAGATCGCCGTGTCGTCCCCGGCCGCGAAGCGGTCGAACGCCGAGTTGCCGCTGCGCAGGTGTCGCAGGAAGGTTGCCAACGCCTGCACGACGTTCGCTTCGCTCGGCGGGGCCGTGAACGCTGCTTGGAAGGCCTTCTCGTAGGCGGGCACCGCTGCCAGCTTCTTGGCCGCGTCCTCGGGCTTGCCACCGATCTGCGCCTTCCACGCGGCGCCCACGTTGCCTTCGAGTGATTTGGCGCGACCGTCCCAGTACAGCCGGTCGAGGTAGCCGACGTTGTGCATCGTCGGCGAGTTGCGCGTGTTCATGCCGCCGTCGTCCTTCTTCGAGGTGGCGCGCTTGTCGGTGAACGCTTCTTCGGGGAAGTGGCAGGAAGAGCACGACATCGCGCCGGTGCCCGACAAGCGCGGATCGAAGAACAGCTGCTTGCCGAGTTCGTACTTGGCGGCCGAGTACGGGTTGTCGGCGGCCTCGACGAGTTTGGCCTTTTCCAGACCGAGCGGGGCTTTCGACGGGTCGACGGGCGTCTTCGGCGCCGCTTTCGACGTGTATGCGGCGAACAGGGCGAGGACGGCAAGCGTGGCAAGGGTGCGCATGGTGGGGCTCCAGGGTTTGGTGCGCATGGTAGCCCGGCAGGCGGCCGATTTCGCCGCGGGCATGCCGTGCAGTCGGGTTTGTGGCGAGGTGCACGGTCTTGCCTTGGCAGGCGAAATTTGCTGTTGTGTACGTATGTACCCAGTTACACGACGCCTCCGGAGGTTGCCATGACTGCGTGCCACGAGGCCGAGCGCGCTCTGTTGGCGGCGATCGAAGCCGGCGGCGCTGGCGTTCTGCGGTTTGGCCACCGCGAGCACTTGCAGATCACCTTCGCGTTGTTGCACGAGACGGCGGATCTGGCGGCGGCGGCGGCGCGGCTGCGCATCGCGTTGCGGCGTTTTGCAGCCAACCGCGGCGCGCCCGAGCGCTACCACGAAACGTTGACCTGGGCGTGGCTTGTCGTCGTCGATGAACGGCGTCGGCAGGTGCCGGAAGCGACGTTCGACGAGTTGGTGGCTCGATTCCCCGAGTTGCTGGATGCCGAACACGGGGCGCTCGCGGCCCACTACGACGTGCCGGCGATCACCCGCTGCGCCAGGGCCCGTTCCGGGTTCGTGTTGCCGGGAGGTTCCCGATGAGCAAGAGCAAACGTCCGGTGGCCGAGGCGAAGCGGGGCACGTCGGTGCAGCGCGTGCAGACCGGCGTCAAACTGGAGAAGCGCATCCTGCTGGTGCTGAAGGCGCTCGCGGGCAGCCTGGACCTGACGCTCGGCGATCTGCTCGAAGGCATCATCCTGCACGCGTTCGACGGCAAGACGCCGTTCTCGGCGGCGACGCTGGCGAAGGTGCGCGCTCTGCGCGGCGTCTACGGACTCGACCTCACCGCCGCCGACAGCCATCGACTCATCGACACCGACAGCGAACGCTGACGGCGGTTCGCGTCACTGCGCGCGGCGCAGTTGGCGGGCGGCGCGCAGGTAGGCGCGGTCGCGCGTCAACTCGTAGGCGAGCATCGCGTCGCGCACGAGGTCGCCGCGGCTGGGCGCGCGATCGACGACGGGATCGAAGCCCGCCTCGACGGCCTTGCTCTCGGCGGCCTTGGCGTCGCTCTTGCGGGCGCTCGCTTCGGCGGCGCGCACTTCCCGTTCTTTCTTGGTGACAGCGGCCTGCAGGCCACGTTCCTGGTTGGCGAGAGCCAGCGCTTCCGCCGAGTCCTTCTCCGCCTTGACGATGTCGTCGATGGTGAGCCCGTCCTTCTCGACCTGGAACACCGACTTCTTGGCCAGCACCAGTTCGCCACCGACGATGCGGATGTGGTAGCCCTCGGCGTCTTCCGCCAGCAGGACGCCTTCAATCGCGTCAGGCGAACTGCCGGCAGCGGCGTTCTTCTCAGCGGCAGGGTCGGACAGCCAGAACTTGTCGGCCTTGGCCGGGAGCGCGAGCAGCAGCGCGCAGGCGGAGATCGAGAGGATGCGCATGCAACCAGGGTAGCACACGCGATGCCAGGTGGCCGGTGGGGGTCGGGCACTGGTGAGTGGACGCCATGCGAAGTGTCGGTGACACTGGCTTCTCCATGCGCTGCCTCGTCGCGTCGTTTTGTGTGGTCGGCCTTCTCCCTGCCCAGAACCAGGAGCGCCCGCCGCACACCATGCTGTTCGACGGCGTGTCGTTGGCGGGCTGGCGCGGTGACCCCGCGGTCTGGAAGGTCAAGGACGGCTGCCTCGTCGGCTCGACAGTCGGCGTCGACATCGCCGCGAACACGTTCCTCGTGCTCGATGGCAAGGAGCCAGGCGACTTCGAGTTCTACGCCGAAGTCCGACTCGAAGGCGACAACAACAGCGGCGTGCAGTACCGCAGCCGCGAGTTGCCTGGCGGTGGCTTCAAGGTCAATGGCTACCAGTGCGACCTGCACCCGGCCGCGAACTACACCGCGATGCTCTACGACGAAGGCGGTGCGGGCATCGTCGCCCAGCGCGGGCAAGCGGTGGCGTGGCGTGACGCGGGGCGCGAAGCCCTCGGCGGCGTCGCCGCAGTGAAGGCCGTCGACCTCTCCACCTGGCACACGCTGCGCATCGTTGCGTGCGGTGATGTGGTGTGGCACGAACTGGACGGCAAGGTCGTCACCGTGGTGCGCGACGAACGCAAGGACGCGCCGCGCCGCGGCGTGCTGGCGTTGCAGGTGCATCGGGGGCCGGCGATGACGGTGGCGTTCCGCAAGCTGGCGCTGCGCGAGTTCCCGAACCGCGACGCGATGGCGGCGCACGTGCCGTTGCCGTTGGCGTACAGCGCGTTGTTGAAGGCGCAGGAGCAGAAGCCGGCCGCGTCGGGGCCGGTGCCGCAGTGGCTGTGGGATGCGAGTCCCGGCGCCGATGAAGAACTGTTCTTCCGCCGCTCGTTCGCGCTGCCGGCCGTGCCGGCAGCGGCGCGGCTCGCCGTGTCGTGCGACAACCACTGCCGCATCTACGTGAACGGTGCGAAGGTCGGCGAAGGGGACGACTGGGCGGCGCCCATCGTGCTCGACAAGGTGCCCGGTCTCGTCGCCGGCGACAACGTGCTCGCCGTGCACGGCTGGAACGCGGGTGGGCCGGCGGCGCTGTCGGTGCGGTTGTCGTGGCAGCAGGACGGCAAGGAACAGGTGTTGGTCAGCGATGCGGCGTGGACCTGCAGCGCGGACGATCCCGACGGTTGGAACACGGCCGCGTTCGCGGGCACCGGCTTCGCGAAGGTGCGTGTGCTCGGCGCGCTCGGTGACGTGCGCTTGCCGTGGTCGGGCACGCACGGTGTCGATGCGCTCGGTCGCGGCGGCGATCCGATGGCGCCGCAGGTGGCCCTAGTGGCAACCGATGTGGACTACCTTGGCGGCGGCCCGAGCGACTCGGTGCTGCGCTTGCTCGAGGTGCCGCGCTCGCTCGGTTCGTGGGTGGCGTTGGCGACGGACGCCAAGGGTCGCGTCTACGCGGCAGCGCAGGGCGGTGGCCTGTTCCGGGTGCAGCCGGCGACGAAGGCGGGGGAGTCGTCGACGATCGAACGCGTGCCCGTCGAGTTGACCGGTGCGCATGGGTTGTTGTGGTGGCGTGATTCGCTCTATGCGGTCGTCAACGAACGCAACGCCGGCCTCTACCGGTTGCGCGACACCAACGGCGACGACGTGCTCGACGCCAGCGAGTTGCTGCAGAAGCTCGAAGGCGGCGGTGAGCACGGCCCGCACTCGGTCGTCGTATCTCCGGACGGGGAGCACCTGCTGGTGGTGTGCGGCAACCACACGAAGCTGCCGCCGCTCGCGGCGAGCCGCGTGCCGATGAACTTCGCCGAAGACCGTCTGCAGCCGCGCCTCGAAGACCCGCACAAGTACTGGGAGGGCATCTCGCCGCCCGGCGGCTGGGTCTGCCAGTGCGACGCCGACGGCAAGAACTGGGAACTGATCACCTGCGGCTTCCGCAATCCGTACGACATCGTCGTGCTGAGGACGGGCGGCGTCGTGGTCTTCGACGCCGACATGGAGTGGGACCTCGGCCTGCCGTGGTACCGGCCGACGCGCATCCTCGCCGTGCACAGCGGCGTCGACTACGGCTGGCGCATCGGCAGCGCCAAGTGGCCGACCGACTACCCCGAAGCGCTGCCCGCGGTGCAGGACATCGGGCCGGGCTCGCCGACCGGCATGGCGGGCGTCTACGACGGGTATGCGCAACGCGACCACTATCTCGCGCTCGACTGGACGTTCGGCGTGATCTACCGCGATGGCACTCCCTGGCTCAGCGGCGCGCCCTTTCCGGTGACGGACGTCGCCGTGGTCGCGGGCGCCACCTACGTCGCCACGGGCGGTCGTGGCTTGCCGTCGACGCTGGTGCGCGTGCCGTCCGGCCACAACAACGAATCGCCGCCGTTCATCGGTCGGCGGCCGGGGCCGTACTGGCAGGACATGGACCCATGGCGGAGCGAGGACACCCGGACGGTGGAAGCGACGCTCGGTGGCTTGGATGGTCAGGTTGCCGGTGAGGCCCTGCGCATCGCCGGTGTCCATGCGCGCATCGCGCTCGAACGGCGACCGGTCGAGCAATGGCGCGCCGTGGCCTTGGCCGTGCAACCGCAGGCGCCGACGCGTTCCCTCGCCGGCCTGTTGGCGCTGGCGCGCCAAGGTGCGCCGGACGACCGCGCGCCGCTGCTCGCGGCAATCGCCAGGCTGCCCTTCACGGCCCTGACGCACCTCGACCGCATCGCCTGGTTGCGCGTGCACGCCCTCGCCCTGATGCGCCTCGGACCCGTCGACGACGCGACGCGCGCGCTGGTCGCGCAGCGACTGCTGCCGCTGTTCCCGACCGGCAACGAACGCCAGGACGCGGATCTCGCCGAACTGCTCGCCTACGCCGACGCGCCCGGGCTGCTCGACAAGCTGGTGCCGGCGCTGGCGCCGCTGCAGCCGTCGCCGGTGCCGGAGTGGGCCAGGATCGCCGAACGCGGCGACGTCTATGGCGATCAGTACGGTGGCGTGATCCGCGCCATGGTGAAGGCGATGCCGCCGATCGGCCAACTTGCGATCGCCGATGCGCTGCGCACGGTGAAGCACGGGTGGACGCTCGAACAGCGGCGCGCGTACTTCACGTTCCTCGCGGCGGCGCGCAAGCAGAAGGGCGGCGCCTCCTACGATGGTTTCTTGAAGCGCATGATCGATGCGGCATGGGCGACCTGCTCGCCGGCCGAACAACAGGAACTCGCCGCGCTGGTCGGCATGGCGAAGGCCGATGCGCCGAAGTTCGCCTCGACGCCGCCCAAGGGCCCGGGCCGCGATTGGACGATGGCCGACGCCGACGGCATCGTGCGCGACGGTTTCGCCGGGCTCGACCTCGAGCGCGGTCGCAACCTGTTCCACGCTGCGAGCTGTGCGTCGTGCCACTACTTCGCCGGCGAAGGCGGCAACCACGGCCCCGACCTCACCAGCCTCGGCAACAAGTTCACCGCCCGCGACGTGCTCGAAGCGATCTTCGAACCGAACAAGGTCGTGAGCGACCAGTTCACCGGCCAGGTGCTGACCAAGAAGGACGGCAGCACGTTGTTCGGCCACGTCACCAAGGGCCACCACGGCGACGTCGAGGTCTATGAGGTGATGCCGGCCGCGGCCGATGCGCAGCTCGTGCGCGTGCCGGTTGCCGACGTGCAGAAGGTCGAGAAGTCGCCGCTGTCACCGATGCCGGCCGATCTCGTCGACCGCTTGTCGCGCGACGAACTGCGCGAACTGGTCGCGTTCCTGCTGTCGCGTGGGCAGGGCCGCACGGGCAAATGACCGCGGCGGGCCGCTACTTGGCAACGCAAAGTAGAGGCGGTAGCTTCGCGGCCATGTTCCCCCCTGGAGCCTACTGGCTGGGTCTCTGCGCGGTCGTGTTCGCCGCCGACGCGACGGCGCAACGGCGTGTGCCGCTGCCGACGCCGGACGATGTGACGCTGGTCGAAGACGTGCAGTACGCCGAGGGCTTTGCGCGCGAGCCGCGCCGCAACCGGCTCGACCTCTACGTGCCCAAGCGCGTGGCGAAACCGCCGCTGGTGATGTTCGTGCACGGGGGCGCCTGGACCGGCGGCAGCAAGGAAGGCTGGGGGCGTCTCGCGCACGGTCTCTGCGCCCGCGGCTTTGCCTTCGCCGCGATCAACACGCAGATGAACCCCTTCGCCGAGCCGAGTGACATGGTGGCCGACTGCGGCCGCGCCATGAAGTGGTTGCATGACCACGCCGGCGAACACGGTTTCGACGGCGAGCGGTTGTGGATGATGGGCCACAGCTCCGGTGCGCACCTGG
Organism: Planctomycetia bacterium; assembly: GCA_005776475.1. Taxonomy (GTDB): domain Bacteria; phylum Planctomycetota; class UBA1135; order UBA1135; family UBA2386; genus UBA2386. Next base: position 7,264 of record SXPB01000312.1, read on the forward strand.
TGACGTGGCTCGCCTTCGACGAAGCGCGCCTGGCTGCGAGCGGGGTGCCGCGGGCCGCGGTGCAGGGCGTGATCGGACTCTCGGGTGTCTACGAGATGCGTTCGCGCCACCTGGTGTTGGACAAGGTGTTTGGCGAGGACCCGGCGATCCGGCGCGATGCGACGCCGCTGGTGCACGTTTCGCCGGGCGACCCTCCCGCCTACCTGCTGTGGGGCGAGCACGACATGGCGTGCCTGTCGTTGTGCGGTCGCATGCTGCAGCATCGATTGCAGGAAGTGGGCGTGCCGGTGGCTGCGAGCGAACTGCCCGGCGCCGACCATGTCGGCTACGTGCTGCACCTCGGCGCGCCCGGCGAGCCGGTGCTCGACGCGATCACGGCCTTCCTGCGGAAGCCGCCGCCGGCGCCGCCGCGCGTCGTCGCCGAAGCCGTCGTGCCGACGACGGGCACGTTGGCGGCGACGCTGCCTTGCGAGTGGGTCCGCGGCACGGCACCGGCGCGCGCGAGCTGCGTGTGGCTGTGTCGCAGCGACGACGAACGCACCATCGCGCGCGCCATGGTGGATGCCATGCTGCCGCACCGCGTCGCGTTCGTGATGGTCGATGCCAAGGACGCGCTGCCGGCCGCGGTGGCGCAGACGTTCCTCGAGTTGCGCCGCAAGGCGATCGCGCTCGGTTTGCCGGCGCCGGAGTTCCTCGGCGGGCTCGGTGAGTCCGGGCTGCTGGCGGCGACGACGTCGCTCGGCGTGAACGATGGTCTGCGCGGTCGCATCGTGGTCGGCAGTCCGCTGGGCTTCCTGTCGATCGGCAAGGCGCGGCCGGGGCAGGTGGTGCCCGACGTGCCCGGCCTGCTCGCCGCCGGCACCGGCGCCCGTCCGTCCCTGCTGTTGGTCACCGGCGAACTCGACGCCAAGGTCGTGCGCAACGAATGCCTGCAGATCGCGATGGTGCTCGGCAGCAAGGGCGTCGCGGTGCACATGGTCGAAGTGCCTGACCACGACTCGCCGTTGACGTGGCGGCGACTCGGCAGCAAGGACGATGTGATGGCGCCGATGCTGCGTGCGTTCCTGGTGCCCTGAAGTCAGGGCGCGGCGGCGACCAGGACCGGAACCGGCAACGACCAGCCGTGCGTGCGGCAGGCTTCGACGAACGCGCGCTGCATCGTGCGGCGCAGCGTGAAGTACGACGCGGCGGCGCCGCCTTTGCAGGCAACGATCGCGACGAGCTCGAGGCCTTGGTTGCTCACCGCGGCGAAGCGCACCTGCACGTCGAGCACCAGGTCGGCGGCCACGGCTTCGGCGATGGCCGTGCGCACCGCGGTTTCGAGCCGTTCGCGCACGACGGTGGTGACGTCGGCCAGGCGGTCGCGTCCGACCACGAGCGACGATTCGACGACGAAGCCGCGCGACAGGTTGCGCGGCGCGAGGCCGAGGAACTGCACGGTGGGGTAGCTGCGTTCGGTGCCGAGATGCTCGACGACGACGACTTCGGGGGTCTGCACGCGCACCGGACCCATGCTGCCGTCGGCCAGCAACACGATGTCGCCAACCCGGCACGGGAACCACGGTTCGTCGGCGCCGCACGGCCGCGACCGTTGGCCGACCAGGAACTGCACCGGCACGCGCAGCACGCCACCCTGCAGGTCGGGGTTCTCCAGCCGCGTGTAGAAGCGCAGCGCCGCGATCCGGTACGGCAGGCCATCGACGACGATGCGCTCGCCTTCGCGCACGCCGCCGACGTTGAGCAGCAACCGCAGCTGTTCGAAGAACTGCGGCAGCATGCGCATCACCACCCAGCCCGCCCCGAGCAGGAACACGATGCCGATCGCGAGCAGGAACCAGTCGTTGCGCGCGTACGGAACCACCAGGGTGGCGGCGATCGCGGTGATCGCGGCCAGCAGCCGGAACAGCACCTGCACCAGCCGCACCGAGAAACCACGGCTGCGGCTGCGACCGGTCAGGCGATCGCCCAGGAAGCGCAGTCCGAAGAACACGGTGACGAAGACCACGGCGCACAACACGAGGCTGCGACCGCTGTCCTGCACGAAGTCCTGCATGACCTCGGTCGCCACCTGCAGCATCGAACGTTGCCTTTCTTCGAGCTGGCCCTGGTTCGCCTGCAGGATCAGGATCTCGTCGTTGAGCGCACCGATCGCCGGTTGCCATCGTTGCCGCAGTTCCTGGTCGGCGAGGTCGCGAGCCGGACTGTTCGGCGGCAGCAGCCCCCGGGTGCGTTCGGTGGCGCGTTGCGCCGCTTCGGCGAGCAGCTTGCGGGTCTGCAGGATGTCGATGCGCGCCTTGAGTTCCGAGATCTGGCGCGGACCGGCGGTGGCGTCCTTGAGGTGTTGCAGGGCCGGCCGCAGCAGTTCCTCCAGCTGTTCCTGCAGGTCGAACTTGTGCTCGGTCGGCGCCTCGAACTGCTGCACGTCGAGGCGGGCGACGAGCCCGGCAAACTGCCAGCGCAGCGACTTGAGTTCGGCGTCGAGGGTGGCGGTGGCGGCGGCATCGGCGCCCAGGTGGGCAGCGGCGCGCGCCTGGGTCTTGCTCGCGATCGACGTCGCCAACCGTTCCAGGGCTTCGGCGGTGGTCGCGTCGAGGGTGGTGGGCACCGTCGGCGGCTGCAGCGTGTTGCCTTGTGCCGCCGTCGAACCGAGCAGGAATGCGATGCTGAGGCAGACGAGCCGGAGTGCGTTCAGGACGGACATGCCGGGACGGTAGTGCTTCGTTCCCGTCGAGGCACGCGCACCCGATCGCGGGCCGGGGGATCACGACGTCGGGCTGCATCGTCAGGCGCACGGTGCGGCGGCGACGCGGGGCCGCCAGCAGGTTCTGGCTTCGAACAGCAGGCCGGCTACACCAATGCCACCGATGAGCGAGATCTCGACGAAACCTCCGAGCGGCATGCGCGACTTCCTGGCTCCCGACGTGGCGCGGCGGCGCCATGTGCTCGGCGTGGTGCAGCGGGTCTACGAGTCGTTCGGTTTCGTTCCGCTCGAAACGCCGACGATCGAGAACCTGACGACGCTGCTCGGCAAGTACGGCCCGGAAGGCGACCAGCTGCTGTACCGCATCCTGCACCGCCGCGAAAAGCTGCAGCGCGCGCTCGCCGCCGGCACTGCCACCGAACTCGACCTGTCCGACGAGGGGCTGCGCTACGACCTGACGGTGCCGCTGGCGCGTGTCGTCGCCAACTACCGCGACTTGCCGGCGTACTACAAGCGCTACCAGATCCAGCCGGTGTGGCGCGCCGACCGTCCGGCCAAGGGCCGCTTCCGCGAGTTCTGGCAGTGCGACGTCGACATCACCGGCACCGGCAGCGTGGTCGCCGATGCCGAAGTGTGCGGTGCGGTTGCCGCCGTGTTGCAGGGACTCGGGTTCACCGAGTTCACCGTGAACGTGAACCACCGCGAACTGCTGCGGGCGTTCGTGCTCGCGGCGGGGCTCGCCCCCGAACAGGAAGCGCCGGCGCTGATCGCGCTCGACAAGCTGGACAAGATCGGCCGCGACGGCGTGCTCAAGGAACTCGGCGAGAAGGGGCTCGGTGCGGCCGGCGAGGCGCTGCTCGGCTCCCTCGAAGCGGCGCGGGCGCCGGATGCCCTGGCCCGCTTCGCGGCGGCGCCCGGTCCGTTCCAGCAGCCCGCCGTGGCGCTGCAGGCGCTGTTCGCGGCGGCGGCGCCGGGGCCGGCGGCGAAGCATCTCGTGTTCGACCCGACCCTGGCGCGTGGCCTCAGCTACTACACCGGTCCGATCTTCGAGATCACGTGTGCGGGGCTGGCGGGCTCGATGGGTGGCGGCGGTCGCTACGACAACCTGATCGGCATGTTCCGCAAGCAGGGCGTGCCGGCGGTCGGCTTCTCGCTGGGACTCGAACGCATCCTGCTGGTGATGGAAGAGCGGGGCATGTTCCCGGCCCTCGCCACCGGGCCGCAGGTGCTGCTGTGTCGCATGGCCGAAGTGCCGGCGGCGGCGGCGATCGCGGTGGCGACGCAGTTGCGGGCGCAGGGCCTGCGCGTCGAAGTCTTCGCCGACACGCCGGCGATGGGCAAGCAGCTCAACTACGCCAACACCCTCGCGGCCCCGTTCGCCGCGATCCTCGGCCCGACCGAGTTCGCCGCCGGCACGGTGGCATTGAAGGACCTGCACAAGGGCGAGCAGGTGTCGCTGCCGGTCGGCGATGTCGCGCGCGAGATCGCCGCGCGGTCGTGACCAGCACGGGGCAGTTGGGTGGTGGATCGCCACCCGGCACCGCTCCAAGATCCAACCCGTGAGCCACGACGCCGCGAACGCCAACGCCGAGCCGCTGCAGCCCGAGGAGCTGCAACTGGTGACCCAGCTGCTTGCCGGCCTGGCGGACGAAGCGACGGCACGCGCGCAGGCGGCGACCGCCGCGGTGCAGCACCAGTTGGAGAGCCTGCGCCTGTTCGGGCAGTTGTTGGGTCGGTATCCGTCGCCGCTCGAGGACCAGGTGCTCGACGGCCGTCGGCGTGGACTCGACACGCTGGTCGAGAACCTGGTGACGACCGACACCGCCGCGTTCCCGTTCCGGGCGCCGACCCAGGCCCTGGTCGGTCGCGCCATGAACATGGCGCAGATCAACTTCCTGCGCATGGTCTGGCACCTGAGCGGTGGGCTCAAGGATGCAGCGCGGGCCGCATGCCTGCGCGAAACGGCGGCGCTGCGCTTGCGGGCGAGTGTGCACTGCCGGTTGATCGAGGAGGTGCTGGCCGACGTCGTCACCGACCCGACGATCGAGCGCCGCGTGCGCGCGCAGGGCGTGCGCAACCTGGCGCAGTTGTGGGGCAATCGGCTGACGTGGCGCGTGCACACGTTCTTTCCGTTGCTGGCGGCCACCTGGGAAGCGCGCCAACGCGTGCGCGTGGTCGGCGGCTCTTTGCTCGGCAGTTCCGAGCTGATGCAGCTGCTCGCTTGCGGCGGCGAGCCCGAGTTCGTCGATCTGTTGCTCGACCAGGACTATGGCGAAGTGGAGGTGGCCGCGTTCCGCGAGTTCTTGTTCGGCACCTCGTCGGAGGAGCTGGAACGGTTGGCGTTGCGCATGGCGAACGCCGGCTTGTCGAGCATCGAACTGGACGCCCGCATCGACGGCGCCGAACGCGATGCAGGTTCGATCCTCTTCGAGTTCTTCCGGGCGCGGCACATCGCGTGTGGTGCACGGCGGGCAGCCGGATTGCCGGGACCACGCCACACCGCCGAGGGCTACGTCATGCTGGCATGGCTGTTGCGGCAAGCCGACGCCGGCTGAGTCGTCCGTGGCTTTGGGTCGGCGCGAAACAGGTCGGCGCACTGTCGCGTAGTTGCGATGGTTACGTTCGGCGCCAACGGCGGTTCCTCGGCCTAGAGCCCGTTGTCGAGGGCAGTCTCACTGTGGTTGCGGCGCCCCTGGTATGCTTCCCGGCCTCGTCGCTCCGCCCGCCCAACGAACTCCATGAAGTTGCGCCACGTCCTTGCCGGCCTCGCCGGCGTGTCGTTCTCGTTGTCCTCGCCAGCGCAGGGCATCGACCCGATCGGTCGCGTGCATCCTGCCGCCCAGCCGCTCGCTGCCATCGCACGGTTGCCGGTGCCGGCGATCGACCTAGCGACGATCGCGCTCGAGGACGAACAGCGGCGCAGCAACGGACAGCCGGCGCGCTTCGCGATCCCGTTCCCGGTCAGCGCCGATCCGACCACGCACGGCACCTGGGAGCAACTCGATGCGACGTGGTCGCTATGGCGCCTCCGCATCGACGCACCGAACGCGAGCCACGTGAATCTCGGCTTCGGTGACTTCCACCTGCCGGCAGGGGCACGGTTCATGGTGTATGCCAGCGACTACTCCGACATCGTGCGGCCGTTCGACGCCGAGGACCACACGCCGACGGGGGCGCTGTGGACGCCGGTCGTCAGGACAGCCGGGATCGTGGCCGAACTCTACGTGCCGACGCTGTTGCGGCCGCAGGCGCGGCTCACGCTCGTCCAGGTGGGATCGGGGTACCGCTTCTTCGGCGCTGGCGCGGTCGCGGGCGGCGTCGATGGCAGCGGCACGTGCCAGGTCGATGTCGTGTGCCCGCAAGGAGCGCCATGGCTCGAGGAGATTGGGTCGGTCGCGGCGATCTCGTCGGGCGGCTCGATCTTCTGCTCCGGCTTCATGGTCAACAACACGTCGTTGGACCGGAAGAACTACTTCATGACGGCGCACCATTGCGGCGTCACCGCGGGCGTCGCACCGAGCCTTGTCGTCTACTGGAACTACCAGGAAGCGACCTGCGGCGGCACCGGCGCGCCGCTGTTTCAGTTCAACACCGGGTCGACGTTGCGCGCCTCGTGGGCCAATTCGGACTTCACGCTGCTCGAGTTGACGAGCGCGCCGAACCCGGCGTTCGGCGTCACCTATGCCGGTTGGAACCGCAACACCGCGAACGCGACGTCGGCGGTCGGCATCCATCATCCGAGCGGCGACAGCAAGAAGATCTCGTTCGAGTACAACCCCACGATCACCACGTCGTACGGCAGCGGCAACCAGCCGGGCGACTCCACGCACGTGTGCGTGATCGACTGGGATCTCGGCACCACCGAGCCAGGATCGTCGGGCTCGCCGCTGTTCGATTCGAACCACCGTGTGATCGGCCAGCTGCACGGCGGCGGGTCGGCGTGCGGCAACAACTTCGCCGACTGGTATGGCAAGTTCTCGGCGTCGTGGACGGGGGCTGGCACCGCGGGGACGCGCTTGTCGAACTGGCTCGATCCGATCAGCAGCGGCGTCACCGTGCTCGACACCCTGGTGCCGGTGCAGGCGACGGCCACGAGCTTCGGCAGTGGTTGCTACAACACGCGCGCCAGCTTCGTGCAGACGTTCGCCGCCAACACCTTCGACCTCGCCGGCACCGCGGCCGTGGCGAACGTGCTCGCGTTCACGCCGACCACCAACGGGTACACGGTGCAACCGGGGGCCAGCGCGTGGTTCACGCCGGTTTCGCCAAGCCTCGGGCTCGCCGACGAAGCCTTGGCGACGCTGAACCTGCCGTTTGCTTTCTCGTCGCCGGGCGGCACCACCAGCGTCGTGCGCATGTGCAGCAACGGCTTCCTGTGGTTGAACGGAACGTCGACCGACACCGACCCGACGCCGACGTTCGTCGAGTTGTGCTTCGCGGCGGGGCGCTTCGCTCCGTTCTGGCAGAACCTGAATCCGGCGGGTGGTGGCAGCACGCACTTCGACGTCGATCCGAGCGGCCAGGCCGTCTACTTCACCTGGGACGACGTGCCTGGTGTGCCGGCGGGCGGGCCGGGGGCCGGCAACACGTTCCAATTGGTGCTGCGCAGCAACGGCGCCGTCGAGTACCGCTATCGCGAGATCCAGAACCAGTCGGGCACGTGCGTCGTCGGCTACAGCAAGGGCGCGGCGTTGCTGGCGCTCAACATCGACATCTCGACGGCGATGCCGATCACGGTCGGGCTCGATCTCAATCCGCTGTCGTGGAGTGCTCTCAACCGGCCGATCATCGGCACGACGCAGACGCTCAACCTCGGCAACATCGCCAGCCCGGCGACGAGCATCGGTCTGGCCTTCATCGGCTGGTCGCAGCATCCGTTCCCGGTGGACCTGGTGATCGTTGGCGCGCCGGGCTGCTTCCTGCACATCCCGGCGGCGGTGATCGAGGCCTACCTGGTCGGTGGCAGCACATTCCCGTGGGGACTGGGGATTCCGGCCAACCCGGCGTTGTCGGGAGTCGAAGTGTTCACGCAGGGCGCGCTGCTGGCGAACGGCGTCAATCCGTTCGGGTTGCTCACCGCCAACGCCGTGAAGTTGAAGATCGGCCTCTACTGAGTGGCCATGGTGGCGGGCTACCGCAGCGGCGCCAGCAGTCGGGCGCGCTGCGGCAAGAGGTCGATCGTCACCGGCCCCACGCCGCCGAAATCGCCGTCGATCTGGAACGGGGCGTCGCCGCCGATCGTGACGCTGTCCACCGTGCGCAGCACGAGGTTGTTGCCGTCCGCGCGCATGCGATGCACGAGTCCGCGCAGGCCCTGGCCGATCCAGGCCAGGCGCGAGCGCTGGCGGAAGCACAGCACGTGCAGGCGACCGCTGTCGATGTCCACATCCTTCGGCAGCATCACCACGCCGCCGTAGTTGCGCACGCGGGTGACCAGGATCGAGCTGCAGCCGGCGATCACTTCGCCGTTGGCGAAGGTCGCCTGCAACGAGAACGACGGCCAGTGCCGGACCGTGTGCAGGATCGGGCCGAGCCACTTGTGCTTGCCGAGCGTGCCGGTGCGCACCTGGTGCAGGCGTTGCACCACGGCGCCATCGACGCCGACACCGCAGAACAGCAGGAAGCGGCGGTCCTGGCAGCGGCCGATTGCGAGTTCGCGCACGTGGCCCGCGGCGATGACCGCGGCGGCCGCTTCGATCTTCTTCGGCAGCTTCAGTTCGAGCGCCAGCACGTTGGCGGTGCCGACGGGCAACACGCCGAGCGGCCGCGTGACGTCGGGCATGCCGTTGAGCACTTCGTTGACGGTGCCGTCGCCGCCGAGGGCCACGAGCGCATCGAACGGTTCTTGGCCAGCGGTCTTGGCGCGCGCCGTGGCATCGCCCGCCGCGGTGGTCAAGTGCACTTCGGTGCGCACGTCCAACGCCTGCAGCGCCGCTGCCAGGCGTGGGGCGAGCACGCGGCCCCGACCGCCGCCGGAGATCGGGTTGGCGATCAACAACACGCTGCGGGGTGACGTCGGGCTTCCGTTCACGGCTCGGTCCGGCAACCATACGGCAACGATGGCCAGGCTCCGCATTCTCGTCACTGGCGGCACCGGCTTCCTCGCCCCGTTCGTCGTGCGGGTGGCGCAGGCGCTGGGCCACACGGTGGTGACCACGTCGCGCTCCGTTGGGGACGTCGCGATCGACTTGCAGGGTGCTGGCATGGTCGATGCCGTGCTCGAAGCCATGGCGCCCGACGTGGTGCTGCACCTCGCCGCGATGGCGCGCCTGGCCGATTGCGAACAGGACGAGCGGGCAGCGACGCGGATCAATGCCGAAGTGCCGGCCCGCTTCGCCGAGCGCATCGGAGCGCGCTGCGTGTTCGTGTCGACCGACCTCGTTTTCGACGGTCGTGCGGCGCCCTATGCCGCCACGGCGCCCGTGTCGCCGCTCTCGGTGTATGGCGCCTCGAAGGCCTATGGCGAAGAGCAGGTGCGTGCGCACGGCGGCCGGGTAGTGCGGTTGCCGTTGCTGTTCGGTCCCGATGCGTCGGGTCGCGGGGCCACGGCATCGCTGCGGGCCCAGCTGCAGCGTGGCCAGCGACCGTCGTTGTTCACCAACGAGTACCGCTCGCCGATGCATGCGTTCGACGCGGCGCAGGCGTTGGTGGCGTTGGTCGAACGGCCCGATGGTCCGGTGCTGCTGCACGTGGCTGGGCCCGAACGCGTGTCGCGCTGGGAACTGGGTCAACGTTTCGCGCGGGTCGCTGGACTCGACGCGTCGGCGCTGCAGGCGGCTGAGTGCCAGGATCCGTTGCGGCCGCGCGATGTCGCGCTGGTCCCGTGCTTGCCGCCCAGCCGTTCGTTGGACGCGATGTTGGCCGACGGCTGAGCGTCAGCGACCGCGGCGCCGACCGCCGTTGCCTTGGCCGCGTGAGGCGCGTTCGTACTCCGGCAGCTCGAACGCTTCCTTCGGCAACGCTTGCAGCGCTGCTTCGAGTTGCTGCAGTAGTGCTTCGTCCTTCGCGTCGCGGGCGTTGCCGCGCAGCATCTCGGCGGTCTGCATCGTCGTTATGCCGAGACCATCGACGGCTGCGATCGCGGTCGCCGGACCGGTGAAGGCGCGCTGCAGTGCCGCAAACGCGCCAGCGCGATCGCCGGACTGCAGCAGCAGGCGTGCGATCGCGCCGTTGGCCATCGTCACGTAGTGCTCGCCATCCTGGTTGCCGCTGGCCGTCCGGTAGCGATCGAACAACGCGATCGCGCGGTCGTAGGCGACGCGCGCTGGCACTGGCTGTTGGTTCTTGCGGTGCAGCTCGGCCACGACCATCTGCGCATAGCCCGCAAACCACGCCATCGCCTCTGGCGCGTCGGCCGGCTGCGCCTTCTTGTCGTACTCGCTCGTCAGCAGTTCGGCGCCGCCACGTTCGAGCAGGCGCGTGCGCCACCTTTCGTGCAGCAAGGCCGAGGTCGGAAACTTCGCGAGCCCGCGGTCGAGCACGAGGTCGGTGTCGGGCGAACCGAAGAAGTGCAGGAAGTCGAAGTGGTGGGCTACGTGCTGGTCTTGGCCGAGGGGGTGCGCCAGCAGCAGGCTGTAGGTCGTGTGCACGTCGCTCATCCAGCTCGGA
>SXPB01000313.1 GCA_005776475.1 Planctomycetia bacterium
AGGTCGTCGGCACCGACCAGGGCATCACCGCGATCCAGCTCGACAACAAGCTCGGTGGCCTGCCCGATTCGGTGCTCGCCCAGGCGCTGGCGCAGGCGCGCGACGGCCGCAAGCACATCCTCGGCGAGATGCGGAAGATCATCGCCGCGCCGCAGAAACCGTCGCGCTTCGTGCCGCAGGCGATGAGCCTGCCGATCATGCCCGACGCGATCGGCGCGCTGATCGGTGCACGCGGTGCCAACATCAAGGCGATCACCGAGAGCACCGGCGCCCGCGTCAGCGTCGACGACCACGGCCAGGTGCTGATCTACGCCACCGACCAGCTGAGTGCGCAGCGGGCTCGCACGCTGGTGCAGCGCGCCGCCGGCGTGCTGCGCGTCGGCCGCTGCTACCGCGGCACCGTCACCGGCGTGAAGGACTTCGGCGCCTTCGTGAAGATCAACGCCGTGAACGAGGGACTGGTGCCCATCGAAGAACTCGACCGCGTGCCGGTGCGCGCCGCCGGCGACATCGCGCGGGAAGGCGACGAGATGATCGTCGCGGTGCTCGGCGCCGACGACCGCGGCCGCTTGCGCTTGTCCCGCAAGCAGGCGCTCGGCGTCGACGAAGCGCAGATCGAGTTCTGATCGGCGCCGACCGCTCCGGCGAACTCAGACGAGCACGCCGCGCGGCGCGAACACCACCGCGTCCGGCCGCAGCCGCGCCACGCGGCGCGTCGCATCGAGCGGCAGCAGCCGGTAGGTGTGCGAACCCGACGGCCCGCCGCGCACCACGCATAGCTGGCCAGCGCGCACTTCCTGCGCTTCGCGCGGGGCCAGTTCGAGCCAGGGCAGCGTGCCGTCGACGGCTTCGAAATAGAACTTCACCGCCCCCGGTCCGGGCTTCTTCGCATCGGCGAGCAGGGCGTGCACCGCGGCCATTTCTTCGCGCTGTTTGCGCTGCCGATCCGCCGCTTCCTGCTCGAGGCGGATGCGCTCGCGTTCCTTCGCGGTGAGACCTTCGATCTCCTTCTGCCGCGCGGCGGCTTCGGCTTCGAGCTGCTCGCGCCCCTTCTCGGTGCGCTCGACGCGCGCTTCGTGCGCGAGTCGCTTGCTGTCCTTGTCCGACAGGATGTTCGCCTTCTTGAGCTGGTCGCGGAGGCTCATGTCGTGAGCCTAGCAGCGAACCTGCGGCTCTGCCATGGCCGCGAACGTCAGCGCGTCGGCATCAACGCCGGCGCTTCTTCGTCGAAGCGAACGGCGATGCCGATCCGGTCGTCACCCATCGATTCGAGCCGCACCAGGCGGCCGCGTACGGCGCCGCGCCCGACGATGTGCACGGTCACCGGGATCGACGCGTCCGCCGTGAAGAACACGCCCTGCACCGAGATGTTCTGGCCGGATCCACTGAGGACGCCGCCATCGAACTCGATTCGCACGTCGTCGCTCAGTTCCACGCGCGGCGCCTGCCGGCCGGCAATGCTGTGCTTGTTCTTGTCGTCCTGCATCGATCGCTCCGTCGGTGGCATCGACCGATCGTCCCGCCTGACTGAACTGGGAGCGCGTCGCGGTATCGTCGGCGCCGTGCACGAGACGCCCTACCGACGGGAGCCTGGCTACGCCGAACGCTATCGCGACCGCCGCTTCCATGCCGGCACCGGTGTCGCCACCGACCGCGCCGAGCGCCAGGCGCTGCGCGAACTGCTGGCGCTGGCAAGGTCGACGACGCCGGACGGCTGCTGGCTCGATGCACCGGCCGGCGCCGGCCGCATGACCGCGGAACTGCCGGGTGCCGTGGTGCAGGTCGACCGTGACGCCGCGATGCTCGTCGCCGCCGGCCCCGAGCGACCGCGCGCGTGTGCCAGCGTGCACGCGCTGCCGTTCGCCGACTTCACGTTCGCCGGCGTGCTGTGCCATCGCCTGCTGCAGCACATTCCGACACCTGCCGAAAGAATCGACATCCTGCGCGAACTCGGCCGCGTCGCCAGGGGTCCGATTGTCGTGTCCTTCTTCGATGCGCACAGCCTGCAGCACGTGCGGCGCACGGTGCGGCGCTGGTTCGGCAAGAAGAAGAGCGGTCGCAGCGCGGTGCCGCGCCGCGCCTTCCTGGCCGAATGTGCGGCGGCGGGACTGGAGGTCGTGGCGGTGCGCGCGTTGCGCCGGTTCCTCGCCGAGCAAACGCTGGTGCTGTTGCGGCGCAACCCCAGCTGAGTCGCGGCAACGGTCCCGGCGGTCGCAGCGGGGAAAACGCCTCAGCATGGGCGTCGCCAGAGCCGATAGCCCGGCTGTTGGAAGGAGAGACCAACGCATGCCCACGCTGATCCAGCCCCCCGCCACCGCCCTTCTCGGCGCGCCCGAACGCACGGCCGAGCCCGTGCGTACCCAGCGCAGCACCCGCGTGCTCCTGGTCGAAGACGAGCCCCTGACTGCAGAAGTGTTTGCGCGGGCGCTCGCCCGGGATGGCCATGTGGTCGATGTCGCCCGCGACGGACTACAGGCGCTGCGTCGCCTGCGTGAACACACGCCGAGTCTCATCGTGCTCGACATGAGCCTGCCCACCATGTCCGGGGCCGACGTGGTGCGCGATCTGCGCGCGGCCGGCCACGTGAACCTGCCCGTGCTGGTCGTGAGTGGCAGCGAACGCCGGCAGTCGTCGTTGTCCGCATCCGAGTTGTGGCCGGGCGCCTGGCTGCTGAAGCCGGTCAAGCCCAAGGACCTCGTGCTGCTGGTCCGCGAACTGGTCAAGGAACGCGAACTCTGACGCCGACCGGCGCGTCGGTCACTTCGCCTTCTTGCCGCGTTCGTCGAGCCACGTGAGCAGCGGCTCGCGCAGCATCGGCAAGCCAAGCGCCCACGCCGGCCGCCCGGTCTGCAGCCACGCGATGTCGCCTTGCCAGCCGCCGTCCTTCTGCTTGTGCGCGACGTAGTCGAGCATGCGACCCAGCGATTCTTCGCCAGCACCACGCTGCGCCACCACCCGGACCGGCAAGTCACCGAGCGCCGCCAGTCCTTGCGGCGTCATCGCGCCGCTGCCCACCAGGACGAGACCCGCGACCTGGTCGCGGAACTCACCGATGCGAAGCGCCACGATCGCGGCCGCTTCGCGTTCGGCGACGAGCACGGGCTTCTCGGTGTCGGGGCCGACCAACCGCTGCAGCAGCGGCAATGCCGAACGCAGCGCCGCGGCGTAGTCGCGCCCGCCGGGCGACTCGAGGAAGGCGACATGGAAGGTCTCGCCACCGCCAAAACCAGGAAACTCGCGCGCCAACCAACCCGGTTCGCGCGTGACCGGCGCCGCCGGCTTGTTGAAGCCGCCGTCGTAACTCGGCGCCCCGGCGATCACGACTACGAACGGACGCCCGGCCCCCTGCGCCAGCCGCAGGATGCACTGCAACGGCATCCCGCCGGCAGTGGGCAACAGCAGCAGCCGATCGCCATGAAAATGCTGCTCCACCGGCCGCCCCGCTTCGAGCGTGGCGAGCAAGTGCTCGAGATGCAGCAGATCCTTCACGGCATCGCTGCGGCCGAGGAAGGCTTCGCCGTGGTAAGCGCGCGACACCGCCTGCACGGCTCCGAGCAACAGGCCGTGATCGCGCGGCGCGGTGAGCGCGCTGCGTTCGCGCGCCGCCGTCATCGCCCGCTCGGCGCGTTCCTGGTAGCCACGCAGCACGTGGAACGTCCAAGCGCGTTCAGGGGCACCAGCCGCCGGCGCGGCACCGCCGAGGCGCGTGCGCAACACCACGGAATAGGCGCCGTCGACGAGACCATCGACCGGCACCTTGGCGGTGCGGTTGCCCATGCGCAGATCGTGCAGATCGGCCTTCTCACCGATCGCGACCTGCCACACGACCTCGCCCTTGTAGTCGTGCACGACGTATTCGAACGCGTGGTCCCCGGGCAAAGGCACTGCGAACGGCAGGAACAACGTCAGGTTGGCACTGCGGCAGACTTCGTTCTGTGCCTCGGGGTCGCACACTTCGGGCAGCACGTAGGAACCGATCGTCGTGCGCAGCAGGAACGCATCGTCGTAGGTCTGGCCGCGCAGCGCCGCGAGGGCCTTCGCCGCCGGCACGAACGGGATGCCGCCGTCCGGGGCAGCCAACAACTCGGCGACGCGCGCCTGCATCTCGGCATCGCGCCCGACGAGCTCCTGGCGCACTTCGGCGCGGCGTTCTTCGAGATGCAGGTAGCCCCACCGCTCGCGGTAGGCGACTCCTTGCGCCAGGCCAGCATCGGCCGACGCGACCAGCGCCACGACGGCGCCGACCACGGACGAACGCAAACGCATCACTTCGGCAACAGGGCGTAGTTGGCTTTCACCCATGGCAGGAACTCTCCATCGATCGTGATCGGGTTGTTACCGTAGACCTTGGCCAGCGCATCCCGCGTCTCCGTCTTGCTCTTCACCAACCGCAGCAGGTCGCGGAACTTCGCACCGCCCTTGGCGGTGACCAGGAAATCGACGTAGGCGAACGCGAACGCGTGTTCGACGAACGTCAGCTGGTCGGTGTTGCGCGACGACAGCGCCGCGAACGTGACCGCCTTGCCTTCGTCGACGAGCTTGCGCACCGCGGGCCGCCACTGCCCACCCTTGAAGCCGGCCCCCGGCATCATCAGCACCTCTTCGAAGCAGAAGTTGGTGCACTTGCCGACCAGCTTGTCCTCGAACCAGTGCGCGACGCCTTCGTCGATCCAACCGTGCGAACGGTTGCCGAGAAACATCGCCGGCTTCATCTGGCTGAGCAGCAGGTGCGTCACGTTGTGCACCAGGTTGCGATGCACGGCCTCGTCGTCGGGCAACGACCGCTTGTCGTTCCACATGCTGAAGACGTACTCGGGCCCCATCAGCTTCAGGCCCACCGAGTTGGCGGTGCCGAGCCCGGTCAGGCGCGGGCCGAGGATCCCGTGGTCCTTGGGCTCCTCGTTCATCACCACCGTGCACCGGTCGGGCAGGTCGGCGTCGGGCACTTCGAGCACCTGCAAGAACGTCGCGCGCAGCGTTTCCAGTCGCTCGCCGAACAGGTGCAGCCGCGCATGGGTGTCGAGCTTGTCCTTGCCGACCGTCGCCGGCTTCAACGTGAACGCGAGGTCGAAGTGCGGCGTCGCCAGGTGATGGAACGGCTCGCGCGCCGTCAGCGCATCGATCGTCTGGCGTCGTTTGGCCAGCCATTCCTTGCCCAGCTTCTGCCGTTGCGCCAGGGACTGCTCGACGGTCGGGTTCGCGCACTGCTTGCAGTCGTTGGCCAGGGCCCCGGCGCACACCTTGCACTCGACGGCGACGCTGCAGTGCACGACCGTCGGGCTCTGCTCGCGCGCCAGCTCGCGACCGTGCTTGCCACAGACGACGCTGCCGTGCGTCTGGCAGATGCGGCACGTCGCCGAAGAGTCCTGGGCCCGCACCACAAGTGCGAGCCAGAGCACGCAGAACAGACCGACAACGAACCGCATCCGCGCGAGTCTAGCAGTTCCCGTGCCACGCCGAGCCGACGCGGCGATCCGCCCGCAACGGCCCGCAACGGGCCACATCACGGGATCTGCAGCGTCTTGTGGACCTGCGGCAGCACCCGGACATCGAACTGGGCCCGCTGCACCTGCGCGAGAAAGCGCGCGAGATCGCTCCGCCCCACCGGCTTCTTGGCTTCGCCGAACGGCGTCACCGGCTGCAGCACCAGCAGGATCTTCTCGCGCACGGGACCGAGTTCGGTGAGGGCCTGTTCGAGGCTCTGGTCGGTGACGCGGTCGGTCAGCACGATCTTCACGTCGACACTGGCACCACGCTGGATCGCGATCTCGCAGCAGCGCCGATGGATGGCGCCGTAGGACGCCCCGGGTGCCAGCGCCAACTCCGCCTTCACGGGTGCGCCGAGCGTCTCCGGCAGTTTGTAGTCGGCACTCAGGTGGTCGATCTGGTCGATGCAGAGCGCGAGCGCATTCGCATCGATCGCCGCGGTTTCAAGGTGCACGCGCATGCCCTTGTTCCGCACGGTCCGGGCGAACTCGCGCACGAACTCGGGGAAGACGAGCGGTTCGCCGCCGGTGACGCTGACGCGGTTCGTTTTCGCCCCGGGCTCGCACGCAGCGACCACCTGGCGCACGAGTTCAGCCGCACGATCGGCGGCCACCGGGTTGCCTTCGGTTGCCTTGCGAACGGCCAACGAAACCGGAAACGTCGGCGTCGCGGTGTAGCTGTGCGGCGTGTCGCAGTAGAGGCAACGCAGCGGACAGGTGGCAACGCGCAAGAACGCCATCGGCACGCCGACGAAGCGACCTTCGCCTTGCACGGAGTGGAAGATCTCGACCAGCGGCGCCTTGGGCATCGGCGCGCTCGGCCGCGAGGGAGCAGGCTGCGCCTTGCCCACTGCGTCCTTGGCCTGGAGTTGCTTCAGCGCGTGCTTCAAGTCCATGGCAGTGCTGCCGCTGAGCTACCGAACACGAACGTCGCCGAGCCGGCGCCATCTCGCAGAAGGAGACGACGCAGCGGGACCGATGGCGTCGAGCAACTTGGTTGCCAGATCCCGTGCGTTGCCGATCCCGCGTTGCGGCGTCCGGGCAAACGCGACTACTTCTTCGCG
>SXPB01000314.1 GCA_005776475.1 Planctomycetia bacterium
CGCCGGTGGTGCCGGGGCGAGGCAGCGCGATCTTCCTGCACGTCTGGAAGAGTCCGAATGAGGCGACGTCGGGATGCGTGGCGATGGGGCGCGATGACTTGGCGCAGTTGCTGCAGTGGCTCGACCGCCGTTCCGAACCGAGAGTCGTGATCGTCGGCAAAGCGCCGTGAGCCCGGGCTTGCCCACACGCGCCGAGAAAGTCCTGCAATCGTGGGCGCACGGCACGCGGCTCCGACAAGAACGGGTGCGATGACCTCCCCTACGCTCGAGTCGTTGTTCGTGCAGTTCTGCCGCCGCGGTGATCCCGGGGCTTTGGCCACGGTGTTCGATCGGGTGGCGCCCGAACTGGCGCGGGTGGCGTCGTATCTGGCGGGCGGCGACGCGGCGCGGGCCGCGGACTTGCTGCAATCGACGTGGTTGGTGGCGATCGACCGCGCCGGCACCTGGGACGAGAATCGGGCGCTGCTGCCGTGGTTGCTCGGCATCCTGGCGAACCATGCGCGCAACCAGCAGCGCGACACCGCGCGGCATCGCGTCGGCGCCGATGCCGAATTGCTCGGCACGCTGCTCGCGACCGACGATCCGGTGCGCGCGAGCCAAGAAGGTGAGTTCCAGCGGTTGCTCGCCGCGGCACTGGTCGAACTGGCGCCGCCGTTCCGCGAAGTGGTGACGCTGCACGTGCAGCACGGGCTCACGGCGAAGGAGATCGGCGAAGCGCTCGGGCGTCCGGCCGGAACGGTGCGCACGCAGATCGTGCGTGGACTCGACCGGCTGCGCACCCTGCTGCCGGCGGGGCTCGCGACGGCCGGGCTCGTCGGCACCACGCTGATGGCGCAGGATCTGGCGCGCACGCGGCAGGTGGTGATGGCGCACGTGCCGAAGTCGGCGGCGGTGGCCTCGACGAAAGCGTGGAAGCCGGCGTTGCTCGCGATGGCGGCGGTGGTCGTGTTGGTTGGTGGGTGGTTGGGGTTCTGCGATGACGAGCCGACGCTTCCGGTGGAGTCGGGTGAGGTTGCAGAACGTGTCGTAGCTGCAGCCGGCGATGGGGAGGAGCGCACCGATGCGCGCACGGCGGTCGATGTCGTGTCGGCGCCCGAAGTCGCGAGGCCGCAGGAACGAAAGCCCCGCCGCCGCATCACAGTGCATGTGCGGCGCGATGAGGAGCCGAAGGTGGTCGCGGGGGAATTGGTCGCACTCTGCGGAATGGCTGGTGACCCGCGCTTCGCCATGACCGACGTCGCGGGCGATGCGGTGTTCGACGACGTCGTTCCCTCGCAGATCTGGTGGGTCTACCTGAGTGGCGTCAGTAGCAACACGACCGTGTCGGCTAAGCGGCTGCCGCCGCCCGACTCGTTCCGGCTCGAAGCCACACTCGAAGTGCGTGGAGGCAAGCCGCTGTTGGTGCGCGTGGTCGATGCCGCCGGCAAGCCCGTGGCGGGCGCCGAAGTGTTTGGCAACGGCATGCAGAGCGCGCAGCGCCGTTACCTGCCGGTCGGTCGCACGGATGCGAATGGGGAGCTGCACCTGCGCAACCAGTCGCTGGCGCAGTACCGCGCCCGGGCCTCGGGGCACGCGACGTCGCCGTTCGCCGAGCCAAAGCCGATGGGTGCTGGCAACGAAGTCGTGCTGACGATGAAGCCGCCGATCGCGCCGTTGCAGGGGCGCGTGCTGGACGTGGATGGCACGCCGATCGCCGCCGAACTCGGCACGCATGAGTTCACCAATGCGGCGATGGAGCCGTGGTACGACCGCACCGCAGCGGATGGTTCATTCACCTTCGATTGGCTCGCCGCCGGCCACGTGGCGTTCGTGGCGCGGGTCGTCGATGCGAAGGGGACGCGGATTGCCATCGTGCGCGCAGACGTGCCGCGCTCAGAGCCGCTAGAGATCAAGTTGCAGCCCGCGGCGAGCGTCACAGTGTCGACCGCACGCGCTGACGGCAGCAAGGCACCCGGCGAGAGCGTTCGCGCCAGACTGATGGCCGACGGCGTGTTCGGCTTGCCATTCTGTGAACCGGTCACGCGAACGGGCAACGACGGCCGCGTCACCATCGGAGGTCTCGCGCCGGGGCGTTGGCAGGTGCAGGCCGACTTTGGGCAGTCCCCCGTGAAGCGCACCTTCGACCTCACAGCAGGAACCGATGTGGCCTGGGATGCCGTTGCCCCAGCGATGCACGAACTGAAGGTGCGCGTGCTGAACGAACGGCGGGAGCCGTTGTCCGGTTGGCGAGTCAGTTTGCTCGATGTGCAAGGGCAGCCGCTGCCCATGCAGGGGCTGACGACGGACACGGGCGAACTGCATCCAGGCACGAGTGTCCGGCTGCTGCCGGATCAACCGTTCACGATCGTCGTGTGCGAGGCCTACGAGGATGGCGGCAGCTTCGACTTCCCGACGCATCGATTGCCGGGCCAGGTCGTCGATGGCACTTGCATCGACGTCGTCGTCCCCGATCGGAGCCGCACGACGCATTCGCTTCGCGGGCGTCTGCTCGGCCCCGATGGCGAACCAGTGGTGGGCAGCGTCAAGGCGGTGTCGCAGCAGTACTACTGGATGGGGATGGCGAAGCCGATCGGCGCCGATGGCACGTTCGTGCTCGGTCCGTTCCCGCCGGGGCGCTACCCCATCGAGGTGCTGCGCGAGGGAATGCCGGCCTATCGGCTCTCGCGCGTCGAGATCCCGTTCGAAGGCGATCGCGACCTGGGTGACGTGGTGCTGGCGTCGGAACGGACCGTGCGCGCGACGCCGGCCGAGCGCGCGGCAGTTCCCACCGACGTGCGGCTGCAGCTCGTGCGCGAGGACGGCAACGACAGCTACGACGTCGATCGCGACACGACCGGCACGTTCGTCAGCGACCCGGTGCCGCCGGGCCGTTACCTGCTGCGCGGTTCGGGGCGCACTCACGTCGTCGCGGCAATGCCAGTGACGGTCGGCACGACCGACGTGGCGGTTACGTTCCGCTGCGAGCAGGCGCCGATGCTGCGTCTGGAGATCCCGCTGCTCGACGAAGAGCGCTCGCAGTCGGGCTGGTCGGGCACGGTGACGCTGCGGCGCGGCGACGAGGTGGTCGTGCGACGCGAGGTCTGGGTGCGCTTCAACGGCCACGTGCCGACGCCGTTCACCGTGCAGATCGCCGCGCCCGCCGGCAGCTACATGGTGGAAGTGCGAGACTCCCACAAAGTTGTCGGGCGCACGCAGTGCGAGCTCGGGCCCAACGGCGGCACGGCAACGCTGGTGCGCTAGCCTTCTGTCGCCGGGCGAACGCGGCGCAGCAGGAACTGGTCGCGCATCGGCTTGCCGCCATCCGGTGCGTCGATCGTCCAATGGCCAGCAATCTCGCTGCCGGCGAAGTCGATCGTGCCGCGGTATTGCACCGCGTGGCCGGGGGTCGAGAAGTTCATCGTGCGGCCCGCCACCGACACCGTCGTCGTGCTCTTGCCCTTGTAGTGCTTCACGAACGTGACCACGCGCGCTTCGATTTCGCCTTCGATGGTCGAGTGTTCGGGCAAAGTCGACAGCACGTCGGCTTCGCCGAGCACCTCGGTTTCATCGGTCGGCGCCCGCAGTTCCTGCCGGCTCACCAGCAGCGTGTCGACGTCGCGCATGCGACCGACAAACGAACTGCCGCGTTGTGCCACGCGCATCGAGATGCCGTGCCGGCCGTTGTTCTGCACGTAGTGGCCTTCCCAGTCGCCGGTGAGGTCGATCGTTGTCATCGTGGCGTCGGCAGTGTGCCGCACCGTTGGGGGCGCGCAACCCCTCGCCCTTGCGGCCGCGCTGTCCAAACCGACGACTCGCCCGCTGTCACGGCAGCATGCCGAGCGCGAGGTAGCCGGCGTAGAGCAGCACGCCGAGTCCGAGCCCGAAGCCGACGATGCGCAGCGCGTGCAGCAGCGGCTTCTTCACAGGGACCCCAGCATCGCCGCGAACGCCGCTTCGTCGTGGATCGGGATCCCGAGCTGGCGCG
>SXPB01000315.1 GCA_005776475.1 Planctomycetia bacterium
GTTGCTGGACATGCGGCGCTTCCACCTGCTGTTGGCGGGCGCCTCGTGGGTCGCCGAGTACGGAGATCCCGATGTTCCCGGCGACTGGGAGTTCATCTCGAAATACTCTCCCTACCAGAACATCTCGGCAGAGCGCAACTACCCCCCGGTGCTGATCACCACATCAACCCGGGACGACCGGGTGCACCCCGGCCACGCACGCAAGATGACCGCGGCACTGGAAGCGGCGGGCAAACCGGTCCGCTACTACGAGAACATCGAAGGCGGCCACGGCGGCGCCGCCGACAACAAGCAGGCGGCGTTCATGAGCGCGCTCGCGTTCGAGTTCCTGTGGCAGAACCTGCAGTGAACCGGGCGGACGCAGCGGCATGCTGAACACGATCCTCGTCGCGGTCGGCTTGCTGGTGCTGCTCGCCGGTTACGGCGTGCACACCGGGCGCGCCGAACGGCAGCGCTTGCTGGCCCGGCGCGCGCTCGCGCAGCGGTTCGGGCTGCGCAGCTCCGGGCGCGAAGCGGGGCACCACCGGACCTGGCCGCAGTTCGCCTTGCTGCAACGCGGCAAGGACCGCGCCGCGGTCGACACGCTCGGCGGTCCGATCGAACTCGGCGGCATGGCATGCACGGTGCTCGCCGGCCTGCACGCGCACGAAGAACCGGACCGCAACCGGACCGGCACCGTCACCTACCACTTCAGTTTCCTGGTGCTGCAGGCGCCGTGGCCCCGCGCGGCGCTGCGCCTCGAAGCCCACAGCCTGGCCGCCCGCCTGCGCGCCACCGTCGTCGGCGACGGCGACGCGATGGCGTTCGAGTCGCTGGACTTCCAGCGGCGCTTCCGGGTGCAGACCGACGACGAGAGGTTCGCGCGCGCAGTGCTGCATCCGCGCATGCAGGACCTGCTGCTCGACAGCGGCATCACCCGACTCGAAATCGCCGCCGGCGCCCTGCTGCTCGGCGACGGGGAGACCCGTTGGACCGAGACCGAACTGGCGCAGCAGTTCGACTTCGTCGCGCGCTTCTGCGCGCTGTGGCCGGCGACGCTTCGCACCGACCGCTGAGCGCGTCCGTTGCCCTTGGCGACGAGCACCGGATCGTCACTCGTCGGGTGCTCCTGCGTACGCACCCGATCAGGGCAGGATCTCGAACTCGGCCGGGCCGCCGCCCCAGTAGATGCCGGCGCCATCGAGGCCGAGCACCGCGTTGGTGAACCGCACGCCGAGCAGCCACGGCGGCAGCACCAAAGCCGACAGATCGATCGTCGCAGTGGCACCGCCGCTGGCATCGAGGGCGCCGGCGAACCCGGGGAAGAACGGCGCCGTCGGGGCCGCGGCGACGAGGTAGGTGAACGCGTCCAGGTTGACTGGCACGACCTCCGGTCCGAATACGGTGCCCGGGCCGTATCCCGACGCCGACAGCAGCACCAGGTACGGCTGACCGGCGCGCGACTGGCCGCCGAGCACGCGCAGGTTGTGCACGAAACCGGCCGCGGCGCTGCCGGCGTGCAGCCGCGGCGTGACGAATGCGTGCGGTCGCGGCCGCACCGGCAGGTCGAGCCGCGCCGGCGTCGCCGGGGCGATGCGCACCGACGTAGCACCTGGCACGAAACTCGGCGTCCACCGCACGAACACGTTGCCCGGGTAGTCGCAGATGGCGAGGTTGCGCAGTTCGAGTTGCAGCCGGAATCCGGTCGGAACCACGAACGCGACGTCGTCGCACTCGATCGACAAGGTGTGCACGCCGGGAGCACCGGCATGCACGCCGTGTGTGCCGGTGGTGAGCAGGCGCCGCGCGCCGCCAGGCGCGATCGCGTAGAGCGCTGCCGTGACCAGGAAGTCGCCGGCCGACGCATCGACGGTGGCCTCGAAGCGGGCGCGGCCGAGCAGTTCGAGTTCGCTGCCGAGCGGCTGGCTCGCGAAGACTTCGTTGTCGAACGCGATCGCGGCGGTCAACGCCGACGGACTCCGGTCGTCCGCACCGAAGTCGAGCACGTCGTAGGTCGGATTGAGCAACACATTGGCCACGGTCACGGACGGTTCGACCACCGCCGGCGTCAGCGCGGTCAGCGACTTCTGCGGCCCGGCCGAGTGCAGGAACAACGTCGACGTCGTCGTTCCCGCCGGCGGCCACGAGGTCTCCAGCGCGTGCACCCAATGCGAGCCCGGATCGAGGTGCGCGGCCGCAGTCGGCGGCATGTAGCCGGATTCGTGGCGCGGCTCGAACGGTACGCCGTTGGCGCGGCCCTTCATGTAGTGGTCGAACCAGCGCCGGATCGCTTCGTCGTTGGCGGACTGTTCGACCTGGTTGTCCTGCGACCCATGGCCGTTCGTGGTCCACCAGGTGCGCACCGGCGTGCTCGGCGGCAGCAGCGCCACCGCATCGACGGTGCCGCGCAGTTCGTGCTTGGCGTCGTCCCACACGTTGGTGATCAACATCGGCACCGTCGTCGTCATCACCCGCGGCAGGTAGTTGCGCAGCGGATCCGCCACAGCCGACGCGTGGATCGCCGCGTAGTCGCCGGCGACCATCATGGCGTAGGTCGGATCGAGCGGCCCGCGTTGGTAGATGCCGACCGCGACCTCGGCGTTGAGCAGGATGCCGTCCTGCACCGAGTTGTCGGCGAAATCGAGCGGGGCGATGCGCGGCGCCACCGCACTGATCAGCGGCATGTGCGTGTACGGCGCGATCGGCGCGGGCAACGCCTGCCCCGACCAGCCGGCGGCGCGGTACGCATGCCGCCCACCCATCGACTCACCGGTCACCGCCAGCCTCGTCTCGTCGGCGGTGACGCCGGCAGGCAGGAACGAATCGGCGCGGGCGAACAGCTCGGCCATGTCGCGCAGGCGCGCTTCCTCGGACGCGTCGAACGGCGGCGTGTTGTAAGTCGTCGTCACACCTTCGCCGCGCACGTCGTAGGCGAAGCACACATAACCGGCCTTCGCCAACAGCTCGGCCCTATCGACGATCGGTTGGATCCGACGACTGCCACTGCCACCGTGCACGAGCAGCACTACCGGCCAGCCGTTCGGCGGAGCCACGGCAACCGGGTGATAGACGTCGAGCGCAGTCAGCACGCCATCGACCCACGCCAGCGGTCCGATTGGGACCCCTGTTCGGTACTCGCGGAATCCGACCGGGAATCCCGCCGGCGGTGGCAACGGATCTTGAGCGGACAAAGCAGCGCAAAACAACAACGCGAGGGACGACAGAACCGAGGTTGGCGTATGCATGGCGTAGGCGATGAGATCCAGGAAACGCGGCGCGCACGCGGAATTCACCGCATCGGCGCAGAATACGCCAGCCGCGCGCGCCCAAAGGCCCTAGGACATCGAGGCGGAGCATGCTTGGCGACTTGCCGCGCGCTAGCCTGCGCGGGTGGAAGTCCTCGTCATCGTCCTGTTCGTGGCGATCGCCATCGGCATCGGCGTGCTCGCCTGGAAGGCCGAACAGAAGCGGCGCGCCGAGATGCAGGCGCTCGCCGCCGAGTTCGGCCTGCACTACCACCCCGGCGACGACACCAGCCACGACGATGAGTACGCGCAGTTCGAGATCTTCCGCCGCGGCCATTCGCGGGTGGCGCAGAACACGCTGCGCGGCACGATCGAACTGTTCGCGCGCCACTGCCGCATCGTGCTCGGCGACTTCCGCTACAAGGTGACGCGCAGCAACGGCAAGTCTTCTTCGACGAGCACCTACCGGTTCAGCTACCTGATCGTGCACCCGCCGTGGCCGTCGCCGACGTTGCTGGTGCGGCCTGAGGGCCTGTTCGACAAGCTGAAGGGCGCGTTCGGGTTCGACGACATCGACTTCGAGTCGGCCGAGTTCTCGCGCAAGTTCTACGTGCAGTCGAACGACAAACGCTTCGCCTATGACGTGCTGCACCCGCGCATGATGGAGTTCTTGCTCGCCGCGTCGCCGCCGATGCTCGACCTCGAAGGTGGTGCGCTCTGCATCAGCGACGGGCAACGCCGCTGGGATCCGGCCGGCTACCGGGCAAGACTCGAGTTCGTGCGCCAGTTCTGCGAATTGTGGCCGCGGCACCTCGTCAAGGACCTGGAGAACTGAGATGGAGATCCTGCTCGTCGTCGCCGTCGTCGTCCTGGTCCCGCTGGTGTGGTGGATCGTCACCTACAACCGCTTCGTGCGGCTGAAGCACACGGTGAAGGAGAGCTGGGCCGACATCGACGTCGAGTTGAAGCGCCGCTACGAGCTGATTCCGAA
>SXPB01000316.1 GCA_005776475.1 Planctomycetia bacterium
CAGCAACCGCGGCGGCGACTGGAACGGGCGGCGGCGTCGCCGGCTTCGGCGCAGCCACGGGAGTGGGCGCAGGCATTGCGGCCTTCGCGGCCGGAGCTGGCGGCGGCGTCGGGGCCGCGGCGGGCTTGCTGGGAGCGGGAGCCGCGGCAGCACCACCGACCGCGCCGGCGTCGATGACCGCGATCACATTGCCGACCGGAACGACGTCACCTTCCTTGCAGCGCAGCTCGGCGATCGTGCCGGTGAACGGCACGGTGATCGTGACGGTGGCCTTGTCCGTCATCACTTCGACGAACTCGTCCTCTTCCTTCACGGCCTGACCGGCCTTGACCTTCCAGCTGACGATCTCGCCCTCGGCGATGCCTTCTCCGATGTCGGGCAGTTTGAATTCTTTGAGTGCCATGGCAGTAGCTCCTGAAGCTTCAGTCGAATGCGATTGCGGGTTCCGCGGCTCGTGTCCGGTTGCGTTGTTTCGCCCGTGTTGGTTCCTCGAGCCGCAAAGAAAAACTGAGTCGGCCGGCGCCGAAGGCGCCGTCAGGCTCACCAGGTGAACGTCTTCTCGATGCCGGCGAGCACGCGCTTCTCGTCGGGCATGTAGAGGTGTTCGAGCGTGTAGGGGAACGGCGTGTCGAAGCCGGCGACGCGCACGATCGGACCTTCAAGGTGCTCGATGCACTTCTCGGCGAGCAGCGCCGACAGCTCGGCGCCGTAGCCGCAGGTCTTCGGCGCTTCGTAGACGACGACGCAGCGGCCGGTCTTCTTGACCGACTCGAACACCGTGGCTTCATCGAGCGGCACCAGCGTGCGCAGATCGACGATCTCGACGCTGCGGCCGGCCTGTGCCGCGGTCGCGGCAGCGGCTTCGCACACCGACACCATCGCGCCGTAGCAGAGCACCGTCACGTCGGTGCCTTCGCGGGCGATGCGGGCCTTGCCGATCGGCACCACGTGTTCGCCGAGTGGCACCTCGCCCTTGCCGTGGCGATAGATGCGCTTGGGTTCGAGGAACATCACCGGGTCCTCGTCGCGGATCGACGCGATCAGCAGTCCCTTCGCGTCGGCCGGCGTGCTCGGGATCACGACCTTGAGCCCCGGCGTGTGGCAGAAGTACGCCTCGCTCGACTGGCTGTGGTAGTGGCCGCCGCGGATGCCGCCGCCGTACGGCGAGCGGATCACCATCGGGCAGGTGTACTCGCCGCCGCTGCGGTAGCGCATCTTCGCCGCTTCGCTGACGATCTGGTCGAACGCGGGATAGATGAAGTCGAGGAACTGGATCTCGGCGATCGGGCGGATGCCGTAGACGGCCATGCCGATCGCGGCACCGATGATGCCGCACTCGGACAGCGGCGTGTCGAAGCAGCGCTTCTCGCCGAACTCCTCGAACAGGCCGGCGGTGGCGCCGAACACGCCACCCTTCTTGCCGACGTCTTCGCCGAACACGACCACCCGATCGTCGTTGCGCATTTCGGTGCGCATCGCGTCGAGGATCGCTTCGAGCATCGTCATCACCTTGGTGCCGGTCTTGCCTTCGCCGGCCTTGGTCTCAGTCGCGGTCATGGGAATGTTCTCGTGGGTGTGCCGGAGTTGTTCAGAGTGGGAAGTGGCCGACCTGGGCACCGACGCCGCCCTTCAGCATCAGGTCGTGCAGTTCCTGCCGCTGCTGCTTCAGCTGCGGCGTGAGGTTCATGTAGACGTCGTCGAACATCGTCTCGGGGCCGGGGTTGGCGACTGCTTCGGCCGCATTCACGGCGGTCTGGATCGCGGCCTTGGCGCCTTCGACGCATTCCTTCTCGAACGCGTCGTTCCACAGCTTCTTGTGCTTCAGGTAGAGCTGGAAGCGCGCGATCGGGTCCTTCTTCTTCCACGCCTCGTAGTCCTTGGCGTCGCGATAGCGCGCCGCATCGTCGGAGCTCGAGTGCGACGCCATGCGGTGCGTCACCGTCTCGACCAGCGTCGGCCCGTCGCCGCGCCGCGCGCGATCGACTGCTTCCTTGCAGACGCGGTAGACGGCGAGCAGGTCGTTGCCGTCGACGCGCACGCCAGGCATGCCATAGGCGTCAGCCTTGATCGCCATCGACTCGCTGGCGGTCTGCTTGCAGGACGGCACCGAGATCGCGTAGCCGTTGTTCTCGCAGACGAACACGACCGGCGCCTTGTAGACCGCCGCGAAGTTGAGGCCGGTGTGGAAGTCGTTGCTGCTGGTGCCGCCGTCGCCGCAGAACGTCATGAACACGGTGTCGTCGCCGCGCATGCGCGCCGCCATGCCAGCCCCCGCGGCGTGCGTGAGCTGCGTGCCGATCGGCGAGCTGATCGACACGAAGTTCGCCTGGCGGAAGCTGTAGTGCACCGGCATCTGCCGGCCCTTGCTGGTGTCGCCGGCGTTGCCGAACCACTCGCAGATGACCTTCTCGATCGGCACCTGGCGCAGCAGCAGGATGCCGGGCTGGCGATACGCCGGGAACAGCCAGTCGCTGTCCTTCAACGCGTAGGCAGCGCCGAGGTGCGACGCCTCCTGGCCGGTCGACTGCAGGTAGAAGCCGATGCGCCCCTGCCGCTGCAGGGCGAGGCCGCGGTCGTCGAGCGCGCGCGTCGTCACCATCAGCCGGTAGAGCTTCTGCAGCTCGGCGGCGGGAAGGTTCGGATCCTTGCCCTTCTGGGCCTTGCCGTCTTGGTCGAGGATCGTGAGCAGTTCGAGGCTCATGGATATCCGTGTTGGGAAGCGGTGTGGATGGGTGCGACGGCGTTGGCGGCGGCGAGTGCCTTCTTCTGGTGCAGCATGCCGGCGAGGTAGAACTCGGCCGCCTTGTAGCTCGATCGCACGAGCGGTCCGGCGGCGACGTACAGGAAGCCCTTGGTCGCGGCGCGCGCTTCCAGGGCGGCGAACCGTGCCGGCGACAGGTGTTCGCGGACCGGCAGGTGCAGCAGCGTCGGCCGCAGGTACTGGCCGAAGGTGACGACGTCGACGCCGTAGTCGCGCAGGTCGTCCATCGCCTGTTCGACTTCGCGTTCACTCTCGCCGAGGCCGAGCATGATCGACGACTTGGTGACGAGATCGGGGCGCAGCCGTTTGGCCAGGCGCAGCGTCGCCAGCGAACCGACATAGCTGCAGCGGTGGTCGCGCACGCGCGGCGTCAGGCGCAGCACGGTCTCGACGTTGTGGGCGTAGACGTCGGGGCCAGCTTCGAGCACGGTCGCGATCATCTCCTCCGTCGTCAGCGTCTGGCGCTTGCCGGCGAGCCAGTCGCCGACCAACGCTTCGACCAGCATCTCCGGCGCCCGCCGCTTGATGGCGCGGATCGTAGCAGCGACGTGGGCGGCACCGCCGTCCGGCAGGTCGTCGCGATCGACCATCGTCAGCACGACGTACTTCAGGCCCATCGCGACGCAGGCCTCGGCGACCTTCTCCGGCTCATTGGGATCGACCGGCGTGCCATCGGCGTGCGTCTTCACCGCGCAGAAACGGCAACCGCGCGTGCAGGTGTCGCCGAGCACCATGAACGTCGCCGTGCCCGACGCCCAGCACTCGCCCATGTTGGGGCACTTCGCTTCTTCGCAAACGGTGTGCAGGCCGCGTTCGCGCAGGGTCTTTTCGAGTCCGGCGACGACGGGGCCCGACGGAATCGGCACCTTCAACCAGTCCGGCTTCGGACCTGGAGTGATGCGCTTGGGCGGGATCGACGACATCGTGGCGGGGCGCCGGGAAGGGCGACGAACGGCCGGGCACGATAGGAATGCGGGCGCGCCGACGCCAATTGGATACCGACAAGTATCGAACGTCCTACCGGCGCCGCGGAGTGCCCGATCGCGCGGCGATGACGGTTACAAGTCAGTTGCCAATAACGATCTGCAACGCATCCGAGGATCCGAACGGAAGCGCCCAGGCGCTCAAGTTGGCGTCGAACACGAGGGATTGCACACCGATCTGCGTGCCGCCCAATCCGCCTTCGTTGGGAATCGGCAGCCCGACCTGCGCCGAGCCGAAGGCGTCGGCGATGACCGCCACGAGGACGTCGGGGAACACGTGGACGAGCACGCACGGTTGCGCGCCGGGCAAGGCAACGCCGGTGGGCAGCACGGCGCCGAGTTTCACGGAGAACAGCACCAAGGCCTGTGGCGGCGTGTTGTCGGTGGCGAGCGTGAAGTTGGAGTTGCCAGCCACCGGATCGCCACCCGCCGCGCCGATGTAGGGCGGGCCGAAGGTGGTGCTGCACGGTTGCCCGACGAACGTGAGGCTCGCCGGCGTGCGCACGAACCGCAGGCCGCGCCACGCCGTGTTGGCCGGGCCGATCGCGAGCGACTGCACGAGCGAAGCGGCGCCGGTGTCGATGGCCTTCACCAGCTGGTTGCCGGTGGTGGTGGCGCACAGCGTGGTGACGCCGTTCGCCGTGAAACCCGACAGGCCGCGGCAGCCGACGCCGGGTCCGGGTGACAGGGTGTACTGCAGCGTCCAGACGCCCGCGGCCAGCGCCCACTTCTGGATGCCACCGAGTCCCGTCGTGCGGTCGTCGGCGACGTAGAGCGTGTTCGCGTTCGCGAACCAGAAGTCGTACGGCGACGGGCCGGACGTGGTCGGGAAGCCCGGCAGCAGGGAGATCGACTGCGGGCTCGTCGTCGGCAGGCCGTTGCCGACCGCACAGACGCCGAAGGCGCTGCCGGACGCAGTGACGGCCCACACCTGGTTGTTCCACACATCGACGCGGCGGATGTTGATGCTGGTGGTGTCGAGTTGCAGCGACGACGAGGCGCCGAGGCCCGCGACGAAGCGCACGCTGGGGTTGTTCGCCGCCGACGCGGTGCCCGCGGTCCAGAACTCGAGTCCCGAGTAGCTGGCGATGCCGCGGAAGTTGTTCTGCGAGTAGGCGTCGCTCAGCGCGGTGGTGCTGTCGATCACCTCGTCGAGCCCGATGCGCGCGCAGACGCGAGGCACCGAAGAACTGGAGCTGCTGGCGACCGACGCGCCGCCGGGGGCTGTGCCATAGCCCGCGACCAGCAAGAAGCGACCGTCGGCCGACTGCGTCAGTGCGCCTTCCGAAGTGGCGGTGCCCGAACTCGTCACCGGCTTGTGCAGGCCGTTCGCCGAAGTCGGCAGCGGCACCGACTGCACGAACGTTCCGGCGAGCGTGTACTCGTCGAGGAACAACGCGGTCGAAGCGTTGCTCAGGGCGGCGCTGCCGGTGCCGACCCGCAGCAACACGAGGTTGCCGGGGGTGATCTGGGCGAGGGCTGGCGACAGAAGGCAGCCGAACAGGATGACGGAGCGAGCGCGCAGCATGATGGGAGGCGGGGCACCGGCTGGGCCGGCGGCTCTCCCACAGTAACACGCCAGATCGAGGGATCGCCCGGCGCGCGTGGGGGTCCTGCTACGGTGCGTCGAATCGTCGACGGCATCGCGCTTCTCGATCCATTGCCTCGAACGACTCGTCGTGCTTCGCACGCCGACTCGCAAGGCGACTTCGCACCCTCCTCCTGCACGCGGCCGAGCCGCTTTGCAGGAGGCCGGTGCTTCAGTTGCCTCGAACGACTCGTCGTGCTTCGCACGCCGACTCGCAAGGCGACTTCGCACCCTCCGCCTGCACGCGGCCGAGCCGCGTGGCAGGCGGCTGGTGCTTCAGTTCCCCACAGTGATCTGCAGCGCGTTCGACGTTCCGATCGGAATGTCGAAGCCGACCAACGACAGGTCGAAGGCCGCGACTTGGGCGCCGAGCAGCAGCCCGCCGAGCGACGAGCTGTTCGGCAGCGGGATCGGCGTGGCCGCG
The DNA here is from genome assembly GCA_005776475.1 of Planctomycetia bacterium. GTDB lineage: Bacteria > Planctomycetota > UBA1135 > UBA1135 > UBA2386 > UBA2386. Next base: position 5,757 of record SXPB01000316.1, read on the forward strand.
GCGCCGGCGCCGTCGGACACCGTGAGCAGCAGCAGGTCAGGCAGGAAGTAGACCTGCACGCACGCCGGCGTGCCCGGGACCGGGAATCCGATCGGGCTGACCGGGCCGCCGTAGAGCAGGAACATCACGAACTGGCCGGCGCCGCAGTTGCCGGCGGTGACCGCGAAGTTCGTGTTGCCGGTGACCGGGGCGCCGCCGCTCGTACCGACCGTCGGCGTGCCGTTGTTGTTGGCGCAGGCGGTGCCGCTGTGCACCAGAGCGCTCGGAGTGCGAACGAACTGCACGTCTCGGAACGCGGTGTTGGCCGCGGCCGTGACCAGAGTGGTGAACGCCGAGCCAAGGCCGGTGTCGGTGACCGTGACGATTTCGCTGAGTGCGGCGCTGGTCGAGGCGAACAGGGTCGTGACGCCGCTGTTCACGTAGCCGGACAGGCCGCGGCAACCGGTGGTCGCATTCGGCGCGAGCGTGTAGGCGAGCGACCACGTGCTGCCGCTGAACGTCCACTTCTGGATGCCGCCCGAACCGTTGGTGCGGTCGTCCGCCACATAGAGCGTGTTGGCGTCGGCGAACCAGAAGTCGTAGGCCGAAGCGCCCGTGCCGGTTGTCATCGAAGTGATCGTCTGGCCCGAGGTGGTAGGCAGGCCGGTGCCGACCGAGCTGATGCCGAGGAACGCCCCCGAGGCTGAGCTGCAGTAGAGCTGACCGTTGTAGATGTTCACGCAACGCAGGTTCGTCACCGTGCCGCTCAGCTGGGTCGACGTCGTAGCGCCGAGGTTGGCGACGAAGCGCACGCCCGGCGTCGGGACGGTGCCGGTGCCGGACGTCCAGAACGAAGTGCCATCTACGCTGGCAACGCTGCGGAAGCTGTTGGCGGTGTAGGCGTCGCCGAGTGCCGTGCTCGAGTCGATGCTGCCGTCGAGGCCGATCCGGCAGATGACGCGGTTGACCGAGGCGGCAGCGGAGCCGGCAACGCTGAGTGTGCCGACGGCCGCGTCATAGCCGGCCGCGAGCAGATAGCGCCCATCGACCGATTGGGTCACGAAGCCATGCGAGCTTGAGGTGCCGGAGTCGGTGCAAGCACGGTTGCCGCCGACCACCGTGGTCGGCAACGCGATCGTCTGCACGAACCCGCCGCTCGGGGTGTACTCGTCGAGGAAGCGCGGAGTGGCGGCGTTGGACAGGGCGGCGCTGCCGTTGCCGACGCGCGACACGATGAGATTGCCGGGCGTGATCTGGGCGAAGGCAGAAGCGGCGAGAAGGAACGTGGTGCCGAGGGCGGCGAGGCGGGTGGAATGCATGCGAGTTGCTGTGGCTGGAACCGTGAAGGGGCGACAGCCTAGGTCCCATGGTGAAGGAACGCGAAGGACTGCGTGTGACGTTCCCGCGACTTGCTTTGCGGTGTTCCAGAAGCACGTGCGCGAAGCTCCCACCGGGTGGGCTCAACGCACGTTTGTGGCGAAAGCGACGGCGAGGCGCGAATGGGCGTCGAGGAACTGCAGAAGGTGCGCCAGTACGACCGCGGGGGCTTCGAGTTGCGGCGAGTGGGCGAGATCGTCGAGCACGGTCAGGTGCGCGTTCGCCATCTCGCGCACGAGGCGGTGGCCTTGCGCCACCGGCACCAGCGCATCGTGCGCACCAAAGAGCAAGCGCGTCGGCGCGCGGATTGTGCGGTGGCCGTTCTCCCACGCTTCCGGATCGTCTGGCAGCAACTGCCGCTCCTGGCACATGAGCGCGCGAAGCACACCGTCACGCCGCGCCTCGCGCAGGTAGAGCTTGCGCAGCTCCGCCGGAATCTGCGTTCGGTCTGCGAAGTTCTGCTTCATGCCGAAGTCGACGATCATCTCCTTCGAGAGAACGCCGAGCACGATCTCGGCGAGCCACGGCGTGTCCCAGAACCAGCGGCCGTCGAGCGCTCCCTCGCGGTAGGCGGCAGGGGCAATCAGGCATAGTGCGGTGGTTCGCTCGGGGTGCATGCGCGCGAACCCAAGCGCCAACGATCCGCCGAGGCTGTGGCCGACCAGCGTTGCGCGTTCGATGGAGAGAGCGTCGAGCGTGGTCGCGAGCCGGCGCCGGTGCCCTGCGAGCGAATAGTCGCCATCGGCGGGCTTGGTCGAGCGCCCGGCGCCGAGGGCATCCCACACTGTGACGCGATAGCCGGCCGCGACGAGAGGGCCTTCGAGGTACTGCCAGCCCAGACTCGAATCGCCCAAGCGGTGCAGCAGGACGACGTCTGGACCGATGCCCGATTGGCGAACGAAGATCAGTTCGCCTTCGATCGCGAGGCTGCGTCCTGGCGGCGGGGCGGGAAGGTCCGAGAGATCCGTGGTTGCACAACCCGCAAGGAGTGTGCACGCAACGAGTGCGAACGCTGTGTGAATGGGCATGCGAGCCTCCCAAGAAGCACGCACCCTAGAAGTCGATGCTGTGATCCGGCGCGAACTCTTGCGACACGGTTCGTTTCGCGCGGCTTATCGGCGGGGGCGCTCAACGAGCAGTCGAACCGCCGCGCGGGCGGCAACGAGACGATGCGGCTCGATCTGCGGCTGCTGGCGGCGACGCACATGGATCTGCGGGCGATCGTGAAGGTGGGGAGGTTCCGCGAGGACATGTTCTTCCGGCTGGTGGCGGTGGAGATCGGGGTGCCGCCGTTGCGCGAGCGCGGTGACGACATCCTGTTGCTCGGCAAACCTTGCGTGAGCACAACGCGGAGCCGCGGGAGCGGACGCTGCGGTTGGGCGTCGGTCGCGAAAGCGGCGCTGCGTGAATATCGGTGGCCTGGGACGTGCGCCTGCTCGAGCAGGTGTCGCGCGGCCGGACAAAGGCGAAGAAGGCGCGTGCGCTCGGCATCTCGCGCATCGCGATTTACGCAAAGTTGAAGCGCTTCGAACTGGGGTGAGCTTCGCTCCGCGCGGGTTGCGGCCATGGCATGGCGGGTTGAGGGGGTTGCCGGTTACCTGGGGTCGGTTACTTTCTGGGCGTCTTCTCGAACCTCACTCAGGAGCCGCCATGCACCGTTCCGCTCGCAAACTGACTGGTAAGGAAGGAAGTATGGAAGGAAGGAAGGAAGGATGGAACGCGTCAGCGACTCTGCGTCGCCGCACTGCTGCTGTCGCTCGCCGCGGCGCCCTGCGTAGCCCAGATTCCTGCCACGCACTCCTCGACGACCGCGCCGCGCAAGGTCCATCCCTGCATCGCCACGCCCGCGCCAGGTGCGATCATTCCGTCCTCTCCCCGCATGGCAGTTCCCGACGGCGTCTGGAACCATGGCGAAGGCTTCGGCGCCAACTACATCGACCACGGTGGCTGGCATGACGTCACGGACGGCACGAACGTCACCGCAGCGGACGTCCACGTGAACCTCGACGACAGGTTCACGACTACCGGTGTGTTCGTCTACGATCCACCGTTGCATCCAGCCGCGGCAGTGAACTTGGTTCGTCAAGAAGGCTACCTGAGGCCAGCCAGCCTGCCGTTGCCGCAGTCCCACCCTCTGTATGGCCAGCTCAGCGAGCCCTATGTCGACCAGGGGGCATTCGAGATGTTCCGTCCCGGCGCGAACTGGGATGGTGTGAAGAAGATTCTGATCATTATTCACACGCAGGAGACGATTGCGTTCCCGCTGGATCACACAGAGACTCGCCTCGGTTGGCGACACATCTACCGAGGCTTCTTCAGCGCGGACGGCCTCGTGCGCAACGAGATCATTGCCACACAGCGCAGCCATATTTCCGAGCAGATGTTCCTCGATACGGACGACAACGACGATGACGGGGAAGTCGAGCGGCCGCTGCTGGCGACACTGGCTAATTGGAGCGGGACGGAGAGCTACTGGCCGATAGAGGCGTATCCAGTCCTCTCGGTCATGGAGCGGAGTACGACGCTCAACGAGCAGCGGCAGATGCAGTTGCTACAGGCGGTGAAGGCGCTGCTCAGCGTGGCCGATACACGGAATCCACTGTATCCGGTTGTCATTCCACCGGCTGATGTCGAACAGCATGTCGTCGTGGCATTTATGGGTGGCAGCAACGGCGGCATGCAGTCGTCACTCGCGTGTCTTCGCTATCCGCATTTGGTTCACGGCGCCTTCGCGGCCGCCATCAACCCGAGTTACCAGCGTCTTTACGCCGAGTTCGACCTGGATCGAGCGCTGGCTCGATTGGCTGGGGCGTCCATGGGGCCGAGTGAGTGCACGGAGAACGACTTTCTGACTTGGAACCAGTACGTTTGGAGCCAGGGGCTCGAGATGCACGACATGTCGGTGTTGCGCCACTTCGTCAATGGCACCAGCTACCGTTCGTTTTGCTTCACGGTCGGTGACGAAGACACGACCTCCACCGGGACCAACTGGATTCGAGTCCTCGACGGAGCGATGTGGAGGGCGCACGGGGTAGCTCAGGGCAATCCGGCGTTTGGCGGGGCCCACCACACCTTTGCATGGACTGCCGGAACCGGGGCGAGGCATCAGTTCAATCTCGGGCCGGTCACCAACCCGTACTTCCCAAACAACAGTAACCCGGTCTACACAACTGCGGACATCGCTAAGGACATGTGGCCAGGGGTTATCCAGCAACGGGCGGCGACATTGGGGCAGTCCATTCCCGTGCCGGCGTTGACCCACACGCCCCGCCCTGCTGGACAGTTGGGTGGTGGCGATGATCCTCAGGAGTGGTTTCTTGGTAGGTCAGGCGAGCCGCCGAGCTACCCGCCGCCGAGCAACCAGTTGAGCCCTGACACAGCTTGGAACGACGCAGTGAATCCAGGCTCAACGGGGACCATGCCTGGTGGCAAAGAAGCGATGTTCATTCGCGACAACATGGTCTACGTCGGTGGTGCCGACGGGTTCGTGTCGAGGTTCTCTGTTGCCAATACGCCAAAGAGGGAACTGATCCGTCAGGGCCGCAGCGTCAAACTTGGGCACGCTTGCTTCGCGCTCGCTCCCGTGCCGAACGGCAGCGACTGGAGCGTGGTAGCAGGGACCCGGCGTCGCTTGTACAAGCTGTCGAAGGACCTCCTGACGGAGCTTGCCCACGTCGATCTGGATTGGGAAGTTGCAGAACCGCACCACGTTGCCTGCGCGGAGGTACTTGGGAGCAATCCGGGGCCGGAGATCATTTGCGCCACAATCCATGGTGGCCTGTGTTTCTTCGACATGCAGTTGAACGAAGTGTTCGAGTGGCCAGAGCCAGGGATTCTCGACTTCTTCGTCAAGAACGGGGCTCTCACTATTCTGTCGCAGCGGGGCGTGTTGGCGAACGTCACCTTCGACACCAACAACGTGGCGACTTTGCATGCGGCCAGCAAGTCGATCCCTGCCCAGCTTCAGACGTATGGAGCGACTCCTGAGGCTTGCCAGGGTGGTCCGTTCGACATGGAACTCATGCGAGTCAACTGGAGTGCATTCGGTTATGGCGTCAACCTTGCCGCGATCAGCACTTGGCGCGGCGACACGGACGGGCACGCGGTTCGCGGGCATTGGCTGTCGGGGCTGCAGCAGTCGCCGTTCCTCTCACTGCAAAACGCGATTCTGGATATTGCGGTGTGCGCCGAGTCCAATTCCTTGGACGCGATCGGGGACCACTGTCTCGTTCTTCAGGCGAACCGGCTCAAGCTGTTCGATCAGATTGGGCAGTTGGTTGGCGAGAAGGATCTGGTGACATCTCTGCAGGGGCGTTACCCGTTTGGCGGTCAGGCTCATGGAATTGTTGTGGGCGAATTGGCAGGGGGTGGCGGCAGTAGCTACTCTGAGGAGGTTGTTGTCGCGACGAATACCGGGTTGATGTGGATGCACGTCAGTGAGCTCGCAGCGCCTGGAGTTCTGCTGCCGGCGCAGGGCACGCTTGCTGGCGCATTCCAAGGAGGATTCTGGATTGAAGTTGGGTCGCAGGAGCAACCGCGCACCAACCAGTGCATGCAGGCCACGTGGGCGATGGCGAGGCGCCCTGGTCTCGGCGGGGCTTTTGACCAATATCTTCACGTGCTGGATCAGAGAGGGGCCTATTGGCGCATTGCAGGAAGCCCGTCTATTTCGCCGCCCACCGCTCAACTGAGAGGGCTGACAGCGGCCACTGGCGCTCGCAGCTGGACGTTTGTCGGGCCGTTATCGGACCCGTCCTTCTCAGGACTTACTCGTTTGCCTTTTGGCGCCATTGACGTCTTGCAGAGTGCTCCCTACTGCACCAAAAATTCTGAACATGTTGTGTTGGAGGATTCTTCTGGTCCTTTTGTCGTTAACAACTGGTTACCTAGAGTGGTGCGCGACTCAACGCTGGATGGGTTCTTTGTTCATCCTTACGGCGGCTCAGTGGCGACATCCAGCAATGGGACTGGTGTAAGAGTTTGGAATTGGCAATTCGGCTTTGCAATCGACCCTACTCTTTCAGTTCCGGCGCAGGACTCGTTCATTAACCTGCTGGTTGGCTACTCCGCTAGCAGTTCGGGAGTGCTTAATGGCGTTTGGGCCTCGACGGCAACTCCGGATCCCATATCAAGTAAAGTGGATCACCTAAAACTTCGCAGCTACATGGGGTCAAACGCGTCTCTGATGCAGCAGTCAGTCGCTGCGTTTGAGCTGCAGCATGTTGCGGAGAATCGATCTGTCGTGGTCCTTGGGTGCCCGGGTGGGAGGGTGCGAGTATTGCGACCGGGGGTGATGATTTCGGCGACTTCTGCCGTGCATGCGCTCTCCGAGTCGATTCACACGAGCGATGATCTCGGCCTTGGAGGGGCCGCCATGGCGGTCCGGCATGAATCTCAGGGATCGGACCGCCTCCGCATCTGGTTCGCTCCGACCGTTGTCCCCGAGGCTAGGCCGTCATCCTACTCGCCAGGCGCCGGACTCGCGCCGAATGAGGTCGCATCGACCAAGATTTATCAATTGGAGTGGACACCTTCGACTCCGCAGGGTCAGGCGCTCCCTGCGCTGGTGAGTGCCGAATTGCATCCTACTGCCGCGAACCTGCGAGGGGCTTGGGGTGCAACTGCTATGCTTGTGACGAACCTCGTCGATAACGCGGTCGCTGGCTTCGGGGGTGACGAACTTGTAGTGGCGACTGCGAGTGGTGATATCGTGGTGTATGCAATTCATGCAACCACAAACGCTTTATCGGAGATGTGGCGGTCCTATGTTGAGGGGGCCATTGGTGGGCTGCATGTCGCCGATCTCAACCTCGATGGCCGGAACGAGCTATATGTAGCCAGCTCGGCTGGATTGCGGAGGTTTGTCCAGCCTCCCTTGGGTTCCGGAGGGCAATGATCATGCGCCTCTCTACCGTGCCAGTGTTGGTGTTTCTCGTTGGTGGCTTGGCGTCCCAAAGTATTTGGAAGGTCAGCAATGTGCCTGGAAGTGGCGCACATTTCACTGATCTCCCGCAGGCGGTGGCTGTGGCGGCCCCTGGGGACTCGATTTGGGTTTATGGCTCTGGAGGTGTGAATGGTCCCTATATGGCAACCACGATCGACAAGGGGATTAGCATTATCGGTTTCATGGCTGGCGTTACTCCGGGAAGTAACGTGCCCTCTGAGAGTCCCTTGCACGGCCATCTGTCAATTGTTGGTGTCCCCGCGGGTCAGCGCGTCGTGGTTTCCAATTTTTTCATGAACAGTCTGTCGTCTCAGGGTGGAGCTATTATGGTGATGGACTGTCTTGGCTCGGTGATTCTGGAAGACCTGTATTTTAATAGCCTGGGAATCGTAAACCAGCCCATCCGGATAGAGCGAAGTGTAGATGTGACTTTGCGGGGTTGCCATCTGGAAATGAGTGGTGACCCCTTGTATGTCATCGACTCTAGCGTGTTGATCACAACGGGGTTAATCCAGCATCGTGATCCGCTACCTTGGCCGTTTCCTGGCTACACGACAACCCGGGAGACTATATCTCTCCAGCGCGCGAACCTGACGATTAGCGGATCGATTGTCGCGGCAATTGGTGCATGGTCCCTGTACGGGTATCCGCCGCGCAACGCCGTCGTAATGGACACCAGCACCCTCCGCATCAGCCCAAGCTCGCTGGTCCGCGGCGGCTACATCCCCGGCACCCCGGGCACGACTCCGACCAGCTTTGTCCCCTCCGTGGCCTTCACGGGTACCGGCCCCAACGCGGTCTACAAAGACTGGCGCACCCCAGCGGCCAACTACGGCACCGTCCCTGTCACGACCACTTGGCTGCACGAGACCTTCCACGATTGGGTGGTCGCCGACGAACTGTTCAACATCCGCGTCAACGGCCCCCTCGGCGGCTTCGCCTTGCTCGCCCTCGGCGACTACGTCCCGTGGACCCAAAGCCCCTGGGGCAACAGCCTCGCCCTCGATCCGATGACGGCGTTCCTGGTCGGATTCGTTCCCTTGAACGCGGCCACCGGCAACTACCAGTGGACCCTGCACTGTCCGAGCACCGCCCTCAACGGCCACGCGTTTGCATTGCAGGCTCTCACCCTGTCCCAGCAAGGCGAGATCGGTCTCACCATCCCCTCGCCGCTCACCGTTGCCTGGGACAAGGACCGCATCCCGTGACAAAGTAGCGGCGCAGGCGGCCCAGCGTTCAACGTTCAACGCCTGCAACCTGCAGTCACCGCGCGCGCCAGATGCCATCGCGCAGCACTTCGTGCGGCCCGTAGTTCGCCTTGTAGTGCATCGTCGCACAGCCCTCGATCCAGAAGCCGAGGTAGTAGTGGGGCACGCCGAGTTGCGCCGCCCATTGGATTTCCGCGAGCACCGAGAACACCCCGAGGCTGCGGTCGGCTTCGTCGGGATCGAAGAAGTGGTAGACGGCGGAGACCGACTGCGCGCACACATCGACGATGCTCACCGCGACCAGCCGGTCGCCGATGCAGTAGCGCAGTTCGTAGGTGTCGACGATGTCGCGCGCGTACAGCCAGTTTTCTAGCGTTTCGCGGCTGTCGTCGCGGTCGGGGTCGGGGTGCTGGTGGCGCAGGTACTTCTGGTAGAGCGCGTGCGCTTCGTCGGTGACGGCGGGCTTCTGCGCCGTCAGCACCACATCAGGATTGCGGCGCAGCACCCGGCGTTGGCTCTTGCTCGGCTGGAACGTCGCCACCGGCACCCGCAGCGGCACGCACAGAGCACAGCTCGGACAGTCCATCGCATAGAAGATCTGCCCGCTGCGGCGGAAGCCGCGATCCATCAGCCCGTGGTAGGTCGAAGGCGCCAGCCGCTCGGCGAGGAAGGCGCGTTCGCGTGCTTCGCGGCCGGGCAGGTAGTTGCACGGGCGCAGCGGTGCTTGCGGCAACCGGCCCGCGTCGATCCACGCGAACAGCCGGCGTTCGTCGAGTTCGTTTTCGTCGCTGTCGTCGGCGCCGCGGGTCATCGTCGGCACTGTAGCGGTGCCCGAATCAGAACGGCACTTGCGAGCTGTCCGTGAACTGGCGGCGCGCGAGCACGAAGTCGAGGAACTTCAGGGCGACGCGCGGGTCGGCGCTGTGGCTCTCCGTCGCCGCGAGTTGCAAGTCGACCAACGTGGCGCCGCGCACGACCAGTTCTTCGCAGAAGCGCAGCACCGCGGCCGGGCCGTCGAAGTACTCGCCGCGCCAACGTTGCCACCCGCGGCGCACTTCGGGATTGGTGGCCGACAGGCCGAGTTTGCGTTCGGCATCGCTGATCAGTCGCAGGATCGCGAGCGCCGGCAGCCCACGCGTGTCGGTGAACGGTTGGGCCGGACGCGGTGTCGACGTCGTCGGCTCGTAGCGCAGCGGCACCTTGCGGCGCGGGCGCGCGCGGCGGCGCTGGTGGGCCTGCAGCACCGGCCGCAGCCGCAGCAGGCCGTAGCTCGGCGTCAGGTAGGCCTGCACCGCGATTTCGTCGGCGAGCAGCAACGTCACCGGCCGGCCGAGGATCGGATGTTTGCGCGGCCGCGCCACTTCTTCGGGCAGGTAGACGCGGCGCGACATCCACTGCATGCCGCGGCCGTCGGCGACGGGCAGACGCACCGTCATCGTGCCGGCGGCGGCGCTGATCAACTCGGCGTCGATCGGTTCGAGGTTCGGGAAGAACACTTTGCTGGAGAAGCCGGCGAGCACGGCGCCGGCGTCGCTGCCGTACAGCGAGTGGATCTGGCTCGTGCTCTGCACCGCGGCGACCACGCCGACGCGGCGGCTGCGCAGCGTGTTGAGGTAGATCGGGAAGCGTGGGATCGCGCCGATCGCCGAGCCGAACTCGTCGATCACCACGGTGGTCGGGAACCGCAGCCGCGCGTCGGGGCGGCGGCCGGCGGCTTCGATGGCGCGGTCGAAGATCTGCTGCACCAGCACGTTGAAGATCGGGCGCAGGCGTTCGAGCCGCGTCTCGTCCATTTCGACCACCAGCACCGTCGGCCGTTCGAACAGGCGTTCGAGCCGCAGTTCGGCGTGCGACAGCACGGCACAGAGGTCCTGGTCGAGCATGGCGACGAGGCGCATGCTGGCGTCGCTGAGGCAGGTCTCGGCGTTGTGGCTGCCGCTTTCGAGGAACGTCGCGAACTTCGCCACCGCGTGCGCCTTCAACCATTCGAGCAGCTTCGGGCGCGGCTGGTCGAGGACTTCGCAGACGCGCGGCAGCGTCAGCGTCTCGCTCGGTGTGTGCGCCAGGCCGAGCATGATGCCGGTGAGGATGTCGATCGAGTTGTTGCGCCAGTACGGGCCGTCGTGCGACGCCTTGTTTTCGACGGCGAGCACCAGCGACGAAGCGATGCCGTGCGCCATCGTCTTGTCCATGCCGGCGCGCAGCGGATTCCAGCCGAGGCTGCCGTTGGGGTCGGTCAGGTTGAGGCGCAGCACACTTTCGCGCGGTCGGCCGGCGCGCACCGCGATGTCGCGCAGCACGCCGAATTGGTCGCCCTTGGGATCGAATACGACGACGCTGCGGCGGCGGTCGGCGAGCAGGCTCGCAGTCAGCGGCAGCACGAACTGCGTGGTCTTGCCGACGCCGGGTGGGCCGACCGTCAGCGCGTGGCGGTTCAGCATCTCCTCGGGCAGAACGAGGCGCATCGGGCCGAGCACGCAGTTGCGCCGCGCGATGTGTTCGTCGACCAGCGGGAACACGCGGTCGAGCACGATCGTGTGCGGCCGGAGTTCGTCGGGCTCGGGGTCGGCGTTCGCTTCGCGATACAGGTCGTAGAGGTCGTGCTCGCGGGCGCGGCGCGACGGGCCGAGCAGCGGCGAGTTGCCATCGGGAATGTGGGGCGGCAGATGCATGGGATCGCTGAGGAACTCGGCATCGAAGTCCCACGAGTCGGGCACGGCAGTGGAGTCGGGTTCGTGCATGGCGGTGCTCTGCAGGACGAGAACGACGCGTGGCACCTGGCGGCTTTCCAGGTACAGACTTCCGGCCAGGATCGAGGTTCGTGAGCGGCGGGCGGTGCCCTGGCGGCACCGTGGACGGCAGTCGGGCGGCGGCGTTTCTCGCACGTGCGCCCTTACCAAATCCAACGGATCCGACAAGTGGTGATGCGCCGCGCGCGCGACTTCACGATCCGCGTTGCGCACGCAAGTGTGGAGCGTTCGCGGTGCGTGCCGTCGCCGATCCCGCGTCGCCGCTTCGTTGTGCGCGCAGCGACGCGAAATCAGGACGACGAGTTACGGCGCGAAGGCCACGCGCAGAATTTTTTCGCGTGGCCGCGCCGCGTCACAGCGCGCCGATCGTCGCCAGCAACGCGTTCGTGCTGGTGGTGCGAACGAGGCTGAGGGCGGCGTCGAGTTCGAGGCCGACGACCTGCGTGCGCAGCACGATGCCGACGAGGCTCGTCGCATCCGGAATCGCGACCGCCGCAGCGGCGATGCCGCCGTTCGGCAGCAGCACGTCGGTGATCAGCGGATCGACGAACAGCGTGCAGCCCGGCGCGCCGAGCGGCAGTGGTACCACCTGCGGCACGATGCCGATGAGGTGCAGCGCCAGCGACAACGGCGTCATGCCACTTGCCTCGCTGGTGAACGTGGCCCCGGTCCACGGCCGATCGCTGGTCGCCAGCGTCACACTGCCTGCGCCACCGGCACAGCCGGCCCCGAAGGGCACGACCGACGCCGGGCAACTCGGCGTCGACTGCGCGAACGTCGCCGCGACGGCGCCGCCGATCACAGTGAACACGCCGCTCGCGAACAGCTCGCCGCGGTTGCTGGTGCCCATCCACGTGATCGCGCTGTTGGCATCGACCAGCGGCGTCCAGGTGGCGCCATCCCAACGGTGGATGCGGCCGACGACCTGGTTGCCCTGGAGGAACGTCTGCGACGCGAGCAGGTCGCCGTTCGGCAGCTGCGTGGTTGCGGCGACGAACAACGGGCTGCCGCTGCCCAGCGGCGACCAGGCGCCGTTCTGGAACACCAGCACGCCGTGGTTCCCCAGTCCCGTCAGGGTGAAGGCGCCGGCAAGCGCTAGGTCGCCGTTGGCCAGGACCTGGATCGAATCGATCGAGCCTGGCGTCGTTCCGTGGGGAGGCAGCGCCGTCCAGGTTCCATTGGCCAACTGCATTACCGACACGACGGGGCCGCCAAACGGCAGGAAGATGCCGGCGGCGAACACGCGGCCATCCGGATGCACCGCGAGGTCGTAGACGTTGTTGATCAGCGGCAGGTTCGTGATCGCCCACGTCGATCCGTCCCAGCGGACCAAGCGCTCGGCGCCGTTGTGGGCCGCCCAGATGTCGCCGTTGGCAGCGACGACGATGCGGTGCGGTGGCCACGTCAAGCCCGCACCGAGCGTGGCCCAGGTCGAACCGTTCCAGCGGGCTATGCGGTTTGCGGGCGCGCCGCCGGCCGTGTTGAAGAAGCCGCCGACGACCACGCTGCCATCCGGTGCGACCGCGACTGCGGTCACCGTGTCGGAGACGCCGAGACCCATCGGCTGCCACGTGCTGCCGTTCCAGTGCGCGACGTTGTTGGCGGCGGTGCCACCGATCGCAGTGAAGACACCACCGGCGACCATGCCGCCATCGGTGGTTGCCGCGTAGGTCTGCACCAGGGGCGGCTTCTCGGCGCCGGCGCGCGCGTAGGTTGCGCCGTTCCAATCGAGCACGCTGTACTCAGCTGGGTTGCCCACCGGCGACACGATCGTCGAGACGAGCAGCGAGCTGTTGTTGCGTTGCAGGATGGCGTACGCCCCGGTGCCCGGGAAATCGCCCAGCAGCGTCCACGCCGTACCATTCCAGCGTTCGAGCTCAGTGCTGCCGCCAATGCTGCCGAACGACGCGACCAGGTTGCCGGCGGTGTCGAGCGCCATCGCATACACCGGCTGCGGGCGGCCGTTGCCGACCGGTTGGATCGCGGCGCCGTCGAAGCGCACGAGGTTGGGGCTGGTCGGGAACGACTGCACACTGAAGGAGCCGCCGATGAACACTTCGCCGCTGTTCGTGGCAGTCAGCGAGAAGACCGTTGCGTTGATGCTGCTGTTGCCGCCGATCGTGGACCAGTTGGTGCCGTCGAAGCGATTCAGGCCGAGCGCCTGTCCACCGGCGCCGCCGACGAAGAGATCGCCGTTCGGTGTGCGGGCAAGTGCGCGCCGCGCGGACGTGAACGTCGGTTGCGTGCCGAACGTCGTGAATGCGCCGCCGGTCCAGCGAGCCAGCCGGTTGGTGGCGACGGCGCCCGCATTCGTGAAGTTGCCGGCGAGCGCGAGTTCGCCGCCGGGCAAGGCCTGCAACGCGTAGACGATGCCGTTGGTGCCGCCGCCGAGATCGTGCCACGCGGTGCCGTCCCAACGCGCGAGGTTGTTGACCGACACGCCGCCAGCCAGCGTGAACTGGCCGCCGACGACGAGGTCGCCGGTCGTCAGCACGGCTGCCGCGTAGACGGTGCCGTTGGTGCCGCTGCCGAGCGCATGCCAGGTGGTGCCGTCCCAACGCGCGACGCGGTTGGCGATGGCGTGGTCGGCGACGAGGAAGGCGCCGCCGGCGATGGCGTCACCGTTCGGCAGCGCGACGAGGCAATGGACTTGGCCGTCGGGGCCGGCCGCCGCCGCGCCCGGTTGCCACTGCAAGGCGCATTGGGCTGCGCCGACGGTGGCGAGTGCAGGAAGAACGAACGCTAACGAAGCGGCGAACCGCCACAGGGGTCGGACAGGCATTGTGATCCTCGGGATCAGAGGGTGTGGCGACCGCGCGTCTCTCTAGTTCGATCGGTTGGGGTGGAAACCCGCCCCAGCGAAAATTCTGCCGCACGCTTGGCTGCGTTCAGTAACCGACCAGACTCGACTGCAGGTGCCGGTGCAGCGCTGTGCGTTCGGCGAAGGTGATCCGCACGCCGCCGGGGATGCGACCTCGCCGAAGGCTGATGCGCAGTCGTTCGAGCACGCGTTCCCGCAGTGCCGTGGGCAAGCGCGCGAAGGCCGGCGAATGCACCATCGGCGACAGCGGCAGCGTGAAAGGTGCGCTCGCGCAGGTCGAACACGCCGAGCCGTGTCCCGGTCGCGTCGCCAGGCCACTGCGAAGCGAACGCGCTCGCGAACGGCTCGGCTGGCGCCGCCGCGTGCGGGCGCAGGTATCGGTAGCGCGAGCGGTGTTGCGGTGACGGTCGAACGGACCGTGCCGCTGCGGGACGGCGTGCTCGAACTTGGCGAGCTCGCGCTCACGTCGCATGCGCCGGTGCTGCGCGGTCGCGTCGTCGATGCGCGTGGGCGGCCCGTGCCGGCGGCCCAGGTCGTCGCGCAGGGGCCAACAAGTGCCGGCGCAATCGCTGACGTGCCGGTGTCCGTCGATGGCGACGGCCGCTTTGTGCTCGCGGGCCCGGTGTTTCGCGATGCGCGCGGCGACGTCGGGGCTGCGGTGGTCACCGCGTCGTTGCCGCACGTGCATCCGCGCCAACTGGCGCCGCAGCCGCCGCCGTTCCGTTCGGGCGCCGCGACGGTCGCACCGCCGGGCGACGCCATCGAACTCGTGGTGCCCGATGCCGCGACGGGCGCGTTCGCAATGGTGGTGCACGGGGCGCCCCAAGCGTTCCGCCAGCAATTGCAGGTGTGCGTGCTCGACGGCAACAACCAACGGCTGCTGCACGACGAGAGGTTGCTTGCACCGAAGGAAGCCGGGGCGTGGCATCGCGGTTCGATCGAAGCGCCGGTCGGGCGGCGCACGGTGCAGTTGCGCGCCTTCAACCACGTGCTCTGCGAAGTGGAGATCGACATCCAGCCAACGCGGCCGAACGATGCGAACGCGGTGCAGGTGCACACGGTCGCGTGGGACGCCATCGTGCGGCCACGCGCGATTCGCGCCGTCGATGCCGCGGGGCAGGTGATTCCCGCTGCGCGGGTCCACATGCGCACCGCCGGCCACAAGTCCGGGACGATTCCTGATGCGAGTGGCCAACTGGTTTGGCTGCAACCACTCCAATTGCGCCATGCCGCGTACCTGATCGCGCCGGGCAAGCAGATGATCCAGTTGCCGGAGACCGCGAGCGGCGACGTGACGATGGTGGAGGCAACGCCGCTGCCGCTCGACGTGAAGGTGGCTGCCGGCGAGCAGCTCGCAGGCGATTGGAAGGTGATGTTGGATCCGTGCGAGGACACCGGTTTGGCGAGCTACGGGACGCTGTCGGCGAATAGCGAAGTTCGCTTCCCCGGACCGCCGCCGGGCCGCTACCACGTCGCGATGTTCGTTCGCTTCGACCAATTCACGCGGCGCGTGCGGGTGGGAACCATCGACGTCGCCGAGTCCAAGGCGATGCCGGGCTCGCTGACGATCGATGCCGCGACGCTGGCGGCGTTGCGCGTCCTGCAGGCGGAACCGCCGCCCAAGAAGTGAAACAGGTCGAAGGCCGACCGCGCCTCACCCGTCAGCGGGAGCGAGTTCGCGCAAGCGGCAGCGCGTCGTCGGGGCCGGTCCGGTGGTCCGTAGGGCACTAGTTCTGGCGAGCTTGCCGGCACCGCGTGCCGCGACTCCTGCTACTTCTTCGCTGCCGCGGGTACGCTCGCGCCTCGGCGACGGCTCCTCCCGATGCCTGTAGGACCAAGGATGAACCCCGCGTCCAGAACGTCTCGAACCGTAGCTGTCGCCGCATTGCTGGTCGGGCTCCAAGGTGTCGCGACGGCGCAGTGCGGACACGCCGTGCGTCCCGGCACCACCGCGGGCGTCAGTGGTCCCGTCAATGCGTCGGTGTGGTGGGATCCGGACGGGCCCGGTCCAGCGGTGCCGCGATGGGTCGTCGCCGGCCAGTTCACGATCGCAGGCAACCTCAGTGCGAGCAACATCGCCGCGTACGAGCCCGCCGCGGGAACCTGGTCAACACTCGGCGCTGGGTTGCCTGCGAACGTGGAGTCGCTGGCCGTCGCGGCCAACGGCGATTTGATCGCCGGGATCAGCTTCGGTGCCGCGGGTGGCTCCCTGTTCCGCTGGAACGGTGCCACGTGGGCTGCCTTCGCGCCGGGCCTGATGCCGATCGCGGGTCAGTCGAGTGGCCGCATCTTCGAGCTGGGCGTGTTGCCGAACGGCGACATCATCGCTGGCGGCCTCTTGCGGGTGCCCAGTGTTGCCGGCGCGATGCACATCGCGCGTTGGAATGGCACGGCCTGGTCCGCACTCGGTTCGGGCTCGACGACGCACGTGCGAGCATTGATCGTGCTGGCCAACGGCGATGTCGTGGCCGGCGGCACCTTCTCGTCGCCGAGCGGGGTCGCGTCGGGGATCGGCCGCTGGAACGGCACGACGTGGTCGTCGCTCGGCGCCGGCAGCCCCGGCAGCATCGACGCCCTCATCGAGCTGCCGAACGGCGACCTGATCGCAGGCGGGTCCTTTGCAACGATCGGTGGCGTCGCCGCGGCCAACATCGCGCGCTGGAATGGCAGTGTGTGGTCGGCGTTGGGTCTTGGCTGCAACGCCCAGGTGATGGCGATCGCGCCCCTTGCCAGTGGTGGCTTCGCGGCAGGTGGTGCCTTCTGGACGGCCGGCGGTGCCGCAGCCGCCAAGGTGGCGAGCTGGAACGGCGTCCAGTGGTCGAGCTTTGGCCTGGGTCTGGGCTCGAGCAACGCTCTCAGTGACCATGTCCGCACGCTGGTCGAGCTGCCGCAGGGTCGACTCGCCGCCGCCGGTACCCTCCTCACCACCGGTGGTGCCGATCTGGGCAATCTGGCCATCTGGAACGGCGCGTCGTGGTTGCCCACCAGCGAGGGCTTCGTCGTGTATGCGGGCAGTCGGGTGCTCGCCTCGGCAGTGGCACCCAACGGCGACGTGATCGTCGCCGGCTCCTTCGTCGGCACGGGGGGCATCAACTGCATCGCCCGCTGGAATGGCAGCGCGTGGTCGGCCTTGGGCGCTGGCATCCAGCCCAACTTCCTCTACCCGCCACTCCGCGCGGTGGCAGTGTTGGCCAACGGTGACGTGATCGCGGGCGGCGACTTCACTTTGGCCGGGGGCGTGCCCGCTTCGAACATCGCCCGCTGGGACGGTGCGACGTGGTCGCCGCTCGGTCCGGGCCAGCCTTCGATGGTCGGCGCGCTGCTGACGTTGCCCAATGGTGACCTGTTGGCGGCTGGCGCGTGGGGCGACATCTCGCGCTGGAACGGCAGTACGTGGTCCACCATCGGCACGGGATTCAACGGCCCGGTGACGGCACTGGAACTGCTGCCGAACGGCGACGTGATCGCGGCCGGTCTGTTTCCCGGCGGCATTCAGCGCTACGACGGGACCGCCTGGTCACCGTTGGGCGCGGGAGTCGGCTATGGCGTCACCGCGGTCGCGGTGATGTTGAACGGGGACATCGTGGTCGGTGGCACGTTCAGCGTCGCCGGGAGCGTGCCCGCGAACCGCATCGCGCGCTGGAACGGCACTGCCTGGCTGCCGCTCGGCGCGGGCCTCAACTGGACGGTGGGGGGCCTCGCCGTTCTGCCCAACGGCGACCTCGTGGCGGTCGGCCAGTTCTCGACCGCCGGCGGCGTTGCCGTGAACGGTATCGCCCGCTGGAACGGCACTGCATGGTCGCCATGGAGTGCCGGGGGTAGCCCGGGGCTACCCTCCCTTTTCTGCACGCGCATGCTCGACGACGAGCTGTTGATCGGCGGTGCCTTCTCGAACTTCGAGGGCCTCGTCACTCCGTACGTGGCACGCCTCGCCGCGACGTGTCCGGCCATCGCGAACACGAGCGGCGCCGGCTGTCCGAGCAGCGGCGGCAGCAACTCGTTGATCGCCGACTCGATGCCTTGGCTCGGTTCGACGTTCACGGTGACGGGCTTCGGCTTGCCGACGACTGCCATCATCGTGATGGTCACCGGCTTCTCGTCGTTGGCGGCGGGCACCGCGCCGCTGTCACTCTTCTTCCCGCAGGCGGGGGTCGGCTGTGACCTGCTCGCGTCCACGGAGATTCTGGAACTGCTCCTCACCACGACCGGCACCGTGCAGTCGTCGATCGTGCTACCGAACGCGCTGGCGTTGGTTGGCGCACCGTTCTTCCAGCAGATGTTGCCGGTCGAGTTCGACCCGCAGGGTGCGCTGGTGTCGATTACCGCGACGAACGCGCTGCAAGTGACGCCGGGCAGCTTCTGACCATCACGGCGTCAACGCGAGCCGTCGGTGCCATCTACTGCGTTGTGCGGCGCGCTGTTTTTGATGACAGTGCTGCAATGCGCACCGAGCCCCTGCGTGCCCTTGCCGTTCGTCACGTATCGCCGTCGATGCGCTTCTGTGCGGTCGCCGTCGGAGCGCTGCTCGCCGGCTACTTGCCGGCGCAA